>NZ_CADFEH010000087.1:0-302 GCF_902833155.1 Burkholderia sp. BCC1047 | reverse complement strand
GCGATCGTCGAGCCGTGATAGCCGTTCTTGCGCGAGATCACGTACTTCTTCTGCGGCTTGCCCTGCACGCGCCAGTACTGATGGACGAGTCGCAGCACGGTGTCGTTGCCTTCCGAGCCGCTGTTGCAATAGAAGAAGTGGTTGAAGCCGGCGGGCGTCACTTCCGCGAGCATCGCCGACAGTTCGATCACCGGCGGGTGCGTCGTCTTGAAGAACGTGTTGTAGAACGGCAGTTCCTGGATCTGGCGATACGCGGCGTCGGCGAGTTCCTTGCGGCCGTAGCCGACGTTCACGCACCACAG
>NZ_CADFEH010000086.1:0-341 GCF_902833155.1 Burkholderia sp. BCC1047 | reverse complement strand
CGCGCGCCGTACGACACGCGCTTGCCGCCTTCGAGGAACGCGCGGATCGACGGGTGCGTCTTGTAGCGCTGGAATTCCTCGAACGGCGACAGGTACGGGTTCGTGTAGCCCAGGCCCACCACGAAGCCGACCACGACCTGGTTGTTGTCCATGTGATACAGGAACGAGCCGCCGTACGTGTCGGACTTCAGCGGCCAGCCGGCCGTGTGGATCACGAGGCCCGGCTTGTGCTTCGCGGGATCGATTTCCCACAGTTCCTTGATGCCGATCCCGTACGCCTGCGGATCGGCGTTCGCGTCGAGCTTGAACGTCGAGATCAGTTGGCGGCCGAGGTGGCCGCG
>NZ_CADFEH010000085.1:0-356 GCF_902833155.1 Burkholderia sp. BCC1047 | reverse complement strand
GGGCTGCCGAGCGCGGTGCCGGGCATGACGATCAACAAGGTGTGCGGCTCGGGCCTGAAGGCCGTGATGCTGGCGGCGAACGCGATCGTCGCGGGCGACGCGGAGATCGTGATCGCGGGCGGCCAGGAGAACATGAGCGCGGCGCCGCACGTGCTGCCGGGCTCGCGCGACGGGTTCCGGATGGGCGACGCGAAGCTGGTCGACACGATGATCGTCGACGGGCTGTGGGACGTGTACAACCAGTACCACATGGGCATCACGGCGGAGAACGTCGCGAAGGAATACGGGATCACGCGCGAAGAGCAGGACGCGTTCGCGGCGCTGTCGCAGAACAAGGCGGAAGCCGCGCAGAAGGC
>NZ_CADFEH010000084.1:0-404 GCF_902833155.1 Burkholderia sp. BCC1047 | reverse complement strand
TCGCCCTTGCCGATGCCGCGTTTCTTCAGCGCATTCGCGAAGCGCGACACGCGCGCGAGGAGGTCCGCATAGGTGACGCGGGTGACGGTGCCGTCGTCGGCCTCGAAGATCACCGCGACGCGCTCGCCGTTGCCGGCTTCGACGTGGCGGTCGAGGCAGTTGTACGACGCGTTCAGCTCGCCGTCGTCGAACCATTTGTAGAACGGCGCGTTGCGCTCGTCGAGCACGGTCGTGAACGGCTTGTGCCACGTGAGGCCTTCGCGCGCGAGACGCGCCCAGAAGCCTTCGTAATCCTGCTCGGCCTCGGCGACGAGCGCGCGATAGGCCGGCATGCCGGAAATGGTCGCCGTCTGCTCGAGCGCCGCGGGCGGCGCGAACTGACGGGTTTCGTGAAGAACCGATTC
>NZ_CADFEH010000083.1:0-438 GCF_902833155.1 Burkholderia sp. BCC1047 | reverse complement strand
AGACGCACTGCGCGCTCCCGGACTTCCGGGGAAAACTTGGTTGCCTTCTTGTTCATGGCTCGATTCTCTCAAGAATCCGAGCCTCCACAAAATTCGGTGCGGTTCACAACTCGCAGCGGCCGAGGTAACGCCATGGCGCTGTCCTTGCGGCTGTGGGTCCATCAATTTCCGCATCAAGGGCCGCGCCCCTGCGCCCCCAGGCGTACACATCCTCGGCGATTTTATTTTCGGTCCAGACGATGAACCAGCCGGAATATTTATATTCGAGAGCTGCGGTTTGTTGAGTGGCATCGAGGTCTACGGGTTCGCAGGCAATGCTCCTGCAGAACTGCCCCGAGAAGACTGCGGATTCAACCGGTCGATGCAACGGATTGATGGAACCGCTGGGCGGGTGTGTCAAAGTTTAGCGTCTTACGCGGACGCTCGTTGAGACGCCTC
>NZ_CADFEH010000082.1:0-510 GCF_902833155.1 Burkholderia sp. BCC1047 | reverse complement strand
CTGTGATCGCCAAGGCATCCACCACATGCACTTGTTCGCTTGACCCTATAACGAGTCTGTCTCGTTACAGGTTGAGTTCTCGCGTTGTGCCGTATTCCAATTTAAGTCGAACTTAGAGTTCGAATCATCTTGAGATACATCGATACAATCACAACCCGGATAACTTCCACGTCCATCTCGAGACGCTTCCGCTATCCAAATTACTTGCTTCTTCCAGATTGTTAAAGAACGACAGCCGATACTTTCGTACCGCTCTGACTGGCTCAATCGCCAATGAGAAAAACTCGAATCAAACTTCATTCGAATGTTTGTCATTGATGATTATCGAAAGCGGCCGGCATTATAACCGTTAAAACCGCTAACAGACAGTCTTTCTGTCTTTATCAACAGCCGATAAGCGTGAGCGCTCAATTTCGCGAGTAGCTCTGGAAAGGAGGTGATCCAGCCGCACCTTCCGATACGGCTACCTTGTTACGACTTCACCCCAGTCATGAATCCTACCGTGGTGAC
>NZ_CADFEH010000081.1:0-529 GCF_902833155.1 Burkholderia sp. BCC1047 | reverse complement strand
CGCCATCTCGAGAAGGGCGGTGGCGCGGAAGTCGCCTACCGTCGGGGAAACGCCGGCGTTACTGCATGAACCAGCCGTGGCTGACGACGAACGACTGGCCGGTGAGCGCGGCGCTCGGGAACGCCGACAGGAACAGCACCGTCTGCGCGACGTCCTGCACCGTCGTGAACACGCCGTCGACCGTGTTGCCGAGCATCACCTTCTTGATCACGTCCTCTTCGCTGATGCCGAGCTCCTTCGCCTGCTCCGGAATCTGCTTGTCGACCAGCGGCGTGCGCACGAAGCCCGGACACACGACGTGCGAGCGCACGTTGTGCTTCGCGCCTTCCTTCGCCAGCACGCGCGCGAGACCCAGCAGGCCATGCTTGGCCGTCACGTACGCGGACTTCAGCGGCGACGCCTCGTGCGAGTGCACCGAACCCATGTAGATCACGACGCCGCCGCGATCGTCCTTGTACATGTGCTTGAGCGCGGCCTTCGTCGTCAGGAACGCGCCGTCCACGTGGATCGCCTGCATCTTCTTCCAGTC
>NZ_CADFEH010000080.1:0-548 GCF_902833155.1 Burkholderia sp. BCC1047 | reverse complement strand
GGCTCGGTGACGGCGGCGAACGCGTCGGGGCTGAACGACGGCGCGGCGGCGGTGCTGGTGATGTCGGCGCAGAAGGCGGCGGCGCTGGGCCTGACGCCGCTGGCGCGGATCAAGGCGTACGCGAACGCGGGCGTGGATCCGAGCGTGATGGGCATGGGGCCGGTGCCGGCGTCGCGCCGGGCGCTGGAGCGCGCGGGCTGGACGCCGGGCGACCTGGACCTGATGGAGATCAACGAAGCGTTCGCGGCGCAGGCGCTGGCGGTGCACAAGCAGATGGGCTGGGACACGTCGAAGGTGAACGTGAACGGCGGGGCGATCGCGATCGGCCACCCGATCGGCGCGTCGGGCTGCCGGATCCTGGTGACGCTGCTGCACGAGATGGTCAAGCGCGACGCGAAGCGCGGGCTGGCGTCGCTGTGCATCGGCGGCGGGATGGGCGTCGCGCTCGCGGTCGAGCGTCCGTGACCGGCCGTCCGTAACCGGCTCTCCGTCACCGGCCGTTCGCCACTGGCGAACCGAATTCGTGCGCCGGCCGATTGCGGCTTCGG
>NZ_CADFEH010000079.1:0-1022 GCF_902833155.1 Burkholderia sp. BCC1047 | reverse complement strand
TGACCTGCTCCCCGCGTTTAGTACGGTGACGGTGTAGAGTCCGTTCCAGAGAGGAACGGCAATGAAAAAGCGATTCACCGAAGAACAAATCATCGGCATCTTGAAGGAAGCTGAGGCTGGCCTGAAGCCGGCGGAGCTGTGCCGAAAGTACGGCATCTCGGAAGCAACCTACTACAACTGGAAAGCGAAGTTCGGCGGGATGACGGTCTCCGAAGCGCAGCGCCTGAAGGAACTGGAGCAGGAGAACAACAAGCTCAAACGCCTGTTGGCCGAATCAATGCTCGACAACGCCGCGCTGAAGGACCTGCTGGCTCGAAAGTAGCAA
Organism: Burkholderia sp. BCC1047; assembly: GCF_902833155.1. NCBI lineage: Bacteria > Pseudomonadati > Pseudomonadota > Betaproteobacteria > Burkholderiales > Burkholderiaceae > Burkholderia > Burkholderia sp. BCC1047. The sequence goes on along the minus strand of NZ_CADFEH010000079.1, from coordinate 697 downwards.
GCCCGCAGGCCAAGCGCGAAGCGGTCCGAATCTTGATGACCGAACGCGCCATGGGTGTTACCCGAGCCTGCGGGCTGGTAGGGATTTCGCGCTCGCTGTTCCACTACGAATCACGCCGCCGAGTTGACGACGAAGCGCTGACTGGCCGGATGGTGGCCATTGCCGCGCAGAAGCGCCGCTACGGCTATCGCCGGATTCACGTGCTGTTGCAGCGGGATGGCTGCTTGGCCAACCACAAGCGCATTTGGCGCCTGTACAGCAAGGCGGGACTGAGCGTGCGCAAGCGGCGACGCAAGCGTATCGCGGCTGTCGAGCGCACGCCGCTGCCGTTACCAACAGGCCCGAATCAGAGCTGGTCGATGGACTTCGTTTCTGACGGGCTGGCCTATGGTCGGCGGTTTCGATGCCTGAACGTGGTCGACGACTACACGCGCGAGTGCTTGGCCATCGAGGTCGATACGTCGCTGCCGGGCTTACGAGTGCAGCAAGTGCTCGAGCGGCTCAAGGAGATGCGAGGCTTACCCGCATCCATCACGGTCGACAACGGGCCGGAGTTCGCTGGTAAGGTGCTGGATGCATGGGCCTACGAGGCCGGTGTCACGCTGTCGTTCATTCGGCCTGGCAAGCCGGTGGAGAATGCCTATATCGAGAGCTTCAACGGGCGGTTCCGCGATGAATGCCTGAACGAGCATTGGTT
>NZ_CADFEH010000078.1:0-1183 GCF_902833155.1 Burkholderia sp. BCC1047 | reverse complement strand
GGTAAATTTGAGCGGACCAAGCCGCACGTGAACGTTGGTACGATTGGTCACGTTGACCACGGCAAGACGACGCTGACGGCAGCGATCACGACGGTTCTGACGAAGAAGTTCGGCGGCGAAGCGAAGGCGTACGACCAGATCGACGCGGCACCGGAAGAAAAGGCGCGCGGCATCACGATCAACACGGCGCACGTCGAGTACGAAACGGCTAACCGCCACTACGCACACGTCGACTGCCCGGGCCACGCTGACTATGTGAAGAACATGATCACGGGCGCAGCGCAGATGGACGGCGCGATCCTGGTTTGCTCGGCAGCAGACGGCCCGATGCCGCAAACGCGTGAGCACATCCTGCTGGCGCGTCAGGTTGGCGTTCCGTACATCATCGTGTTCCTGAACAAGTGCGACATGGTGGACGACGCAGAACTGCTCGAGCTGGTCGAGATGGAAGTTCGCGAACTCCTGTCGAAGTACGACTTCCCGGGCGACGACACGCCGATCGTGAAGGGTTCGGCCAAGCTGGCGCTGGAAGGCGACACGGGCGAGCTGGGCGAAGTGGCGATCATGAGCCTGGCCGACGCGCTGGACACGTACATCCCGACGCCGGAGCGTGCAGTTGACGGCGCGTTCCTGATGCCGGTGGAAGACGTGTTCTCGATCTCGGGCCGCGGTACGGTGGTGACGGGTCGCGTCGAGCGCGGCATCGTGAAGGTCGGCGAGGAAATCGAAATCGTCGGTATCAAGCCGACGGTGAAGACGACCTGCACGGGCGTTGAAATGTTCCGCAAGCTGCTGGACCAAGGTCAGGCAGGCGACAACGTCGGTATCCTGCTGCGCGGCACGAAGCGTGAAGACGTGGAGCGTGGCCAGGTTCTGGCGAAGCCGGGTTCGATCACGCCGCACACGCACTTCACGGCTGAAGTGTACGTGCTGAGCAAGGACGAAGGCGGCCGTCACACGCCGTTCTTCAACAACTACCGTCCGCAGTTCTACTTCCGTACGACGGACGTGACGGGCTCGATCGAGCTGCCGAAGGACAAGGAAATGGTGATGCCGGGCGACAACGTGTCGATCACGGTGAAGCTGATCGCTCCGATCGCGATGGAAGAAGGTCTGCGCTTCGCGATCCGCGAAGGCGGCCGTACCGTCGGCGCCGGCGTCGTCGCCAAGATCATCGAGTAAG
>NZ_CADFEH010000077.1:0-1414 GCF_902833155.1 Burkholderia sp. BCC1047 | reverse complement strand
CAGTAATGCGTTCAGCTAACTGATACTAATTGCCCGTAAGGCTTGATCCTATAACAAGTCTGTTTCGCGCTACAGAGCGCGTCGGACGGTTGGATTCTCGTGTGTGATACACACAACCTAAATTACTGCTTCTTCCAAGATTGGTTGCGCTGCGAAGCAACGCAACAACCCTCTTTGCCTGATGACCATAGCGAGTCGGTCCCACCCCTTCCCATCCCGAACAGGACCGTGAAACGACTCTACGCCGATGATAGTGCGGATTCCCGTGTGAAAGTAGGTAATCGTCAGGCTCCCTAAGCCAAGAACCCCCGCCCGACAAGGCGGGGGTTTTTGCATTGGCGCGATGGAAATGTGCGCGGTGCCCGGTGGGTTGCTGCACGTCCGGAAAGGCTATGCGGCGGCGGACCTGAGTGACCGAATCGCTGCAGTTTCAGAACAATCGCCGCTTGTCACAGTTACTAACGGTATGGAGCATCGGATACCGAGCTTCCAGACGGTGGTGACTTGCGACGCCCACCATCGACAATGAGCCGATCACATCGGCGTGATGATGAGTCGCTTGTCCTCGACGGTAATCCGGACGCGTTCTCCAGCCTCGAATCCCGCGTCCTCAAGCCATACTCCCGCTATTTTGATCCACGGGAAATACGTCGTGTTGAGCCTCCGGTGTGCTCTGATGGCACGGAGAACCCTAGACAAGGAATGATGGCGCGCTGACTCTTGGACAGTGACGAAGCGTTCCGTTACGGCGGTACGTGACTTATGATTGGCCTTAGCCATTTCCCGCTCCTATGGTGAGTTGGTGGTGGTCAGCGGGTCGTATGGGTGGCAGCCCATGCGGCCCGCGCTTTTTGCGGTGATGCCGTTTGAGTGTACCTAACCGATCATCTCGAAATAAGAAAAATTCGGAAAGTGGCCAATCGGCATAGCTTCTTAAGTTCGTCTGCCAGCAATCGCCGGCCGAGGTGCGAGCATGAACTTGCGGACGGAACGCATAGACGGACAGCTCATCATCGATGGGCGCCAAGCGCTGCAGCAGCTGATCCGGGACGTGGAAACCGGCATGGCCGATTTCTAGGTGATGCTCGTCTACGACGTAAGCCGCTGGGGACGATCCCAGGGTGCAGACGAAAGTGCCTATTACGAGTACATCTGCCGGCGCGCAGGCATCCAGGTCGCCTATTGCGCCGAACAGTTCGAGAACGGCGGCTCGCCAATCTCGACGATCGTCAAAGATATGAAGCGTCGTCGTGGAAATGATTGCCTTAGAGCAGCCGGCCCTTGAACCCACTGCCTGAGCTCAGGCAGTTTGGCTGTTGATTTGCACGGAATCCTGACCCACCCTACGCAGTAATTTGCATCGAATATTGACCCACGTAGAACACTGACCTGCTCGGCAACGGGCAGGGGAACG
>NZ_CADFEH010000076.1:0-1584 GCF_902833155.1 Burkholderia sp. BCC1047 | reverse complement strand
CGTTTCAGAAACAGCACGACACAGCCAAAAAAGGAGAGAAAGAAGACCCAGATACCCACCGAATAACCCGCAAAGCTGGTCCAAGGGGTGGGTCAGAATTCAATGCAAATCGTGGGTCAGGATTCCATGCAAATCAACAGCCGAGTAGATACGAGAAGTCGGATGCAAGGAGGAGGAATGGGAAGCGCTTGGGTGGACGGTAAGGCAGTGATCGTGGAGGTGGATTCCAGTGATTACCGACATATCGAGTCGGCGGCGCGGAAGCTCGGGTATACAGTGCAGGAATTTCTGCTGCTGAGTGCGTCTCTGATTGCTGCCGTCGTGCATGGAGAGGGCGCCGCCCAGGATTGAAGCGGTCCGGCATAATCGGCGGGTCCGGGTATCGTGCGGACCACACTGGAGTGACGTCGGAGCATGGATTCCGCATCGGATGACATGGCACGTCTTCACGTTACGGACGGTGTCGACCAGGGCGAACATCATGCCGAGCTTGGGGGGGGCAAAGCCCCCAAGTCAGTTACAAAACTTCCGGAGATTGATCGCTGCGTTGATAGGAAAAAGAGGCTTCCTTGCCTTTCGATGTTGGAAGAGTGATCGCAACCACCGGAACTACAATTCCATATTCCTGATAGAAGGTTTTTTGATCGATTTTGGCATTGGTTAGGGCCTGGTTGTCGCCGGCTATGTAGAAAAACGAATGAATCGGAAGTTTTTTGCCATTGTTTTGCTTCCATGTAGCCACGCGCAACTCGTTTTGGATGTCCCACCATGGCGAAAGCATCTTTTGCCTCGCCAGAATGCTTTGATAAAAATGATCTGCGGTGCCAGAGTGTCCTTTGGTAACATCCCAGCCGCATTGATCGCTGTATTTTATCTTTAGCGAATCAAAATGTTCTATCCACTTTTGAGCATCTGTGATTCCCTGCTCGATGCAGGGGCGGCTCTCGGTAGGGTAATTGGCGGACGCGCCGCAACCATTCCCAGGGCGCTGGTCGGTGCCGCCATCCATTGAATACGCACAGAGAACCATGATGCTGTCTTTGCCTTGAAGCGTGCTATATCCGGGGTATAGTATGAATCCATTCTTATAACCGAAAACAAGCTTTGAAAAATTACTGTCGGCTCTGATCCACGAGAAAGAGACGCCGCCACTCGCTTGTGAGGCCGGGCTTGGGTTCCACGGCCGGAAAGCGGGACTTTCCACGGTGGCGCGCAACATGACTCCGCTACACAGGAAAGCTGGCCGATACTGGCCGCCGCAGCTTTTGGGAGTTTTGTAATACCAATCGTATAGCTGGCTGATCGCAATAGGTCCGACGTAGTCGATAACTTTTGCTTCCGCCTGAGCGGCGATGTTTTGTGCAGTCGCGGTTTTGCTGAGAAAAAAGATTGCTATTGTGACCTGCCCCCGGTTTTAGTCCGGACTGCAGTTAGAGTCCGAGGTTAAAAACTGCTGCTTCGCGTCGTGCGCCCGGGCGAACTGCACAGGCGTCAGATAGCCGAGCGAACTATGAGGCCGCTCGGTGTTGTACTCGATACGCCATTCCTCAATCAGCCGCTTGGCGTGGCGCATTGAGACGAACC
>NZ_CADFEH010000075.1:0-2283 GCF_902833155.1 Burkholderia sp. BCC1047 | reverse complement strand
CTACGCCGATGATAGTGCGGATTCCCGTGTGAAAGTAGGTAATCGTCAGGCTCCTTAAGCCAGAAACCCCCGCCCGACCAGGCGGGGGTTTTTGCATTTCGGTGTCCCAAAAAGCATGTGGTGAGGTGTTACCGAGGCTACGTACGCCGGGCTCCTCTGCCGCAAACCATTGCAGCGTCCAACTGCCTCAATCGCTTCCATCTCCAGCGATTCCGCCGATTATTGATCATATCTTCGATCAAGCCCTCACTTCGCTCCCCGCAACGTATCGACAAGCGCGATTGCGCGGCCCCGCTTTCCCCTTCCTCCAGCCCGCTACCTCGTCTACTCCATTTTTGATCAACGAGATCCGACCGAGGGGCCGCCAGCGCCGTGTGTGTAGCGGGCCGGACGAGATCAAAAAACGGCGCAATTTCTTTCGACGCCCATTCGTTGACCGTCCTGTAACGCCCAAATTTCCTCGATGAGCGAATAGGCTGCACCTCCCAGGCGGTCGCGCTGTTCCCCCACCGGCGGGGCCATGTGCTGACTGCGCCGACGCTTGGCGCGTGTTCGGCGCGTCTCGTATTCGGACCGCCGAACGGAGAGCCTCCGGCAGGTTAGCTGGTGTACCGCGTTCTAGCTATGATCGCGCGTCAGCTTGAGCATTGCCGGACAGCGCACGTTAGATGTCGACGCTCTGGCGCCATATATCGGTTTTATAACGACTTCGGAGGCGTGAAGTACGGCGAAGGCGCCTGCATCGAATCGGCGCGGATATTCGTGTTCAGCTGGGCCAGGCGGGCGCGGCACGAGCAGTAGCGATATCGACTGTACGCGAAGATTCGCTGCGATAAGCCGGCCGGTGGCGTTAGGCGCCTTCCACGAAGGGGCGTAGGGCCGCCGAGCATGAGGACCACTCGATGCGGTGGCAGGAAGGTTATGGGGACGGTTGGACCTCCACGCACGTCGTCGCCGAGTAGCGGCTGTAAGCATCGCAGGGCCCGCAGAATCGCCGGATTTATCCTGGGGGACATCGTCGGACCAGCGCGTGCCGATTCATCCGTTGTGCGCGCGCTAGCCGATGGGCGCCCAACCCGCGCACTCGGCTTCGAGTGCGGTCTTCGACTGCTGATGCGCCCCAAGCGCCGAGCATCCCTCCCGGACTCCGCGGAGAAGCCATCAGCCAGGCCTGCAGTCGGATCTTCCTGATCGGCCGCGTGCGGCGCCGGGCCCTTGCCGCAGCGTGGCAGGTGCAGCTGCAACCACGAAGAATGTCGTTACAGAGCAAGCGGGCGCATGGAGCCTTGTGCCGGTGTGGGAGAGCGGCTCCAGACGAGTATCGTGCGTTCCCATGAAGCCGTCGAACACGGCTGTGGCCGAATTCGGTGATGGGGCTGACCCGCTGCAACCGCGAGAAGGACGCCCGCCCGTACACGGCGCCCGCAGCAAATGACCACCAAGTGGTCCGCGGCACCGGCTGCCGGACCTCGATTGCGCGCCGGAAGCACCACCAACCCTCCCGCGAGCAACCACAGCCGGCTCACCAAACCCGCCCGGCACGATATTTGCCGAAATTTTGTGTCTACCCGCTTGGCATTATGCGAAAGAGATCGTATGATGGCGGTCTTTCGTTTTTAGCGCAGATGCAGATCAGCGTTGAAGGCGGAGTCTGACGAAGATGTGGCGCCGGTCGGCAACATCTCGCGCTTGCCTTAGCCGGGCGAGAGCGGGGATCGGTGGGAAGCGGAAGTCGGGAAGAGAGTGAAAATAATCTTCCAGATATGCTTGACAGGAGTGCGATGCACCCCCATAATCGTCAGTTCTCTACGGAGGGGTGCCCGAGTGGCTAAAGGGGGCAGACTGTAAATCTGTTGGCTTACGCCTACGTTGGTTCGAATCCAACCTCCTCCACCAAGATATCAGCGCAGTGAGCGGCAAGGAATCGTTAGTGGCCCGTGCGGGTGTAGCTCAATGGTAGAGCAGAAGCCTTCCAAGCTTACGACGAGGGTTCGATTCCCTTCACCCGCTCCAGACCGCTAAGTTGAAGCGTAGCGCCCATGTGGCTCAGTGGTAGAGCACTCCCTTGGTAAGGGAGAGGTCGGCAGTTCGATCCTGCCCATGGGCACCAGCAGTAAAAAGTCAGTGTCTTGTTTGCGCGCGGCGCAACCTGTGAAATTCCTTCTGGGAGTCGAAAATGGCCAAGGGTAAATTTGAGCGGACCAAGCCGCACGTGAACGTTGGTACGATTGGTCACGTTGACCACGGCAAGACGACGCTGACGGCAGCGATCACGACGGTTCT
>NZ_CADFEH010000074.1:0-5016 GCF_902833155.1 Burkholderia sp. BCC1047 | reverse complement strand
GGCATTCTTATGGGTGTTCATCCGGCTGGGTTCCTGGAAGGTTGGGTGTTTGGCGACTTCCAGTCTCCCAGACTCAGTCCGGATGAACCATCGATACAACCTATTGAAGCTTCACATCTAGCGGTGCCGCACCAAACTGAAGCCGTGTGGCATGCGTCGACAGGGGCGAGGCATAGCCGCAGACCGCATTCTCTCCGGTAAAACGTTTGCTTTTTATAAGCGAAACGGAGGGGCAGGTCGAAACTCGACTTCATATTTAGACATCCGGTATTTGACAATCTTTTAAGAAAATTCTTTTAGAATTTTTTGAGACGCAATTCATAATTTGCGCGCAGGCCGGGGTGCCATTGGCGAGGCGATGCACAGAGGTTGGAATCAAATTAAATTCACGCAAAGTGGAAATAATATTCAAATGAAGAATAAGCATTCTTGCGCATATCCAGCTCGCCACGCCGTGAGGACCACACGTGCTGGCGTAGCAAACCGTCGTGCATTCGGGGGCACGACTCGCCGACGGCGCGGGCCGTCGCGGCAAATGTATCTGCCGGGCGAACATGACGACCATCGCCTCGAGCAGCGTGAAGCCGCTGAGCTTGCCGGCCCAACCGGACTCGATGAGCGCGACGCGGCCATCGGGCAGCCTTACGCGCGGCATGTGCGCTTCGAGATAGCAGGCATGCCGGAAGACGTCCAGGTGGCGGTGGCGCGTGACGACGGGTCATGCACGGGATGCGCGCCGGCCACTTCCGGATACGGAAGCGAGTGCCGGCAGTGAAGCCGATCTGAATCGTGAGCCGTTTGGCGGCGCAGTCGCCGTCAACGCCGCTCGCGAACGGCGGATCACTCACACCCCACGCGGGCTTAGAACAATTCATCCAACAAGAGGCAATTTTCAAGCCTCAACCAACGGCCATCACCTACCCATGACCCTCAGAAGAAAACTTCATAGTCCTATATATCTGGCGATCCTGATCCTCGCCGCTCCTGCATACGCGCAATCCTTGCCGAATGCAGGTTCGCTCCTGAACGAGCAGAAAATCGCCCCGCAACCGCGCGCACCGCAAGCTACGACCCCGGAAGAAGTCGTTCCGTCCGAAGCCCCACCGGGCGCGGGCGAGCCGGAAGCCGGCCCCACGGTGACGCTGAAGTCCATTACCTTCGACGGTGACAAGCGTGTGGCGGATGCAGAAGACCTGCAGTCTGTTACCGCGTCGATGGTGGGCAAGAAACTGACCCACGCGGGCTTGCAAAAAATCGCAGATACGATCACCCAATATCTGCGCGGTCGAGGCTACGCACTCGCTTACGCCTACCTTGCACCGCAAGACCTGACGGCGGGCAATCTCGTCATCACGATCGTGGAAGGCCGTCTGGAATCCGGCAAGGACCGCGTCACCATCAAGGGCAATACGCGCAGCAGCAACGAACGTATCGTGGCAATCGCGAACGCCGCGCTTCCGACCGATCGCCCGCTGAAGAAGGAAGACCTCGAACGCGCACTTCTGCTCATCAACGACCGTCCGGGCGTCAGCGCGAAGGCCGTCCTGCAAAAGGGCGCTCAACCGGGCACCAGCAAGCTTCTCGTTGAAACGACGCCGACCCCGATCGTCAACGGCCAATTGTCGATCGACAACTATGGCAGCCGCAGCACGGGCATCGAGCGCGGCACGGCGACAATCTTCGTGAATGATCCACTCGGGATGGGCGATCAAGTCACGCTCGGTCTGAGCAAGAGTCAAGGCACGGAAGTCGCCAACCTCGGCTACAGCCTGCCGCTGACGCCCACCGGCCTGACGCTGTTGCTCGGAGGCTCGTATCTGCACTACCGCGTGGTTCAAGACGCTTACTCGGCGCTCGACCTGCGCGGTTCGGCCGTGACCGGCTCGGTTGGTTTGAATTACCCGATCATTCGTACGCGCACGCAGAACCTCAATGCGACCGTGATGTACGACCACAAGTATCTGAAGGACAGCGCGCTGGACGTGAGCCTGAGCAAGCGCAAGCTCGACAACCTGACGTTCTCGCTGTCGGGCAACCGTTACGACGGTCTGCTGGAAGGTGGCGTCACCGAAGGCCGGGCCGCGGTGACGTTTGGTCACGTCGATCTGTCGGGCAACCCGGTCGATCAACTGGCGGATTCGATGACGGCGCGCACGCACGGCACGTTCACGAAACTGGCGGCGAACCTCAGCCGTCTGCAGACCCTCGACCCGAACTGGAGCGTGTATGGCGGTTGGGCCGGTCAATTGTCGAACACGAACCTCGACAGTTCGGAAAAGTTCCTGCTCGGCGGCCCGACCGGCGTGCGGGGTTATCCGGTCGGTGAAGGTTCGGGCGACGAAGGCTGGATGGGGACGGTCGAGCTGCGCCGTTTCGTGAATATCGGCGTTCCGTCCGTCAAGGTTCAAGCGCTTGGCTTCGTGGACGTCGGCCAGATTCGTTTGCACCACACGACTTACGCCGGTTCGGAAATCAACGAAGGCCACACGAACAAGGTGACGTTGACGTCGGCAGGTCTGGGCGTGAACGTGTGGAGCGGTCGTTGGAACGCGCACGCGGCTGTCGCACGGACGATCGGCCGCAATGATGGTGCGTCGCTGGCGGGCAACAACGCCGATGGCCTGAATACCAGCTGGCGCGCGTGGCTTCAACTCGGCATGGCGTTCTGACCGAACGGCCTTCTGATCGATTTTAAAAGGACTACAAATGAAAAAGGCATCAATGAATCACGTCTATCGGTTGGTCTGGAATGCCGCGATCGGTGCATTCATCGCCGTAGCCGAGAACACGAACGCTCGCGGCAAACGCAGCGCACGTAGCGCGGCCCTGGTCGTGGCCCTCGGTGTTGCTGCCGTGGCGGACGCAGCGTACGCAGCGCCGCCGCTTCCGACTGGCGGTCAAATCGTGGCGGGCCAGGGCTCGATCACGCAGAACGGTTCGTCCATGACCATCATCCAGAATTCCGGGAAGATGGTCACGAACTGGAACGGCTTTGACATTGGGCAAGGCAACGCCGTCACGTTCGCACAACCGAACAGCGCGGCCGTTTCGCTGAACCGTGTCGTCGGCGGCAATGGTGCCAGCCAGATTCTCGGCAGCATGAACGCGAACGGCCAGGTATGGCTGATCAACCCCGGTGGCGTGGTCATCGGCAAGGGCGCGACCATCAACGTCGCAGGCCTCGTTGCTTCGAGCGCGAACATCAGCGACAGCGACTTCCTCGCGGGCAAGACGAAGTTCGCCGGCGCAATGGGGAACATCGTCAACCAAGGGAAGATCAACAGCCAGGGTGTCGTCGCCCTGATCGGTCGGAAAGTCACGAACCAAGGCACCATCAACGCGAAGGGCGTTGCACTCGCAGCCGGGCAGGATGTCGATCTGGACTTCAACGGCGACGGTCTGATCAGCGTTCAAGTCACGAAGGGCGCGCTCGACGCGCTGGTGAGCAACGAAGGTCAGATTTCGGCTGACGGCTCCGCGGTGGTCCTGACCGCGCGTGCTGCCGACGCAGCAATCAGCAGCGTAGTCAACAACACGGGCGTGATCGAAGCGCGTTCGCTGCAATCGAAGAACGGCCGCATCGTTCTGGACAACGACGCGGTAAACGGCAATACGACCGTGGCAGGAACACTGAATGTGTCGTCGGCTGACGGCGCGGGCGGTAACGTCGTGATCGAAGGAAAGAACATCGCGATCGACAATGCGGCGATCAAGGCGGACGGTGCATTGGGTGGCGGTACGATCAAGATCGGTGGCGGTCTTCGTGGCGAAGACGCGACTGTCAACAATGCGACGACGGTCGCGACGGGCAGGAACGTCGTCCTGTCGGCGGATGCGACGCAAAAGGGCAATGGCGGTACGGTCGCGGTCTGGTCGGACGGCACCAATGCGTTCTCGGGCGAAATTTTCATCCGCGGCGGCAGGAACGGGGGGGACGGCGGTTTCGCTGAAGTCTCGGGCAAGAAGGGCTTGAGCTATACGGGCGTGACGCACGGTCTGTCCACGCTCGGCGCGGCGGGTACGCTGCTGCTCGACCCGGACACGATCCAGATCTGGGGCGGTGAAGCGCCGGCAAGTGCGAGCACCAATCCTTCTGACTGGGCCAAGACGAACACCACCGGTGTTCTGAATATCTACGAGAGCACGCTGGAAGCGCAAGAGGCCAATGTCAGCCTTTACGCCAATACGTTGATTCACTTCAATGATCTGACGAAGGATGCGAACGGCAATGCGTTGACGCAAGTTGCGCACGGGGCCACGAGCACGGCTGCGGGCTACACGACGGGCGACGGCAAGCTCAAGCTTCAGGATGGCGTGAGTTTCAATGCCGTCACGGGCGCGAACAATAGCTTCATCACGTTCGACAACAAGAACAATACGCTCGAAGTGTCTGGGGCCGGCTCGATTTATATGGAGGCCGGGCAGTACCTTGGAAGCGGGAATCCCACCGGTCATATCGGCAACAACACGGGCAACAATCCCGACACCAATCAGGGCGTTTTCAACCTCGTGGCATTGGGCGGACGTGACGCAAACGGCAAATCCACTTCCGCGAGCGCGTATGGCAACAGCAATTGGGCCGGCGTGAACGGTACTACGCCGGGCGCAGGCACGATCACGCTTCTGGGCGCGGACGGTCTCGCCATTTCCGGCGATCTGACGACGTATTGCGGCTACATCTACATCCATGCCGATTCGGATCACGCGGGTGGCGGCAACCTGGTGGTCAGCAGCAAGATCAAGACCAACGGCGGCGATTTCAACTACGCGTGGGGTTGGAACTCGGGTCAAACCGCGACGTTCACCTACGGTAGTGCCGTCGATCTCGTCTGTACCGACGGTAGCTGCTCGCGTCAAGCGGGCACGTTCCGGGCTGTTCCGGATGCAGGGGGGCCGGGTGGAACGAAACCCGCCTGTAGATTTGCACGGAATCCTGACCCACCCTACGCAGTAATTTGCATCGAATATTGACCCACGTAGAACACTGACCTGCTCGGCAACGGGCAGGGGAACGGA
>NZ_CADFEH010000073.1:0-6993 GCF_902833155.1 Burkholderia sp. BCC1047 | reverse complement strand
GGGAAACCCTTGCCTTCGGCTAACTCTTCCCCTTGCCGGGCGAGTAGAGGACTTTCACCTCCAAGTAAGTGCGCCCTGCCGGGCGCACCCATGAAAAAAGCCCGACCGGCTTGCGCCGGTCGGGCCTGTCCGGAGCGCGGCGCCCGCGCATCGAAGCGGGTGCCGCGTAGCCGAAGCGTCAGTTACTCGACGGCCTTCACCATGTCCTCGATGACCTTCTTCGCATCGCCGAACACCATCATCGTCTTGTCCATGTAGAACAGGTCGTTGTCGAGGCCCGCGTAGCCGGCCGCCATCGAGCGCTTGTTGACGATCACCGTGCGCGCCTTGTACGCCTCGATGATCGGCATCCCCGCGATCGGCGATTTCGGATCGGTCTTCGCGGCCGGGTTCACGACGTCGTTCGCGCCGAGCACGAGCACCACGTCCACCTGGCCGAATTCGCCGTTGATGTCCTCCATCTCGTGCACGATCTCGTACGGCACTTCCGCTTCCGCGAGCAGCACGTTCATGTGCCCCGGCATCCGCCCGGCGACCGGGTGGATCGCGTACTTCACGTCGATGCCCTTCTCGACCAGCTTGTCGGTCAGCTCCTTCAGCGCGTGCTGCGCGCGGGCGACGGCGAGCCCGTAGCCCGGCACGATCACGACCGTTTCCGCGTTGCCGAGCATGAACGACGCATCGTCGGCCGAACCCGACTTCACCGGCCGCTGCTCCTGCGCGCCCGCCGCGCCGCCGGCCGCCGCTTCGCCGCCGAACCCGCCGAGGATCACGTTGAAGAACGAACGGTTCATCGCGTGGCACATGATGTACGACAGGATCGCGCCCGACGAGCCGACCAGCGAACCGGCGATGATCAGCATCGCGTTGTTCAGCGAGAAGCCGATGCCCGCCGCGGCCCAGCCCGAGTACGAGTTCAGCATCGACACGACCACCGGCATGTCCGCGCCGCCGATCGGGATGATGATCAGCACGCCGAGCACGAACGCGATCGCCGTCATGATGATGAACGGCAGCCACGCCTGCGTGATGAAGAACAGGATGCCGAAGCCGAGCATCGCGATCGCGAGCATCAGGTTGATCAGGTGCTGGCCCGCGTACACGACCGGCGCGCCCTGGAACAGCCGGAACTTGTACTTGCCCGACAGCTTGCCGAACGCGATCACCGAACCGGAGAACGTGATCGCGCCGACGAACGTGCCGATGAACAGCTCGACGCGGTTGCCGTACGGAATGAAGCTCGACGACACCGCGTCCTGCGGCACGAGCCCGAACGCTTCCGGCTCCGACACCACCGCATACGCGATGCACACGGCCGCGAGACCGATCAGCGAGTGCATCGCCGCGACGAGTTCCGGCATCTTCGTCATCTCGACGCGCGCGGCGACGAATGCGCCGACGCCCCCGCCGACGATCAGCGCGCCGAGCACGAGCGCGAGGCCGAGCGGCAGGTTCGCGCCGAGCCACGCGGCCTGCTTGACGATCAGCGCGATCGTCGTGAGGATCGCGATGGCCATCCCGACCATCCCGAACAGGTTGCCGCGCCGCGCGCTCTTCGGGTTCGACAGCCCCTTCAGCGCCTGGATGAAGCACACCGACGCGACGAGGTACAGCAGCGTAACGACGTTCATGCTCATCGCGCGCCCTCCTTGCCGCCCTCGACACGCTTGGGCTCCTTCTTGCGGAACATCTCCAGCATGCGCCTCGTCACGAGAAAGCCGCCGAACACGTTGACGGCCGCGAGCGCGACCGCGAGCGTGCCGAAGAACTTGCCGGTCGCGCCGACGGTAAGCGCCGCCGCGAGCATCGCGCCGACGATCACGATCGCCGAGATCGCGTTGGTCACGGCCATCAGCGGCGTATGCAGCGCCGGCGTGACGTTCCAGACGACGTGGTAGCCGACGTACACCGCCAGCACGAAGATGATCACGTTGATCACCGTGTGATTGATGACTTCCATGGTCTCCTCCGTTATCTGCGGGTGACTTCGCCGTCGCGGCACAGCAGCGTCGCGGCGACGATGTCGTCGGTCAGGTCGATGTTCAGCGTGCCTTCCTTCGTGACGATCAGCTTCATGAAGTCGAGCAGGTTGCGCGCGTACAGCGCCGACGCGTCCGACGCGACCATCGACGCCAGATTCGTGTAGCCGGCGATCGTCACGCCGTGGTGCACGATCACCTGGTCGGCGACGGTCAGCGGGCAGTTGCCGCCCTTGCGGCCGTCGATGTCCGGACCGCGGCCGGCCGCGAGATCGACGAGCACCGAGCCGGGCTTCATCGACTGCGCGGTGTCGACCGAGATCAGCGTCGGCGCCGGGCGGCCGGGAATCAGCGCGGTCGTGATCACGATGTCGGCCTGCTTCGCGCGCTCGTGCACGAGCGCGGCCTGGCGGCCGAGCCACGACGGCGGCATCGGGCGCGCATAGCCGCCGACACCCTGCGCGGCGTCGCGCTCTTCGTCGGTTTCGAACGGGACGTCGAGGAATTTCGCGCCGAGCGACTCGATCTGCTCCTTCACGGCCGGTCGCACGTCGGACGCCTCGATCACCGCGCCCAGCCGCTTCGCGGTCGCGATCGCCTGCAGGCCCGCGACGCCCGCGCCGAGAATCAGCACGCGCGCCGCCTTCACGGTGCCCGCGGCCGTCATCAGCATCGGCATGAAGCGCGGATAGAGCGACGCGGCCACCAGCACGGCCTTGTAGCCGGCGATGTTCGCCTGCGACGACAGCACGTCGAGACTCTGCGCGCGCGTCGTGCGCGGCGCGGCCTCGAGCGCGAAGCCGGTCACGCCGGCCGCGGCGAGTTGCGCCGCCTGCTCGCCGTTGAACGGATCGAGCATCCCGACCAGCACGGCGCCGCGCTTGAGCAACGGCAGTTCGGTGTCGGTGGGCGCCTGGACCTTCAGCACGAGATCGGCGGCAAAAGCGGCCGACTGGTCGGTCAATTCGGCGCCGGCGGCCACATAGGCTTCGTCGGGATAGCTGGCGGCGCTGCCGGCCCCTTTCGCGATACTGACCCGATGGCCGGCCGCCGCGTATTTCTTCACGGTTTCCGGCGTCGCGGCCACGCGCGCCTCGTTGGCCCGCGTTTCAGCAGGCACTCCAATATGCATCGTCAGTTCCTCCAGTCATTGTCAGTATTTCTTTTCTTGCGATCTTTACTGCACAACGAGCCGGACAGGCTGACTTACCGGCTCACGAGCAACGGCGTTCACGCTGCACTTTAACCGAAAGCGATGGCCCCGCCAGCACTTTGCGCACGACCGTGCTCGAATGCGACATGAGTCTGGTCGCTGCCGTCATGCATCGCCGGGACGGACGATCTGCGAGGGTCGGATCGTCTAACGAGCGACCGGCCGCGGGCGGCCCGGCGGGAAACGGCCGGCAGCGTTCGGGCGCAACCGGTAAAATGCCGAACCATGAAACCCGAAATCTGGACCCCGCATGTGACGGTCGCCGCGCTGGTCGAGCGCGCCGGCCGCTTTCTCGTGATCGAGGAAGAAACCTCGACGGGCCTGCGCATCAACCAGCCGGCCGGTCACCTCGAAGCCGGCGAGACGCTGGCCGACGCCGTGATCCGCGAAACGCTCGAGGAAACCGCGCACCCGTTCACGCCCGACGCGCTCGTCGGCGTCTATCTCGCGCACTACGATCGCCCCGGCAGCGCCGGCGCGACCTACCTGCGCTTCACGTTCTGCGGCACGGCCGGCGAACCGGTCGCGGGCCATGCGCTCGACGACGGCATCGTCCGCACGCTGTGGATGACGGCCGACGAACTGCGCGCCTGCAGCGAGCGCCATCGTTCGCCCGCGGTGATGCGCTGCGTCGACGACTATCTCGCCGGGCGGCGCATTCCGCTCGATTTCGTGCACACGCATTCGGTCGCGCCGCGCCCCGAGGCATTCGAACGTCAGGCGGTCAGCAAATGAGCAAGCGTCGTGTAGTGGTGGGCATGTCGGGCGGCGTCGATTCGTCGGTGACCGCGTGGCTGCTGAAGGAACAGGGCTACGACGTGGTCGGCCTGTTCATGAAGAACTGGGAAGACGACGACGACGGCGAGTACTGCTCGACGCGCCAGGACTGGATCGACGTCGTGTCGGTGGCCGACCTGATCGGCATCGACGTGGAAGCCGTCAACTTCGCGGCGGAATACAAGGACCGCGTGTTCGCGGAGTTCCTGCGCGAATACTCGGCCGGCCGCACGCCGAATCCCGACGTGCTGTGCAACGCCGAGATCAAGTTCAAGGCCTTCCTCGACCACGCGATGTCGCTCGACGCGGAAATGATCGCGACCGGTCACTACGCGCGCGTGCGCGAGCGCGACGGGCGTTTCGAACTGCTGAAGGCCTTCGATCATACGAAGGACCAGTCGTACTTCCTGCACCGGCTGAACCAGGCGCAACTGTCGAAGACGATGTTCCCGCTCGGCGAGATTCCGAAGACGAAGGTGCGCGAGATCGCCGCGCAGATCGGGCTGCCGAACGCGAAGAAGAAGGATTCGACCGGCATCTGCTTCATCGGCGAACGGCCGTTCCGCGATTTCCTGAACCGCTATCTGCCGACGAAACCCGGCCCGATGAAGACGCCCGACGGCAAGGTGGTCGGCGAGCACATCGGCCTCGCGTTCTACACGTTCGGGCAGCGCAAGGGCATCGGCCTCGGCGGCAGCAAGAGCGGCAACGGCGATCCGTGGTTCGTCGCCGCGAAGGACATCGCGTCGAACGCGCTGTACGTCGTGCAGGGCCACGACCATCCGTGGCTGCTGTCGCGCGAACTGGTCGCCGGCAACGTGAGCTGGGTCGCCGGCGAGCCGCCGGCCGACGGCTTTTCGTGCGGCGCGAAGACGCGCTACCGGCAGGCCGATGCGGCGTGCGCATTCGGCACTGCGGCCGCCGGCCCGGCAGGCGAAGCGCGCTTCTCGCTCGCGTTCGACGACGCGCAGTGGGCGGTCACGCCCGGCCAGTCGGCCGTGCTGTATGACGGCGAGATCTGCCTCGGCGGCGGCATCATCGAATCCGCGGCCACCGGCCAGCCCGGGCAGGCTGCGGCGGCGGGCCACGCGCCGGCGCTCGCCGACGCACGCTGACATCCATTCGGTTTAGACTTGCGGCACGCCGCGCCCGGCGGAACATGATTCCGCTACGGCCGGCGCGCCGCCGCGCAGCGTACGCATGGCGGCATTTCAAGATTCTTACGGAGTCCCCATGCTTTCAAGACGCTACCTCGCGATGTGGTGTGCCGTGCTGCTGCTCGTCGCGGCGGCCGTCCTCGCGTCGGTCCATGCACTCTCCTGGCTGTGGATCGCCATCCCCATCGCCCTCGTCGCGCTCGGCCTGTACGACCTGAACCAGGACCGCCACGCGATCCTGCGGAACTACCCGCTCTGGGGCCACTTCCGCTTCCTGTTCGAATTCATCCGACCTGAAATCCGCCAGTACTTCGTCGAGGACGACACCGACGAAAAACCGTTCTCGCGCGCGCAGCGCAGCCTCGTCTACCAGCGCGCGAAGAACGTCGCCGACAACCGTCCGTACGGCACCGAGCTGAACGTGAAGGCCGTCGCGCACGAATGGATCAGCCATTCGCTCGCGCCGACGAAGCTGCCGAACCACGATTTCCGCATCCGCGTCGGCGCGACTCGCGCGCAACCGTACGACATTTCGATCTTCAACATCTCGGCGATGAGCTTCGGCTCGCTGTCCGCGAACGCGATCCGCTCGCTGAACCTCGGCGCGAAAAAAGGCGGCTTCGCGCACGATACCGGCGAAGGCTCGCTGTCGAAGTACCACCGCGAGCACGGCGGCGACATCATCTGGGAAATCGCGTCCGGCTACTTCGGCTGCCGCAACGACGACGGCACGTTCAACCCCGACAAGTTCGCGAAACAGGCCGCCGATCCGCAGGTGAGGATGATCGAGGTGAAGCTGTCGCAGGGCGCGAAACCCGGCCACGGCGGCGTGCTGCCGGCCGCGAAGATCACGCCGGAAATCGCCGAGACGCGCGGCGTGCCGATGGGCAAGGACTGCATCTCGCCCGCGACGCACTCGGAATTCTCGACGCCGCGCGGGCTGCTCGAATTCGTCGAGCGGCTGCGCACGCTGTCCGGCGGCAAGCCGACCGGCTTCAAGCTGTGCATCGGCCATCCGTGGGAATTCTTCGGGATCGCGAAAGCGATGCTCGAGACCGGCATCGTGCCCGACTTCATCGTCGTCGACGGCGCGGAAGGCGGCACGGGCGCGGCGCCGCTCGAATTCACCGACCACGTCGGCGTGCCGCTGCAGGAAGGGCTGCTGCTCGTGCACAACACGCTCGTCGGGATCGGCGTGCGCGACCGCGTGAAGCTCGGCGCGAGCGGCAAGATCATCACCGCGTTCGACATCGCGCGCACGCTCGCGATCGGCGCGGACTGGGTGAACTCGGCGCGCGGCTTCATGTTCGCGGTCGGCTGCATCCAGGCGCAGCACTGCCACACCGACCGCTGCCCGACCGGCGTCGCGACGCAGGACCCGGTGCGCCAGCGCGCGCTCGTCGTGCCCGACAAGGCCGAGCGCGTGTACAACTTCCACCGCAATACGCTGCATGCGCTGCAGGAACTCGTGCAGGCGGCCGGCCTCGCGCATCCGTCCGAGCTGCGTGCGCACCACATCGTGCAGCGGGTCGCGCCGCACGAGGTGCGGCTGATGTCGCAACTGCTGAAGTACCTGAAACCCGGTGCGCTGCTCGACGGCCACACCTGCGGCTTCTCGCTGTACGACAAGTGGTGGCCGATCGCGCGCAGCGATTCGTTCACGCTCGGCGAAGCCGTGTACGCGTCGATCGAGTGATGCAAGCGGCCAGCCCGCTCCGGCGGCGGGCGGCATGCGCCGCAAAAAGAAAAGCGCCCCGTGAACTGCACCCCAAAAGTTGGACACTAGTCCAACCTTTGGGGTGTTTTACATGACGAAGTACAACGAGCAGTTCAGACAAGGCATCGTTGACGAGTATCTGGCCGGCGG
>NZ_CADFEH010000072.1:0-7590 GCF_902833155.1 Burkholderia sp. BCC1047 | reverse complement strand
GAGGCGTCTCAACGAGCGTCCGCGTAAGACGCTAAACTTTGACACACCCGCCCAGCGGTTCCATCAATCCGTTGCATCGACCGGTTGAATCCGCAGTCACTTGGTTTTCCCGATAGCGGTCAGTCAACACGGCGCAGGCGCTCCGAGAATCAGAGTAAGTGCACCCGTTTGGCTGCATGCCCACGGTGTGAGAATTCCACCAAGCAGGATTGAACTGACCACGGATCACGTTTTCTGGCCATGTCGCACATTCGCGGACACATCCCTAAGCATATGTGCGAAAGTCATCGTGACGCGAGTCCGTCCAGTCCCCTTCGGCCATAGCAAGCCAAGCTTTCGGGACAATTCCGGATGCGTTATAGGTATCAGGTTGATGTTTTCGAAGCCTGCTCCGGCACGTTCAGGAACGACGGTTGCAAGCTTGCCTTCCGCAGCGACCGCAAGAAGCGACACCGTGGTATCCATTTCTACGACTACCCGCGGTTGCACTTTGGCAGCCCTGAACGCATCTTCAATTAGGATGCGCGTCGAAAACTTTGGCGCGAGGAGCGCAAGGGGAATCGAATCAAGCGTTTTCCATTGAATCCGGTGCTTTTGTGCGAATGGGTGGTCCCGACCGACGGCCAAGACAAGTCTCTCCGTGAAAAGATACTGGGATTCAACGTCGTTCCGTGAAGCGGGATGGAATGCAATACCGAGATCGAGTGTACCCAGTGCCAACTTTTCCTCAAGCTCCGCCGCGAGAAGATCCTGAACCACGATCCGAACCTTCGGATACTGCTGATTGAAGGACGAGACTGCCCCAGGCAGAAATGAAAGCGGAAATACCGGGATAGCGCCCAAAGTAAAGGTACCTGCGTCGAGCTCGTTGAGTTCCTGCATGGCACGCTTGGCTCGCATCGTTTCGTTGCACACGCGCGCCGCATAGTCGTGAAAAACCCGGCCTGCCTGTGTGAGGCGAATGGTTCGCCCAACTCTGTCGAACAACACGATGCCCAGTTGCTCTTCGAGCTGACGAAGGGCGTGCGACAGCGTGGATTGCGCAACGCACATCTTTTCAGCTGCCCGTGAAAGGTTGTTGAACTCAACAATAGCCAGGAAATAGCGAAGGTGGCGAAGTTCCATATGTCTCTCGCTGGACCATTGATCTGCGTAACACTATCGATCGATAGTATCGAACAATTGTATCGAATTAATTCATTTTCCCGATCATCACGACCTAAGTACCATCACGAGTCGACACTCATCGATATCCCGATTGATCGATGAGCGAGCTCGTCACGCGTGATTGGTGCGCACGACTGACGGCATCATGTCAATCGGCATCACATTGGAGTACCTAATGAGCGACACCCTTGTGCGACACCGTACCCCCGCGCACCTCGAAGCATCGTGGGCACGAGAATTTTCGGAAGCAATTGAGGTCCCCGCGAACGCGAAAACTATCACGTTGAGTGGGGTAGGCGCGCTGCCGGCGAGTCTCGACGGCGATCCGCACACGGTAAGCTATTTCGGCGATTTGAAAACGCAAACGAAAAGCGTGTTGGATCAGATTCAGCGAATCCTCGAAGGTAAAGGGTATACATTAGGCGACGTGATTACCGTGCAGGCTCTTTTCGTTGCTGAGCCCGGGAAAAATGGTGTGCCAGACTACGGCAGTTTTTCGAGCGTCTATGCCGAGTATTTCGGCTCGGCAGCACAACCTCATCTGCCCACCCGGACTCGTGCACAGGTAGTGGGACTTGTCGAACCAGGGTGGTTGGTCGAAGTGACCGTGACAGCGTCGATGGTCGTGAAGGTCTGATCGCACCACCATCGATCTGATCTTTTTTCATCGATTCTAATTCATTGTCGACAATCCAGGCGCGGCAGTCGAAGGGCGGTTCATGGCCGAGTTGCAGCCTCTTGCCATCGCCGACAACTGGCCCGATGGCGAACTTGGAGCAGTCCCGTTCAGGCCGCTGGTAAACTCGGGCTGCCAAAGCAACTTTCCCGGTCACATGAGCACGCAACCCACGGCAGTACTGCAACCGTCACTCCAATGATGCAGCAGTACCTGCGCCTTACCTGACAAGACTCTGCACGCAAACCTACGCCACGACCTACGCTTATACGACGAGGTGATCAGCAAGGCACCACGACGACACGAGGCCAGCGCTTTCGGTATTGTTTTGCCTCAATACGTTTCCGGTAGGTCTCGACACTAACGCGCTGGGGATTTCGGCGAACCACCATCGCGAAGAGGTCGTCGAGCCCATGCGGCGCGATAACCTCGATCGAATCGTCGCCACGAAGGACCACTCCGATTGAGGTCGCGAATTCCGGCCATGATGCGACAGCGTCTTTGAGAGAATGTAGCGGTGCAACTTGATGGCCGAATGTTCGCTCGAACCAGATGTGGACGGCCGCTTGATTGGTAACCTCCCACGGCACACGTGGGAGCATGTCAGACAACCGGCGCTGAAGGCTCAGGTCCCGCGTAGCTGAGAAATCGTTCGGATCAAAGTGAGCGACATCAATGTCCGACAGCGCGGATGGCGGCTGAAATGCGTGCAGTTCATCCCAAACAAGATTGCGTATCGCCCCTGCTCCGATACACCACGAGTGAAGATTCAAACTACGGGCAGCCACAAGCGCCGGCCAGAACCATTCCGACTGTCGTACGATCGTCACGAGGCGCGCTTCCAAGTCCGCTGCCGACATAGATCATTACTCTCTATTTTCAAAATGATAACGCTGGGAGGCACTGTGCGTGATCGAACGGCCGCCGGTGGGGGGAAACTCCGGCTTGACCTGCGATTGATGCTGATCTCGGCGGCATACGCTAATGCCCATGCCTTCGCTTTCTGCGGACTGGCCGTTACCGACCCGGTCGAACCCCAACAGAAATAGCAGACTCAAACCCTTCGAACTCCCGCCTTCCCTGAAGGATCGTGATCTTCATATGGTACAGCCCCGGCCGCAAAACAGAAGAATAGATCGTGCGATCATATGCGCCGCTAAGATTGGCGCCGAGCTCGTGCGCAGCAATACCCTCAATAGTTCTGTCGACATTAATCGACGCGTTTCCAGTGGTGGCCGTCAGTGTCAAATTGGCACGTTGCACGACGCCAGGATTGGCATACTCGCCGGTATGCAAACGGCCGCCATCCCCCACCAATGTGACGAGTCGCTTTCGCTCTTCTTCGTTTTTGTAGCGAAATGCGAGGTAAAAGATATACAAACGCGCCTCGGTTATTTCGACTTCTGCGCTTGCCGATGCCCCGGACCTACTTGCATCTATTGGAAGAAAAACCTCATATATTTTACTTGTCGCGACACTGCAAATCGGCATCGCAGCGAAAGCCAATATGAATAGAAAGCCTATACGCCGACCTATCGATCTTGTCGCTTTCATCGCCGCTCCCGGGACAACCCCTCATGCCATTGTTCGAAACGCCAAGTTCCGCGGCTGCCCTCGGGGTGAAGAGGTCGCGGAAGATAGCTAGAACGCGGTTGCGCTGCCGCCAATGATTCGATTGTCGACGATCGCGGCCTCGATGTCGACGGCCCGTTCATGGCTGCCGATAGCTGAAGCCGCCAACGCTGACGACTGGCCGGATGGCGAACTTCGAGCGGTCCCGTGTGGCCGCTGGTAAACTCGGGCAGCCAAAGCAACTTTTCCCGGTCACATGAGCATGCGACCCACCGCAGCACCTGCACCCGTCACCCCAATGATGCAGCAGTACCTGCGCCTTATCTGACAAGGCTAGATACGCAAAGCTACGCCAAGACTTACGCCACCCCGTCGGTCAGGAGATGGAATGACGCGCGGCATTCGGCCACTGCTACAGCAAACTCGTTGCGGCCAGAGCAGCCCGCTATCAGCGGGCTTTTCGTTGTCTATGCATTCGCGGTCCACATCCATTTGCAATACTGCGTCCCATATCCGATGATGAATGGGCGACACACATGATAGGCGCGTCCGCGACATTCTTTGCCCCCGTCGGGCATATACGACCACCGCTTTCGAAGCCTTCCGACAGGAGGTGCAATATGGAAAAAATGCGGCAAATCAATCCAAGATCTTCGTCAGCCTACTCGTTCTCCATGTCCTTCTTGCGCTCTGTCTGCTGGTATCGATTGTTTCGTTTGGGTTTGCGTCGATTCTAATCATCGGTCTCGTTACGGTCGGTTGCGGCCTCTTACTTAGCCGGATTAGTCGCGATAGCCATGCGGCGCGTCACATAATCAAGAGCCGCGGTGGCAAGGTGTATCTGTACTGCATGCGGGGTATTGTGGCGTGTGCAGTGCTCGTTTTGGTTGTACCGAACTACTTAGGAATATTTACACATCACCGTTAAACAGATGCTTGACGGGGCCCGATGCGCAAACCTACGCCAAGTCCTGCGCTCGCCCATCACTACCCATCGGCCTGTCTCTGACGTACGGGGCAGCGAAGTCGGCGTCGAAAGTGCCCTTCCATGAGCGCACGCGCATCGAAGTAGAGTAGTAATACTCATAGTTTGTGCGCGGAATCTGGTCCACCCGGACTGCGACGCTTGCAAAAACCCCGTCTCGTATAGTTGCATCGCCCGTGCAAATGTATGAGACCACGGCAAGGTGTTCGTCCAGTATCTTCCGGATGAACTCGACTGCACCACCGGCCTCTTCGGCATTGCCCAGAACGGAGAAGAAATGCCGATGGGTTGCTGCGTAAAAAACCGTCACCTCGTCGTTGTACAAGGAAGAAACCTCTAAGGGGCCACCTTTCGATCCTGCGAGCGACGGCACCCGAACATTGAAATAATTCTCGCCAGCGCGGGCAACAATAGAGAAATGGCTCCTCCAGCTCGGGAAGGCTGAGAGAAGGTCTCCGGCCATTTGGCGAGAAAAGGGCTCAAGCAATTCGATCAAGGTGGCTCCCCCGCAGCTCGCGAATAGCGCAACGCGATCAATGACAATCCTACGCCAGAAGTCGATCGACCTCTGCTGGCCGATAATCACCTGTCTTGATCATCGGAAATTGGCCGAAAGGCGAACTTCGCTCTCTCACATTGGAGCCACTGGTAAACTTCGGCAGCCAAAGCAACTTTTCCCGGGCACATGAGCGCGCAACCAGCAGCAGCACCTGCCCCCGTAACTCCAATGATGCAGCAGTACCTGTGCCCTGTCTGACAAGGCTTGGCACATAAACCTACGCCGAGATCTACACCCCAGCCTTTGGCTCGTCATTGTGCAGGACGGTCGCTGCGCATGACCAGATTTCCCTTTAGCGCCGCGCTCATTGGCATGTCGAGATTCGCGCCACGCGGCGGAATCGGTGATTCGAACCACTTTGCGTACAGGCGAGTGAATTCACCATTTTTCATGAGCCGAGTGAGCGTGCCATCGACGAGTCGCTTGAACGCAGGATCGTCTTTGCGCACCATACATGCGTAGGGCTCCACCTGCAACGCGTCCCCTGTCACGACCCACATGCTCGGGTCCCCCGCGTTCGCCCTCAGCCCGTAAAGCAGAACATCATCTAGCGCGAGTGCTGCCGCCTTGTCGTCCGCGACGATCTTTAGTGCCTCTGCATAGTCCTTTGTCAGCACGACTTCGGCATCGATGTGCTGTGCTTCGAGTTGGCGTCGCAGCGTTTTTTCGTTCGTACTTCCACCGACTGTCACGACAGCCTTATGCGCGAGGTCGGCATAGTCGCTGATGCGCGACGCCTGTTTCGCCATCAGGCGCGTACCGGCATAAAAGTAATTGATCGAAAACGCGACGTCCTTGCCGCGAGCCGATGTATTTGTCGTCGATCCGCACTCCAGGTCGTAAGAACCATTGACGAGCAGCGGAATTCGATTTTGACCGGTAACCGGCACGTAAGCGACCCTCAGGTCCGGTCTGCGAAGTGCCTTGCGAACGTCGTCGACGATTGCTTCGGTTACGTCTATCGAAAAGCCGACGGCTTTATGCGGTGTCAGCAGATAGCTGAACGGCACGGCGGCTTCCCTGTACGAAACGACGATTTGATTGGACCGGGAGATTTTGTCTAACGTCTGCGCACAGGCAGTCGTCGACGTGACATACCCCGCGAATAGTGCGGCGAGCATGCAAAAGGATTGATGTCTCATGATGCCTCTGTTCATGACGTTTACCCCGCAAAAGCTCGATTTCCCGAGCCGTTTCCGTCAGTATCAGGCCGCGCGTCGCATCCCTCACCGCGCGTCCATCAAGTTCGACGTGAATTTACTTTAAGCGGGGTCAATCGCCCGCGATTGACTCAGTCAACGGTCTGACAGCGTTCCCGATTGCGGCCATTCAGCCTCATGTTTTTCCGACTGCGAGCGGCAGCAGTCGCTGTGGGAATCATGCTAAGGCGGGGCGACACGCTTAGTCATCGGCACGCAAGCCAATTCCAGCCCGCGGGATGTTCGATACGTCGAAATGGAATCCCCCGCCCAACCACAATAACGATAAAAAGGTGCCGCGTTCAGCGTGGCATCGAGCCGCATCAAGGCAAGTCCCTGATCGCGAGCCAACGCTTCGAGCAACTGCAGCATCTGGCGTCCGATACCACGCCCCATGTGAGACGGCCGGACGAAAATTGCATCTACATGCCAGCTTGCGGCGGTAAGCATCCCGGTGCCAACGACCAATCCCTCGTCGACGGCTACGTAAAAGTCGCGTTCGACAACGCTGGCCCATTTGTCGGTTGGTGAGCCGTCAACCCACGCCGACAGGGATGCTTTCGGATAATCTTTAGCGCACGCGGCAAGCACTGAAGTCTTTCGAATATCCCACGCATCGAGCACGTCGCCACTGGTGGCTTTGCGTATCGTCAGCATTGGGAGTTCCTCGGCGCGAGCAGCCGAGACCAGGCGTCGATAAGACTCAGACTCTGGAAAACAGATACTTTGTCGTGCATGTAACCACTCCTGTTTGAGCCAATATAAAACGGAGCGGTCGAAAAGATACGGCCCCGTCATGACTGGCGGGGCCGTTGAGGAAATCTATGTGTGATGTATGAACGTCACGATTCCCACGACTCGCCAGTGGCGGTCATGGTGCACATCATAAAATTGCGCGTGTCGTAGTTCATAAGGGGAGAATGCCGTTCTAGAGCGTAGCTGTCAATAGCGATCTCAAGATTGTCACCGGTTCAGGCAACGACCACGAGCGGCTCCAATTGGCCGCCAACCAACGGATGCAGCCGGCGGTTGCCGACCCTGAGCGGTCGACGGAATATCTACAAAGCGGTCAGTCGATCATGTCTCGGGTAAGTCCGATCCCCACATACGACGTGGCGTTTCCCGAGCCATGCTGCGTTGCGATCTACGTAGTTTGTCCCGGTTCGGGCACGGAAGATGTTTTGAATGCATGGGGATATTCGTGGCGAAACCAATCTTTCACCTGATCGTGGTTGAGCGCAAAGAATTCGCGCGATCGCGGTATCAGGACAAAACCAAAAGCAAGCATGTTGATTTGCATGGAATCCTGACCCACGATTTGCATTGAATTCTGACCCACCCCTTGGACCAGCTTTGCGGGTTATTCGGTGGGTATCTGGGTCTTCTTTCTCTCCTTTTTTGGCTGTGTCGTGCTGTTTCTGAAACGATAGCT
>NZ_CADFEH010000071.1:0-7939 GCF_902833155.1 Burkholderia sp. BCC1047 | reverse complement strand
CATTAAGCTCAAGTTGAAAGGGCTGAGTCCCGTGCAATACAGGACTCAGCCCTTGGGCACCTAGTCTTCAACCGTCCAACTTCGTGGGGTCAGTTCAGAATCGGGTGCCTTTTTCATGTCCTGCCGGCCGGAGCCGCACGGAGCGCGTGACGCGTTACGCGCCGAGCTCCGAACGATCGCCGTGCGACTGCTTCGCGGTATCGACGCTCGCGTCGTCCTGCGACGCGGCTTCCTTCGGCGCCGCCTTGACCGACGTCGTGCCGTCGAGCGTCGCATGCACGCGCTTCGCGCCGCCTGCCGCAGCCGTCACGGCAGCGGCGGTGACGATCGGCTTCGCGGGCTGCGCGGGCGCCTGCGGCGCGTTGATCGGCACGCTGCGGCCACGCGCGACGTCGCGCAGGCGGCCGCGCTCGGCCATCACCTTCGAGCCGTAGCCGTTGTCGTCGGGGTTCGTCGAGCCGTTATACAGGCGCAGGCCGCTCGCCAGCGAGCCGCCGCGCGCGATGCAGTCCTTCAGCACCAGGGCGCCGACCTGCAGGTTCGCGAGCGGTTGCAGCGCGGTGTCGGTGCCGCCGAAATACTCGAACTTGTCGGAGTGGACCTTCGACATGACCTGCATCAGCCCCTTCGCGCCGACGCCGCTTTCGGCGTACGGGTTGAAGCCCGATTCGATCGCCATCACGGACAGCAGCAGCAGCGGATCGAGGCCGACGTCACGTCCGGTCTGGAACGCGGCCTTGACGAGCTGGCCGAGCGGCTCCTGCGCGACGCGGTAACGGCGCGACAGATAGGTGGCGACGAGCGCCTGTTCGCGGTTCGACGCGAGCGCGCGATCGTCGCGGGCATCGGCCGCCACGCGCTGGATCGGAATCAGCTTGGCCAGTGCGACCGGCGACGGGCCGTTGCGGGCCGGGTCGGACGCATCGCTCTGGGCGCCTTGAGCGCCCTGAGCGGCGGTTTCCGGCGCGACATCGAGGCCGACCGCAAGCGCATCCGCCTCGGGCGTGTCTTCCTGCTGCGGCTGCGCGCCAGCGGGCGCGAAGTTCGGCAGCGGATGACCGGACAGCAGACGGGCCGGACCGGCCTGCACGGCCGCGGATACGACCGGCATCAGCTTCGCGGCGAGCGTGCCGCGGACGGTTGGCAGCAGCCACAGTGCAAGCGCAACCGCGACAGCGAAACAGCCGACAACGCTGAATAGATGGTGACTGACACGCGTCCCGCGACGCAGCAAGTTGCGCACGATTTGCGCATGCTGCTCAGTGGGACGCCACGATAACCAAGCGTTCATTCAGATCATCTCCCATGAACATGACTCGTGCGGCTCGCTCAGCTCGATGGCGAGACAGAAAACGCGCCGCGGAATCACGACGCCGCACGCCTTGGTTGGGACGCGCAAGCATCGGGGAAACGGTATAAGTACCGTTCGAGGCCACGGTGTAAGAAGGCCGGCGCCTTCGCACACTGGGCGAGGCGGGCATACGCGGTGGCACCCACGCAAAAAACCAGCGTCTGGTGGCGCTGGCTGGGACTACGACATAAGCCGTCGAAGACGCCGTGCAGGATTCGGCGGACGGTGACGCGCTGCGTCAAAGATCGGTGATTGGCGGCTCGAAGCCTTTTACCCTGCAGCCAATGTGAGCGGATTCTAGCAGGGTTTTATAGATCGTCAACACTATAAAAACTCAAATCTATAACAAAAAGTAATTTAAAACTCCTCTTCAGAACGCAATCCCCGTGCCGTAGGGGGTTTGCGCGCGGTCGACTTTTTCTCCGCCGGGGCGGTCGCGCGGCTGCCCGGGGTAAAATCGTCGGTCGATTCG
This sequence comes from Burkholderia sp. BCC1047, assembly GCF_902833155.1. Classification (NCBI taxonomy): domain Bacteria; kingdom Pseudomonadati; phylum Pseudomonadota; class Betaproteobacteria; order Burkholderiales; family Burkholderiaceae; genus Burkholderia; species Burkholderia sp. BCC1047. The sequence goes on along the minus strand of NZ_CADFEH010000071.1, from coordinate 6,116 downwards.
GGGTCGTAGCCAGCCGCTGCCCCGCCCATCGCTGCCCGTCCCTGCGGGTGGCCCGGACCTTCTTCATGAAATACAAAGACTTACGCGATTTCATTCAGCGCCTCGAGGCGCTCGGCGAGCTGCGGCGCGTCACGCAGCCCGTGTCGCCCGTGCTCGAAATGACCGAGCTGTGCGACCGCGTGCTGCGCGCCGGCGGTCCCGCGCTGCTGTTCAACGCGCCGCCCGGCCATGCGTTCCCGGTGCTCGGCAACCTGTTCGGCACGCCGCGCCGCGTCGCGCTCGGGATGGGCGTCGATGCGGGCGACGATGCCGCGCTCGGCTCGCTGCGCGATCTCGGACGCCTGCTGTCCGCGCTGAAGGAACCCGATCCGCCGAAGAGCCTGAAGGACGCCGGCAAGCTGCTGTCGCTCGCGAAGGCGGTGTGGGACATGGCGCCGAAGTCGGTGTCGTCGCCGCCGTGCCAGGAGATCGTCTGGGAAGGCGCCGACGTCGATCTGAACAAGCTGCCGATCCAGACCTGCTGGCCCGGCGATGCGGGGCCGCTCGTCACGTGGGGCCTGACGGTCACGCGCGGGCCGAACAAGTCGCGCCAGAACCTCGGCATCTACCGTCAGCAGTTGATCGGCCGAAACAAGCTGATCATGCGCTGGCTCGCGCATCGCGGCGGCGCGCTCGACTTCCGCGAATTCGCGTTACAGAACCCGGGCAAGCCGTATCCGGTCGCGGTCGTACTCGGCGCCGATCCGGCCACGACGCTCGGCGCGGTGACGCCGGTGCCCGATTCGCTGTCCGAGTATCAGTTCGCCGGCCTGCTGCGCGGCAGCCGCACGGAACTCGCGAAGTGCCTGACGCCCGGCGTCGACACGCTGCAGGTGCCCGCGCGCGCGGAGATCGTGCTCGAAGGCTTCATTCATCCGCAGGAAGGCGCACCCGGCCCCGCTCCGGCCGGCGCGCCGCCGCGCCCGGCCGGCCATGCGGCGGCCGCATACGAGCACGCGCTCGAAGGGCCGTACGGCGACCATACCGGCTATTACAACGAGCAGGAGTGGTTTCCGGTGTTCACCGTCGAGCGCATCACGATGCGCCGCGACGCGATCTACCATTCGACCTACACGGGCAAGCCGCCCGACGAGCCCGCGGTGCTCGGCGTCGCGCTGAACGAGGTGTTCGTGCCGCTGCTGCAGAAGCAGTTCACGGAAGTCACCGACTTCTACCTGCCGCCCGAAGGCTGCAGCTACCGGATGGCCATCGTCCAGATGAAGAAGAGCTACGCGGGCCATGCGAAGCGCGTGATGTTCGGCGTGTGGAGCTTCCTGCGGCAGTTCATGTATACGAAGTTCATCGTGGTCGTCGACGAGGACGTGAACATCCGCGACTGGAAGGAAGTGATCTGGGCGATCACGACGCGCGTCGACCCCGTGCGCGACACGGTGATGGTCGACAGCACGCCGATCGACTATCTCGACTTCGCGTCGCCGGTGGCCGGACTCGGCTCGAAGATGGGGCTCGACGCGACCAACAAGTGGCCGGGCGAAACGAGCCGCGAATGGGGTCGCCCGATCGAGATGGACGCGGCCGTGAAGGCGCGCGTCGACCGGCTATGGCAGGAGATCGGCCTCTGACGCCACGCGGCCGGCGCGCGCCGGCCCGCGCATCGCACTTGCCGCACGCACCTAGAAAATGAGCTTTCCGCCCGCCTCCATGCTGTCCGACGGATTCCTTCTGTCGCTGTCGTTGTGTCTCGACATCGGCCTCGTGAACGTCGCGATGCTGTCGCTCACGCTGTCGCACGGCTTCCGGCCGGGCTTCTGGCTCGGCGTCGGGTCGTGCGTCGGCGATCTCGTCTACGCGGCGCTCGCGCTCGCGGGGATGGCCGTGCTGCTGCAGTTCGAACCGGTGCGCTGGATCGTGTGGATCGGCGGCGGCGCGGTGCTGCTGTTCCTCACGTGGAAGATGGCGCGCGAAGCGTTGACGCCCGCGACGTCGGCCGACGACGACGCGGACGACGCACCGCAGCCGCGCGCGAGCGCGCGGCGCAGCTTTCTGCGCGGAATGCTGCTCGCGATGTCGTCGCCGAGCGCGATCCTGTGGTTCGCGGCGGTCGGCGGCGCGCTGATCGCGAAAGCCGGTGCGACCACCCCGGCCACCGCGTCGGTGTTCTTGTCGGGCTTTTTCCTCGGCGGCCTCGCGTGGACGCTCTTCATGTGCACGCTCGCGAGCCAGGGCCGCAAGCGCGCGGGCGCCGGGTTGATGCGAGCCTGCCACGTCGCGTCGGCGCTGCTGTTCGCGTATTTCTCGTACAGCGTGATCGTCGGCGGCTACCACGACCTGATCGTACACGCGGCGTAATCGCGGTCGCGCTGCCGCGCCGGCCACCGCGCCACATGCGAGCCCCAATGAAAAACGGCGCAGCGCCCCTCGCGGGACGTTGCGCCGTTTTGCCGCGCGCGGTCAGGCCGCGCGGGACGAATCAGCGACGCCAGTAGCCGTGATGGCCCCAGCCGCCGTAACCATGGCGCCAGTACGGGCGACCGTAGTAGCCACCACCGTAGCCGCCGACGACCACCGCGGGCGGCGGCGCGTAGTAGGCCGGCGCCGGCGCGTAGTAGACGGGCGTAGGCGGCGGCGCGTAGTACACGGGCGGCGGCGGTGCGTAGACGGGGTAAGCGGGTGCGACCGGGATGCCGATGCCGACCCCGATCGACACGTGAGCCTGCGCGGCGCTCGCGGCACCCAGGCCCAGCGCGGCAGCGGCGATGAACGGAATGAGCTTTTTCACTTCGATTCTCCTGCTGGAGCGGTATTTTAGGCGCTCCTGTCGGCAACGGCGGGCATGCACGTCGCATGCAAGCAATGTAGCGAAAACCCGCCCCGCGCGTATCGTCCATTTGTTGCAAATTGCAATTGCACGCGGCCGCAGCGGCCGTCCGGCGCGGTGCCCGACATGGGCCGCGTTCCTTGCGGGTCGCGCGATTCCGTCCGAGGGGTCGGGTCGCGGCACGCCGACCGGTCAGTCTTACCGGATCCGGCGGGCGCAGCGGGCACGCGTGCGTAATGAACGATTACAAATTCGAGACAACATGCCGACATTCCAGGCCGCATGCAGCGGCGCGGTGTTTAGGGGTCGGATTCCGCGATCCTGATTCGGCCGCGATGCCGGACGCCGGCCGCGCATCGACCTCACTGCGTACCGGTAATTCATACGCGCGGCCGTCCCGCCACCGGCCTTCCGCGAAACGGTCGTCATTCCTGCGATACTGGCGGCTGCTTCGTTTTTGCTGACATCCGCCGCCATGCCGCTTCCCGACACACCCCGCCTCGGCTTCATCGGCGCCGGCCGCCTCGCGCGCTGTGTCGCGCAGCGTTTCGCGCAGGCCGGCTTCCCCGTCGTCGCGATCGCGAACCGCACGCCCGCATCGGCCGCCGGCCTCGCCGCGCGCATCGACGGCTGCCGCGCGGTCGATACCCCGCAGCAGGTGGTCGACGCCGCCGACCTGATCTTCGTGACGACGCCCGACGATCATCTCGCGTCGAGTGCCGCGGCGCTGCGCTTCGACCCATCGCGCGCGGCCGGCCAGGCGGTCGTCCATTGCAGCGGCGCATCGCCGGTCGCGCTGCTCGATCCGGCGAAGCAGCAAGGCGCGGCCACCGGCGGCTTCCATCCGCTCTATCTGTTCGGCGGTACCGACGCCGACCTCGCACGCATCGACGGCTGCTCGGTCACGATCGAAGCGGACGGTGCGCTGCACGCGACGCTGCTGCGACTTGCCGCCGCACTCGGCTGCCATCCGCTGTCGATTCCGGCCGGCGGCAGGATGCTGTATCACGCGGCCGCCCACTACGCGGCGAGCTTCGCGCTGTGTGGGCTGTCGGAAGCGGTCGAGCTGTGGCGCGGCCTCGGTTTCGACGAGGACGCCGCGCTGCGCGCGCTGTTGCCGATGCTCGCCGGTACGATCGAGACCGCGCGCGACAAGGGGCTCGCGAATGCGCTGGCCGGGCCGGTATCGCGCGGCGACACGGCCATCGTCGAGCGCCAGCTCGCGCTGCTCGAAGCGCGCGGCGGCGATCACGCGGCGCTGTACGCGCTGCTGACGCGCCGCGCGGTCGCGCTCGCGGCGAAGCGCACGACGCCGCCGGCGTCGCTGCCGGCGCTAGCCGAAGCCGTCGAAACCTCGCTGGCGCGCGGGGCCGCGCACCCCGCCGCGCCCCCCTCCCCGTCGCGCGACGAGGCGTGATAAGGTGTCGGCCGATGCGCCGCCAACCGGCGTTGGCGGCCGCACGCTACTGACTGTATAAAAAGGATGCCAACGATGTTCGGCGAGATCGCCCGTTTTCTGCTCAATACCGTCTTCACGCTATTCGGCGCCGCGCTGATTCTGCGCGTCTGGATGCAGGCCGTCCGCGTGCCGCCGTACAACCCCGTCACGCAAGCCGTGCTGCAGGCGACCAACTGGCTCGTGCTGCCGCTGCGCCGCGTGATCGCGGGCGTACGCGGCATCGACTGGGCCAGCGTCGTCGCCGCACTGCTCACCGCGCTCGTCTATGTCGTGCTGATGGTCGTGATGGCCGGCTTCGATCCGGCCGCCGTGATCGCGACGCTCGTTGTGGTCGCGCTGCTCACCGTCGTGAAGTGGGCGCTCAACCTCGTGATCTGGATGACGATCCTGATGGCGCTGCTGTCGTGGCTCAACCCGCGCTCGCCGGCAATGCCGATCCTCTACCAGCTCACCGCGCCCTTCCTGAACCCGCTGCGCCGCGTGATTCCGAACCTCGGCGGCATCGACCTGTCGCCGATCCTGCTGTTCGTGATCGTGCAGGTGCTGCTGATGATCGTCACGCGCGCCGCCGTGTCGCTGACGATGTTCGGCATCTGATCCGGCACGACACCTACGCCGCCGGCCCCTGCGCCGGCGGTGCGCCGAGCGTGTCGATCACGCCGAACTGCGCGGGCATCATCGCGTAGCACACGCGCACTTTCTCGTGCGACAGCCGCTCGAGCAGCCGCTGCGCCTCGTCCTCGGTGACGATGAATTCGACCTCGATCGCGAGCGAACCCTGCAGTTCGAAGAAGCGATCCTCGTGCAGCACGTGATGCTGGCCGAAACCGGCCATCGCGCGAAACGCGGAACCGCCCGCGACGCCCATCCGGTTCGCCTCTTCCAGCAGCCATTCCCACAGCGGCTTCCAGTGCAGCCGGTGCTGCTCGTGCACGTAGAAGCGCAAAAAGATCCTGTCCATCGCTCCCTCCGATGGCAGCCCGCTCAGGCCGCCGCGAGCCACGCGCGCGCGGTCCACATGCCGAGCGCCGTCAGCGCGAACGATCCAGTCAAGTGTAGGACAGCCACCGCCAACGCCCATCCGAATTCGCCGTCGAGCGCGTGCGTCATCACTTCGACCGAATAGGTCGAGAACGTCGTGAGGCCGCCGAGAAAGCCCGTGATCACGAATAGCCGCCATTCGGGCGGCAACCCGACGCGAACGGTGAATACGACGGCGGCCATGCCGATCACGTAGCCGCCGAGCAGGTTCGACACGAGCGTGCCGAGCGGCACCGCGGGAAAGACCGCGTTGAGCGCGAGGCTCAGGAACCAGCGCAGCAACGCGCCGAGGCCGGCGCCGACGAAGATCGCGACGATCGAATAGAACAAGGGCACCTCGCACGGACGACGCCGCGCACGCGGCTACGCTGAACTGTATGCGGAATCGCGCCGCGCCGGCAATGCCGACGGGCCGTGCAAGCAGACGGCGGAGCGTGTCGCGTTCGCATGACGCGTTTCACGATTTCCCCTGCGCGCGCCGTCGTGGATATTTACCGGACAATTACATCCGACATTACAAACCGATTTTTAATCTGCCGATTATTTATCAGCTGTTTAAAAACCGATAAAGCAGTTCGATCACGCGCACAGGTTAACCCTGCACAACGCTTGTGACCTGCCCCCGGTTTTAGTCCGGACTGCAGTTAGAGTCCGAGGTTAAAAACTGCTGCTTCGCGTCGTGCGCCCGGGCGAACTGCACAGGCGTCAGATAGCCGAGCGAACTATGAGGCCGCTCGGTGTTGTACTCGATACGCCATTCCTCAATCAGCCGCTTGGCGTGGCGCATTGAGACGAACC
>NZ_CADFEH010000070.1:0-8853 GCF_902833155.1 Burkholderia sp. BCC1047 | reverse complement strand
CGTTTCAGAAACAGCACGACACAGCCAAAAAAGGAGAGAAAGAAGACCCAGATACCCACCGAATAACCCGCAAAGCTGGTCCAAGGGGTGGGTCAGAATTCAATGCAAATCGTGGGTCAGGATTCCATGCAAATCAACAGTAGTGTCCTCCTGGTGTCGAAGGACGGCACACGCCAAGCGCTACCCGGCGGGACGGTCCGACGCGCAGGAGGTTATAGCCTCGGCCGACGCGCGCCACTGCCATGAAATCCCGTAGTGCTGATGGTTTGTCCATTGCCCCAGATGGCCGCCAGGCCGACGACGCTGAGCATCGTTGTAGACACGCTTACGCGTGCGCCGATAGTCGCATTCAGCCGGAATGGCGGCGTCGCGAATCCGTTTGAAGTTCCACCACGTCCTTTGCGATGCGTTCTTTTTCGCCGAATTCGTAAGAGAGGAGTGGCGGCTTCAGGGACAGTAACGGTCATTGCCAGCGCGCGATAGGGATGTCCCCTCATGGCCGGCAAGCGACCGCTCGCCGGCCCGTGCCATCAAACCTCTGTCTGCTCCGCCATCTCGAGGGCATCGTCGACCTCAATGCCGAGATCCTGTTCCGGTGGTGGTGCTTGATCGAGACGATGCGGCCCTCGCGGAGCGTGTCCGCGAGCTATATGCTAGGGGGGACTCTGTCATGGTTCTTTTTCGGCGACGCGACGACGGAGAGGCGATGAAGCAATTGCTGGCCGACTTGATCAAAGTCGACAAGCGTCTTCCTGAAAAGAAGCAGCGTCTGAAGCTGCTTACCTACCATCGCTCGAAGGGGTTGGAGGCAGTCGCGGTATTTCTAATTGGTGACTGCGTCCACATGACGGACTCCCCGTACAAGAATCAGGCATATATCGCTGCAGGGCTGGGTGCCGATAACGACATTACGCCGTTCGACACAGCCCAGCGCCACGAGATCCTCCGGCTTGCCTACGTTGCTATTACGCGGGCGGCCCGCCAGTGTTTTTGGTTCATTGGCGCTCCCACCGGAGCTCAGGGGCGGCCGCGTGCATCAGCGTACTCCCCACGACAGGCCGCATTTCCGAGACGAGCGCAAGCGATAGCGGGGCGTGGTTGGGGCGGTCGCCTGTTCTTCAGCGTAATCGGAATAGCTCTTCTCGAACTCGCTGGAGCGTGTTCCCACGCTCGATCTGAATGCGTACGGGAATGACGAGTTCGGTGCACGCGGGCAGGTTCGACGTATGCGCCGCCGATCTGAGCCTTACCCCTGCGGCGCTGATTAACGACCACGGCAAAATTGCACACGCCGGTAGCGGTACGCCGACCATCGGGACCGGGGCGTTGTCGAATAACGGCGGGTCCTTCGCGACCAATGGTGTGCTGGCGCTGACTGCCGCAGCTTTATCGAATCAAGCCGGCACCCTGTCCGCGCAACGACAGGCTACGGTTACGACCAACAGCGCTACCTTGAACAACACGGGCACCGCAACCGGTGCCAACGTTACGGTAAACGCCAATACGATAACGAACACCGGTGCGGCTGCCGTCTTCGCCGCCGCCAACCAATTGAACCTGTACGCAACGAATCAGTTGACGAATACAGGAAGCGCGAACCCATGCGAACGACCTGCGACCGACTGGTGCGTTGATCGCTGCCGATGATGTCGAATTCATACTGCCGGCACCACGACCAATACGGGCGTCATCAAGGGCGGCACGAAGACCGTACTTACCGCGACGGATAACCTCTGATACCCCAAAAGGCGTTGCGTCACTCGTTCGAGATTCAGTATTGGCTGTTTAGACCACGAATGCATTCATAATAAAGATTCCGTACGAAATTCTGGGCCGATGTCGCTACTTCGTGATTGATCGTTCGGCTACGGGCTTCATCGTGCTTTGGTTTGCGAATTCGCAGATCAATTCGGCCAATCGACATTGTAGGGTGGCACAGAGCGGTCATTGTGTACCTAAGATTTGTATCGGCGTCGTCTCTTTGTTAGTCGTGGAGACTGAGGGAATGGTGTTCGCGCGACAACAGTGTAAGCACGATTGCAGTACTACCGGCATGATGTGTCGTGCCTTACGATCGGCATCAAGTAATTCGGCGCATGATATATCGTTTGTTTTCATAGACATGTCGTACCGCGGGTATGCCATAGTGCCAAGTGATGCTAAGTAGTGGGCTAATTTAATTCGTGTTATTTGTCGCGTTCCGGTGACTGTCGCGGCATGCGGTCGGAGTTGTTCGTTTTTCATTATTTGAAAAATGAAAGGGTGAATGTCGCAAAGCTAAATTTCGTGATTGTCTGCGACGGTTTCGTTATTGTGTATTTCATTTCATTTCATTTCATTTCATTTCATTTCATTTCATTTCGTTTGTGGTTTGGGTTATTTTTTGGGGGCGGCGCGCGAGGCGAATATAAAGTTGTCGCCTAATTCGGGACCCGTCGGTCGCGGGTCAATCTGTGTTCATGTCTGTCGAATATGACGGGTTTCAGGATTGCCGCGCGATTGCGGATAGTCAGCCGCAAAATACCCCATTTCTAACGGGAGGGTTTGATGTTTGGGTCGAAAAGAAATACTTTGGCGATAAAATTTAATTGGTAAGTTGTATGTATTTCGCCCTGAATTTGGTTTTATGATGGGGTGGGTGAATAACGTTGTGGTTTTGGTATTAAATTCGGAATTGGTAAGTAATTTTTATTTAGTCGAGGTTTTGGCGTATGGGTTCGTTAAATGGGATGTGTGGTGGAGAACTCTCGCAGATTAAATTTTGGAAGTATACAAATTATAGAGGTGATGACTTGGCGGCTTTCAGGGCGAGCGAGCACTTGACTGCTGATTTATCCGAAAATTTGTTCTCAATTTTTGAATCGAAAGCCCAACAGATGCGCCCTTGCTTTACTCCTTCCGAAATTGCACGCATTCGACGCTTCGGCACTCCACGACGGTATCTCACAGGCGAGACGTTGTTACAGACCGGATTTTCCGCCGAGAGACTGTTCCTGGTGGTGAGTGGGCCAATCCGTATCATGCGCCGCGACGAGCTGGGAGAGAGGCATTTCGAGGGGATCCTTCAGCCTGGCCAATTTCTCGCAGAGATTGGCCAACTATCTGGACAGCCCGCACTAGTTGACGTTGATGCCCTTGACGACGCCGACACGATATTGCTCCTTCCTGAACAGTTGTGCCATCTGATCGTTGCCGAGGCGGAACTCGGTGAACGGATCATGCGCGCCTTGATCTTGCGACGCATGCGTCTAATGAAAAGCAGCAGTGGCCCAATCATCGTTGGCCATTCAGATGATCCGATACTTGTTGCGTTGCAGGGATTTCTCATGCGGAATGGCTACCCGTACGCAATTCTCGATACACTGGAGGATCCTGAAGCGGTGAAATTGTTGGAGAGGATGACTCGATCGAGAGCTGATTTTCCGTTGGTGATCTGTCCTTGTGGAACAGTAATGCGTGCTCCGAATCCGAATATGTTGGCAACGAGGCTTGGTTGGCGTCCAGAATTTTAACGGGACTAGTGTCTGGGATCGACGATGCGTGAGGCTAGCCCAATTTCCGTCCCAGTCTTAGCTGGAAAATTCCGACTCTTCGGGGCGGGCCGAACCGGCCCGATCAGTGCACTGGCGGGCGAATTCCGCCGGTGTCATCCACTGCAGCGCAGAGTGAGGGCGCGCCTCGTTATAGTACTCGCGCCAGACTTCGATTTTGCGTCTGGCGTCTTCAAGCGACAAGAACCAGTGTGCATTGAGGCACTCCTCCCGAAAGCGTCCGTTGAAGGATTCATTCTTCGCATTGTCGGTCGGCTTGCCAGGACGCGAGAAGTCAATCTCCACGCCATTCTCGTACGCCCATTTGTCGAGCGCCTTCGAAATGAACTCGCTGCCATTGTCTGCCTTGATATAGCGGGGAAGCGGACGATGATGCGCGAGCCGAGTCAGCGCGGCGACAACGTGCTCGCCACGCAACGAGCCGTCAACTTCAATCGCCAAGCATTCCCGCGTGTAGTTATCCACGATCGTGAGCGTGCGCAAGCGTCGACCATCAAACAGCGCGTCAGCGACGAAATCCATACTCCAGATTTCGTTGATTGCGCTTACTGACTGCTTCGGTTGTCGACGCCGGGCAGACTTGTTTCGACGAGGTCGCTTGTGGCGCAACGAAAGACCCAGTTCGCGATACACGCGTTCTACTCTCTTGTGGTTGTCTCTCCAGCCTTCCCGGCGAAGCATCACGTACACGCGGGGCGCACCGTAATGCACTCGCACTTCCGTGATCTCCTTGATGCGCATTTCCAGTGCGCTTTGATCCCGCGCGACCGACTCGTAGCGGTAGACCGTGCGGGACAGCTGCAACAACGCGCAGGTCTGCCGCTGGCTTGCGCCGAAACGCTGCATCAAGTCCGTGACAAGCTCACGGCGCCGAGAAGGCTTCAGAGTTTTTTTGACAGCACGTCCTGCAGCATGGCCTTGTCCAGCGACAGATCGGCTACGAGCCGCTTGAGCTTCGCGTTCTCTTCCTCAAGCTGCTTCAGCCGGCGCAGTTCCGAGGGCGACAGCCCGCCGTATTTCGTCCGCCAGTTGTAGAACGTCGCGTCGCTGATCCCCATCTTGCGGCAGACCTCCGCGACAGGCGTGCCCAGCTCGGCCTGCTTCAATGCGTATGTGATCTGCTCCTCGGTGAACTTGCTCTTCTTCACGGCATGACCTCCTGGTCTTGATGACAATGTCATGCCGGAATTTTCCACTTCCAAATGGGACAGTTTTGTGGGCTAGGGTCACGTGCGTAGCAGGCAGTTGTCGTATGGGATCGCTTGCCGTGCTGTTGCTGACAAAGCCGTGTGCAGCTGGTCGCACAGGAAAACGCACCAAGAATTACGGGCTAAACGCGAACTCCCAGCATGCCGGCCACGACGATGACCGTCCAAACCGAGCAGCCGATAATCAGAAGCCAACAAATCCGGTTGGCTCTCTCATAGCTGACGCCGTGAGCCAGCATGACGGTCCGCAGGCCGCAGGCGATATGACAAAGGACGAGCCATACGCCCAGTGAGTAGTGAGGGATCAGGCGCACGTTCCATGCGTCGCCGATCAGACCGCTCGGGGTTCCGGTTGCCCACGCGTAGTCGGTATCCGTCCCGAAGTAACGCGCAAGAATGAATACCGAATTGATATGCGAGGCAATGAAGATGACGAGATATGCGCCGGATGCTGTCTGGAACGATCCGAGCGTGTCCTGCTTAATGGTTAGCTTCGGCATCAACAGTACAAGGCCACTAACGATTTGAAAGAAGAAGAGTCCGATCAAAATAGGTTCGAGCCATCCCGCCCGATACGCATGGCGAAGCACGAGCATGACGCTCTTGTGCAAATCAGTGCCTAGAATCCCGACTGCGTGGTTGCCTAGATGAGGAAACAGGAAGACGGTGATGATGGCGACTGATGCTGCACCATGAAGCACGCGCACAGGTGCCGTATTCAGGTTCGGCCGAGAACGGGGGGTATCATTTCGCTCAGTGGATATCGCCAACAGGCTTCCGACAATCACGACCGCCCACAACCCAAGCCACACTTTCCCGTCTGCGCCGTTTATCTTCATCAAATAAAGCACGACCCCCAAGATGACGAAAAGTGGCGGCGAGGCAAACGTGAAGTGTGCAAGACGTCGCAATATGACGACCCGTCCGTCGCTCACATCGCGCCGGGAGAGCGACTGCAGGCTGAAGAACGCGCTCAAGGGAACCGCGAACACCAATGCAATGGCGAACAACGCGCCAGCCGTGTGGTGGCTGCCAGCTCCTTCGTAAAATCTGGAGAGATACCACGGATAGCCGAGCGTCATCGCAGGTGGCGCGAAGTGCCAAAAAAGTGACGAAGTTCTATCCAATCGTGCAATCGTAGAATTCATAGTTGTGGTCCCGAATATTTCACTCGCTCACCAGCGCAAGGGCAAGTCACGAAACTGGCGTGGGCCATGAGTTTATGATCCTGCCGCCCAGAACGTGGACCGAAATTTCCTGCTTAAATTGGGCTGTGAGCGACCACTCATCTGGCAAAGCGCATATCGCATATGAAGGTGCGTATCAGCGAAGGAGTTCGCGTGGGCGACTTTTTGATTCAACTGGACGGCGTGGGTCCGATCCAACAGCAAGTGTACGAAGGCATTTACGCGGCCTTGGAAGACGGCCGTCTTGAAGCGGGACAACGCCTGCCGGCATCCCGAACATGGGCGCTTCAACTTGGCGTATCGCGCAACACGATAAGAGAGGCGACCGCGGCGTTGATTGCGGAGGGCTGGCTTGAGGCTCGAGTTGGCTCGGGCTTGTACGTGCGTGCAACACCATCGCAGAACAGCGCTCCGATTACCCATTCCGCGACCCGATTGCGTTTGTCAGAATGGTCGGCGCGTCTCCCGCTCAAGACATTCGTGCTGCCTGACAAGGACGTGGAGGTCGACTTTCGTCCGGGCGCCGTTTCCCACGACGCCGATCGTGTGTTTTGGCGCAAGCGCTTGGCCCGTTGGCCATCCGACATGGAGCCCGCGCCGCTTTCCGAATATGGCCAGCCGGAGGGAGACGTGCGGCTGCGCGAGCGAATTGCTGCTTACCTTCGCCAATCGAGGTCCGTTCGTTGTACCGGAGCGGATATTGTCATCACTACTGGAACGCACCAGTCATTCGATCTTCTATCGAGACTATTGTTGGGTCCCGGGACGTCGTTCGCCATAGAAGATCCTGGTTTTCCTGTTGTCGCCGAAATTGGGCGGCTATCTGGTTCTGAACCCGTTCAACTTCAAGTCGACGAGCAGGGAGTGAAAGTCGAGGACATTCCCGAGGGAATCGCTGGCCTGTACTGTACGCCCAACCATCAATTTCCGTTGGGCGTCACGCTTTCGCCGGAGCGGCGGAAAGCGCTGCTCGCAAGCGCGGCGAAGGGTGGCTTCGTTATCTTCGAAGATGACTACGACTGTGAGTATTACCACGGTACGATGCCGTCACCATGTCTGCAGTCGATCGATACGGAGGAACGTGTAATTTATCTCGGATCGCTGTCCAAAATTCTGGCGCCGGCATTCCGGCTAGGCTTTATTGTCTCGCCTCCCTGGCTGCTCGACGCCCTTAGAAGAGCAAAATGGATAGTGGACAGGCAAACGTCCATGCACGTCCAGAATGCCTTGTTGCACCTCATGGTGAGCGGTGAATTCGCTTCGCATCTGAACAGCATGCGCATGGAGTACAAGAGGCGACGAGCGACCCTGCTGGAAGCGATCAGCAACCGTCTGTCCACGTGGCTGACTCCCTTGGATTCAACGTGTGGTTTGCACATTTCGACACGAGTGAATGACGGTTACGACATCGAGACATTGTGCAGGATCGCAGACGAGGAGGGTGTCGGCATATATAGGGGAGACACATTTTCGGGCACTGGATGCGCGTCCAACATACTGGTGTTCGGATTTGGCGGAACGCCGGTGCAACACATCACGAAGGGCATCGGTCTGCTCGCTTCGGGTTGGCAGTGCGAGGCAGAATTGCTGCGCTCGTGTATCTAGCGGGCACCTGAGGGTCGAAGTGGTCATAATAATTTGGCGGTAGCTGGTCACGAATTTTTGCGATTCATCTGCAGAGGGCATCCGTTGATCCGGTGTGATACAAGGGCCGACGTTGGTGATCGTGATGCCAACGTCGGCCGCTCCGCGGAATGACCGGATCGACACGTATCGGCCCTTCGAGGCGAACAGGATTGCGTTGGCGACGGGGTTGACGAATGTCTATAACAGCAGATCCCGATCGCTCTGCAGATCGAGCGGACCAATCACCGGGTGAGGGCCGGCGCGTGTGGCCGTGTGATCCGTACGCGATGGCCGGATTGGTGTCAGGCCGACAACAGCGTGCGCGCCTTGCCGACCCTACTAGCCAGTCAAATCGAAGGCTACGATTTGTTCCAAGCAGTACGTGCGACGCGTTGTTCGACGCAGGTACCGGCGCGTGCACGTGCTGCTCAAGCGTGAAGGCCGACAAGTTGCTCCTAGCCTGCTGAAATAACGTTCGCTATCCGTATTGCTTGGCGGACCAAGGATGCCCGTCGGGGAGTTCGGTACTAGAAACCCATGGCATGCAGATACATACGGCCGTGCGAAAGTCATTCGCACATTGATGACCCGTGAGAGTACCGTGAGGATTGCCGGTGTGCTCGTGTCCGAAGCTCGATGTGCCGAAATCAGATCACACTTTGGATTTGTCGTCAGACGGCGCGAGTGCGACGACATGATTAATGCCGTCACGCGCCATCTTCGTGTATGGACTGAAGCGCTCCGTGTTCCGAACGAGCTCCTCGGCAATTGACCGCTCGACGCCTGGCAGATGGACTTGGATATTCGCATTCAGCATGAAGAGCCCATCCATAGGGTCGCGACAGAAATCGACCGACGCCGAAACCGTGGCGCCGTCAATTACCACCCCCACATTTGCGGCCAACAGGCTCAGCGCGCCGTGAAAACATGCGGCATAGCTCGCGGCAAATAGCTGCTCTGGATTGGGGCCGTTGCCGGGGCCGCCGAGCTCTGGGGGCAGACGTAGCTCCACGTTGAAGCTTCCGTCATTTGACCGGGCGATACCGGAGGCTCGACCGTGAGCTGCCGCTCCACCGGTCACGGTTACCGTGGTCGAATATAGCGTCTGCGGTTCTCGTCCGCGGTACTTATTCAATAGTGACAGCGGTGGGGGGCGCAATGAAGTCATTGTTTTGAGCGATCTTGAACCGCACCGGGAATCGTGGAGGTCGGTTGGTTTAAGTTAATGCAGGCACTTCAGCCGCATTTCTGAGTTGCCTGTAGTAGTTTGCCTCAGCTTCG
>NZ_CADFEH010000069.1:0-9756 GCF_902833155.1 Burkholderia sp. BCC1047 | reverse complement strand
ACGAACGCATTAAGCTCAAGTTGAAAGGGCTGAGTCCCGTGCAATACAGGACTCAGCCCTTGGGCACCTAGTCTTCAACCGTCCAACTTCGTGGGGTCAGTTCACCACGGCGCCTTTTCGTTGGATGTCGCGCGCGCGTCGCCGCGCGCATGACCGGGGGCGAAAACGCGTTACGCCTTCGGCTGCTCCGGCTGACGCAGACGGATGTGCAACTCGCGCAGCTGACGTTCGTCGACCGGGCTCGGCGCCTGCGTGAGCAGATCCTGCGCGCGCTGCGTCTTCGGGAACGCGATCACGTCGCGGATCGAATCGGCACCGGCCATCATCGTGACGATGCGGTCGAGACCGAATGCGATACCGCCGTGCGGCGGCGCGCCGTACTGCAGCGCGTCCAGCAGGAAGCCGAACTTCAGTTGCGCTTCTTCCGCGCCGATCTTCAGCGCGCGGAACACCTTGCTCTGCACTTCCTCGCGGTGGATACGCACCGAGCCGCCGCCGATTTCCCAGCCGTTCAGCACCATGTCGTATGCCTTCGCGAGGCAACGGCCCGGGTCGGTCTCGAGGTACTCGAGGTGCTCGTCCTTCGGGCTCGTGAACGGATGGTGCGCGGCGACGTAGCGCGCGTCTTCGTCGTCGTATTCGAACATCGGGAAGTCGACGACCCACAGCGGCTTCCAGCCGGCCTGGACGAGGCCGTTCGCCTTGCCGAATTCCGAATGACCGATCTTCAGGCGCAGCGCGCCGAGGCTGTCGTTGACGACCTTCGCGCGATCGGCCGCGAAGAAGATGATGTCGCCGTCTTCAGCGCCGGTGCGCTCGAGGATCGCCGCGATCGATGCGTCGTGCAGGTTCTTCACGATCGGGCTTTGCAGGCCGTCGCGGCCCTTCGCCTTCTCGTTGACCTTGATCCAGGCGAGGCCCTTCGCGCCGTAGATGCGCACGAATTCCGTGTAGCCGTCGATGTCGCCGCGCGACAGCTCGCCGCCCTTCGGCACGCGCAGCGCCGCGACCCGGCCGTCCTTCGCGTTGGCCGGCGTGCTGAACACCTTGAAGTCGACGTCCTTCATCGCGTCGGTCAGCTCGGTGAATTCGAGCTGCACGCGCAGGTCCGGCTTGTCCGAACCGAAACGCGCCATCGCTTCCGAGTACGGCATCACCGGGAATTTCGCGTCGAGTTCGACGTCGATCGTCGTCTTGAAGATGTGACGGATCATGTCTTCGAACAGGTCGCGGATTTCCTGCTCGCCGAGGAACGACGTTTCGCAGTCGATCTGCGTGAATTCCGGCTGACGGTCGGCGCGGAGATCCTCGTCGCGGAAGCACTTGGTGATCTGGTAGTAACGGTCGAAGTTCGCGACCATCAGCAGCTGCTTGAACAGCTGCGGCGACTGCGGCAGCGCGAAGAACTGGCCGGCGTTCACGCGCGACGGCACGAGGTAGTCGCGCGCGCCTTCCGGCGTGCTCTTCGTCAGCATCGGCGTTTCGATGTCGATGAAGCCCTGCTCGTCGAGATACTTGCGCGCCTCGATCGCGACGCGATAGCGCAGGCGCAGGTTGTGCTGCATCTGCGGGCGGCGCAGGTCGAGCACGCGGTGCGTGAGGCGCGTCGTTTCCGACAGGTTGTCGTCGTCCAACTGGAACGGCGGCGTGACCGACGCGTTCAGCACGTTCAGTTCGTGGCACAGCACTTCGATCTTGCCGCTCTTCAGGCCGGCGTTGACCGTACCTTCCGGACGGTTGCGCACGAGGCCCTTGATCTGAACGCAGAATTCGTTGCGCACGCCTTCGGCGGTCGCGAACATTTCCGCGCGATCCGGGTCGCACACCACCTGCACGAGGCCTTCACGATCGCGCAGGTCGATGAAGATCACACCGCCGTGATCGCGGCGGCGCTGCACCCAGCCGCACAGCGACACGGTTTGGCCCAGCAGGTGTTCGGTCACGAGACCGCAGTATTCAGTACGCATCGACATGATGTTTGCTTTCGTTCGGTTTGATCAACGGGCGCCGCAACGCGCGGCCCGGGCGATGATTCTTTACTTACAGCGGCGGCTCGACGGGACGACGGGCGGGCGCCGGAGCCGGCGCCGAAGGCGCCACGACGCCCATCGAGACGATGTACTTGAGCGCGGCATCGACCGACATGTCGAGTTCGATGACTTCGCTCTTCGGCAGCATCAGGAAGAAGCCCGACGTCGGGTTCGGTGTCGTGGGCACGTACACGCTCACGTACTCTTCCGTCAGATGGTTGACCACGTCGCCGCCGGGCGTGCCGGTCAGAAACGCGATCGTATACGAGCCGCGGCGCGGGTATTCGATCAGCAGCGCCTTGCGGAATGCGTTGCCGCTGCTCGACAGCAGCGTGTCCGATACCTGCTTGACGCTCGTGTAGATCGGCCCGACGACCGGGATGTGACGCACGACCGCGTTCCACCACGTGACGAGCTTCTGACCGATGAAGTTCTGCGTGGCCAGCCCGACGACGAAGATGAACGCGAGCGTCAGCACCGCGCCGATCCCCGGCAGATGGAAGCCGAGCATCCGCTCGGGCTGCCACGATTCGGGCAGCAGGAGCA
This sequence comes from Burkholderia sp. BCC1047, assembly GCF_902833155.1. Taxonomy (NCBI): domain Bacteria; kingdom Pseudomonadati; phylum Pseudomonadota; class Betaproteobacteria; order Burkholderiales; family Burkholderiaceae; genus Burkholderia; species Burkholderia sp. BCC1047. Next base: position 7,180 of record NZ_CADFEH010000069.1, on the reverse strand, counting down.
GCGTCTGGTCCATCGTGCCGATGATGAGGCCGAGCACCCACAGCGTGATCGCGAGCGGGACGAGAACCAGCAAGCCGGTCAGGAACACCGTTTTCAGGGTCGTCTTTTTCATCATCTGCCGTCAATGAACCGCGCCGGAAGCGCGGGTTGGTCGCGACCCGGCCGGGCCGCGACGGTCAACTGCCGGCGGCGGGCGTCGCAGCCGGTGCCGGCGCGGCGCTCGTCGTCGTGGTGCTGCCCGCACTGCTCGTCGCAGCCGGCGCGGCCGCGGCGGGTGCGGCTTCCGCCGCGGGTGCCGCCGGCGCCGCGTCGCCCGACGCCGTCGCCGGTGCGCTGGCGCCGCCCGAGCCGCCGCGGAAATCGGTGACATACCACCCCGAGCCCTTCAGCTGGAAACCGGCGGCGGTCACCTGTTTGCGAAATGCATCCTTCCCGCATTCAGGGCATTGCGACAGCGGCGCGTCGCTCATCTTCTGGAGCACGTCCTTCGCGAAACCGCACGCTTCGCATCGATAGGCGTAGATCGGCATGATATTTTTTCCCGCAGAAACTGGAAACGGCTTGCAAAACCTTGAATTATAGCCGAAACCCCGGCGCGCTCCGGCAACGGCCGCGACGCCCGCGCATCAGCGGCGACGCCACGTGAGCCAGCGCTCGTGCCCATCGAACACGGCCAGCGAATCGGTCACGGGCAAATCGTCGATCAGCTCGAAGTGCGGCGCGAGCAGCGCGTCGAGCTCCGCTCGCTCGATCCCGAACGGCGGCCCCTTCGGCTTCGCCACCACGAAGAAATAGCCGGCCAGCAATCCGCCCGCGGGCAGCAGTTCGGCCATCCGCGCCGCATAGCCCGCGCGCAGGCTCGGCGGCAGCGCGCACAGGAACGCGCGCTCGTACACCCACTGCACGTCGAACGGCGGCCGGTACTGGAAAAAATCGGCCTGCTCGACGACGTCCGCATGCGCGCCGAGCTGCGCCTTCGCCGCAGCGACCGCCTGCGCGGCGAAATCGATCGCGCGCACCGGCCAGCCGGCCTGCGCGAGCCAGCCGGCCTCCTGCGCACTGCCGCAGCCCGGGATCAGCACCGCACACGGGTCGCGCCGCTGCGCGAACGCGCGAAACCCGTCCGGCACACCGCCGAATTCCCACGGCGTCACGCCTCGCTCGAAGCGCTCGTCCCAGAACGACGCGCTGCCGGGGTCGCGCGTCGCGAAATCGGCGGCGCTCGGCACGGACGGTTGTTTCGGTTCGGACATCGCGCGGCTCCTTTCGATCACGCGCCGTACGCGAGCGCGAGCAACACGCGCGCGACGAGCGCCCCGACGCCGACGGCCAGCCCGAAGATCAGCAACGCCTGCAGCAGCCGGTTCGTCCGTTTCTGCTCGACGAGGACCTGACGCATCAGCTCCTCGCTTGCGGCGCGCGGCGCGTCGTGGCGCGCGGCCATCGCATGGTGGATCAGGCGCGGCAGTTGCGGCAGCGTCTTGCTCCACTGCGGCGCCTCGACCTTGAACCGCTCGTACCAGCCGCGCAGGCCGATCTGCTCGGTCATCCAGCGTTCGAGATACGGCTTCGCGGTCTTCCACAGGTCGAGTTCGGGGTCGAGCGAGCGGCCGAGCCCCTCGACGTTCAGCATCGTCTTCTGCAGCAGCACGAGCTGCGGCTGGATCTCGACGTTGAAGCGGCGCGACGTCGAGAACAGGCGCATCAGCACCTGGCCGAGCGAGATGTCCTTCAGCGCGCGATCGAAATACGGCTCGCACACCGCGCGGATCGCGCTTTCGAGCTCCTCGACTCGCGTCTCGGGCGGCACCCAGCCCGATTCGAGGTGGAGCGTCGCGACGCGGTGGTAATCGCGCTTGAAGAACGCGAGGAAGTTCTGCGCGAGGTAATTCTTGTCGAAATCGGACAGCGCGCCGACGATCCCGAAATCGAGCGCGATATAGCGGCCGAACGTGTTCGGGTCGAGGCTCACCTGGATGTTGCCGGGGTGCATGTCCGCATGGAAGAAACCGTCGCGGAACACCTGCGTGAAGAAGATCTCGACGCCTTCGCGCGCGAGCTTCTTGATGTCGACGCCGGCCGAGCGCAGCGTCTCGACCTGGCTGATCGGCACGCCGGTCATGCGCTCCATCACGAGCACCTGCGACGTCGAGAAATCCCAGAACATCTCGGGCACGAGCAGCAGGTCGAGGCCCGCGAAGTTGCGGCGCAGCTGGCTGCCGTTCGCGGCCTCGCGCATCAGGTCGAGCTCGTCGTGCAGGTACTTGTCGAATTCGGCGACGACCTCGCGCGGCTTCAGGCGCCGGCCGTCGGCCCACATGCGTTCGGTCCACGTCGCGATGTCGCGCATCAGCGCGAGGTCGGAATCGATCACCGGCAGCATGTTCGGCCGCAGCACCTTGACAGCGACGGCCTTGCCCGCGTGCACGCCCTGCTTCAGCTTCGCGAAATGCACCTGCGCGATCGATGCGCTCGCGATCGGCTCGCGCTCGAATTCGTCGAACAGCTCGTCGACCGGCGCGCCGAGCGACTTCTCGATGATCGCGATCGCGACGGCCGAATCGAACGGCGGCACCTGGTCCTGCAGCTTCGCGAGTTCGTTCGCGAAATCGACCGACAGCAGGTCGCGGCGCGTCGACAGCACCTGGCCGAACTTCACGAAGATCGGGCCGAGGCTTTCGAGCGCGTGGCGCAGCCGCACGGCGGGCGGATCGGAGTAACGGCGACCGATCGTCGTGATCCGCAGCAGCAGCTTCACGCGCCGGTCGTCGATCCGGGACAGCATCACTTCGTCGAGACCGAAGCGGATGACGGTGTAGACAATCTTGATGAAACGGAAAATGCGCATGCCCTGCGGCCCTCAGTGCGCGCCGCGCGGGCTGGAACCCGTGCGCGCGCCGATTTTTTGTTCGAGTCGCTCGACCCGCTTTTCGACCCGCGCGAGCGCATCGCGTGCGCGCGCCAGTTCGGCGTCGAAGCCGCCGAGCGACGCGCGCCGGACGACTTGCGGGTTCTCGTCGAGCCAGTATTCGGCGACGGAATCGAGCACGTTGCGTCCGGTGCGGCGCGCGCGCGCGCCGGCATCGCGCACGACCGTCGCGATCCGGTACGCCGCCGCGTCGCCGACCAGCTTCGCGAGATCTTCTTCCGGTTCCCAGCGCAGATGCTCGGCCAGCTTCGCGATCTGCGTCGCGAATTCCGCGTCGCCCTCGATCTTCACGTGCTTCATCACGGCCGCCTGGCCGCCCTGCAGGAACGCGGCGACCGTATCGCCGGCGAGCGCGATCGACACGTCGACCTGTTGCGCATCGTGTGCGTCGACAGCCGACAGATAGCCGTCGGGCTGCACCAGCAGCGTGAGCGTGACGGGAGGCACGTCGATCCGGGCAGTCTTGCCCGCATAGGGAATCAGGCGGTCGCGCGCCCACGATTCGCGCGCGAGCAGGTGATTGACGGCAGCAGCAAAAGGCTTGGCGGCAAAGGTCATCGGGCTGGGAAAGAAAAAACCCGCGCAGGCCGGGCGCCCACGCGGGTTTCTATTGTAACGTCGGATCGATGGCAGACCGTGCCTGACCGTACACCCGGGCGGCAAGCGGTCGCAGTGCGGCGGCCGTCGCGGGCCGCCGGCCACGCTCAATGCGTGTTGATCTGCTGGATACCCGCGAGCAGCCAGCCCTGACTGCCCGACTTCGACAGGTTCCACACCTCGTCGAACGGCGCGGCCGACGTATTCGCCGCTTCGCGGATCAGGCCGTGGAAGCGCACGCTCGCCGATTGCTCGATGCCGCGATCCTCGATCGCGACCAGTTCCGCGTCGAGCTGCACGACGTCGGTCTGGTTCGCGTCGTTGCCGCGCGAATCGAGGTCGATCTTGATCTCGGCGAACATTTCGGGCGTCGTGAACTCGCGGATATCGGCCAGGTTGCCCTGATCCCACGCCGCCTGCAGGCGCACGAAGTAGACCTTCGCGCTGCGCAGGAACGCTTCGGTGTCGAAGCCGGCCGGCACTTGAAGCGGCGCAGCCGCCATCGCGCCTGCCGCGCCGGCGGCCGCCGCACCGCCGCCGAACACGCCCTGCGCTTCATTGGCATAGCTGCTGCCGCTGCCCGCGTAGTTGCCGCCGGTGTTGCCCTGCTGGAACGAGGGGCTTTGCGAATAGCCGCCCGACGACGATGCACCGCCGACCGAATACGCCGGCTCCTGCGGGCGACGGCGGTTCATGAACTTGCGGACCAGCCAGATGCCGACCATCGCGAGCAACGCGATCACGATGACGTTCGCCATCATGCTCGCGAACGCGCCGCCGAGGCCGAAGTGCGACAGCAGCGCCGCGATGCCGAGACCGGCCGCGAGACCGGCGATCGGCCCGAGCCAGCGCGAGCGGTTGGGCTGCGCGGCCGGCGTGGGCGCGGCCGGGTTCGTACGCTGCGCCTGCGACGGCGCGGCCTGCTGCATCGGCTGCTGCGCGGGCGGCGTGGCCTGGCGCTGCGTGACGGTGGAGCTCTGGCGGCCGATGCTGCGCCCGCCGCCCATGCGCTTCGCTTCGGCGTCGAGCGATGCGAACGTGCCGGCCGTGAGCAGGCCGACCATCAGCAGCGTGCCGACCCGTCGAGCCCACGGCTTCGACGGCTTGCTACGGTTGAACAACGAACGCGATTCAGACATCAGCTTCTCCGAATGTAAGACGAATGTAGGGAAAGAACCCCTTAGTACTTGGTCCCTAGGTGTAAAGCTACCACGCCACCTGACAAATTGTAATATTTGACGGCATCGAGGCCCGCTTGTTCCATCATCGTCTTCAGCGTGTCCTGATCGGGGTGCATCCGGATAGATTCAGCAAGATACCGATAACTTTCAGCATCTTTCGCGAACTTGTCGCCAAGCCACGGTAATACTTTGAAAGAATACAAGTCGTACGCTTTTTTCAGCGGATCCCAGACTTTCGAGAATTCCAGCACCATCACGCGGCCGCCGGGCTTCGTCACGCGGCGCATCTCGGCGAGCGCGGCATCCTTGTGCGTCATGTTGCGCAGCCCGAACGCGACCGTGACCACGTCGAAGTAGTTGTCCGGAAACGGAATTTTCTCGGCGTCGCACAGCAGCGACGGCGTCACGACGCCCTTGTCGAGCAGCCGGTCGCGGCCGACGCGCAGCATCGATTCGTTGATGTCGGTATGCCAGACCTCGCCCGTCGGCCCGGCCGCCTTCGCGAACGACTTGGTCAGGTCGCCGGTGCCGGCCGCGATGTCGAGCACCTTGAAGCCGGGGCGCACGTTCGCCTGCGCGATCGTGAACGCCTTCCACGCGCGGTGCATGCCCGCCGACATCAGGTCGTTCATCAGATCGTAGTTGCTCGCGACCGAATGAAACACGCCCGCCACTTTCTTCGCTTTTTCGTTTTCCTCGACGCTTTCGAAGCCGAAGTGGGTTTTGCTCATCGCGTTGATCCTCAGTAAATGGCAAGACGGCGCCGAGCGGGCGCCGTCGATTTCAGTGGCAATGGCCGTGCGGCGCGCCGGCCGCCTGCATCGGGGCGTCGCGCTCGACGCCCGCCGCCTTCAGTTTGTCGAAATAGTCGCGCCACAGCGTGTCCTGCTGCGTCGCCAGTTCGTACAGCAGGTCCCACGAATAGATGCCGGTCGAATGGCCGTCGGAGAACGTCGGCTGCAGCGCGTAGTTGCCGACGCCCTCGAGCGCGGTGATCGTCACTTCGCGCTTGCCGGTCTGCAACGTCTCCTGGCCGGGCCCGTGGCCGCGCACCTCGGCCGACGGCGAATACACGCGCATCAGCTCGAACGGAATCCGGTAACTCTCGCCGTTCGGGTACTGCAATTCGAGCACGCGCGACACCGCGTGCACGACGACGCCGGACGGAATCGGCGTCGTGGAAGTCAAACCGCTCATGCTTGCCTCGAATCGGTCATGCGTTGAATTTCCTCGCGCACCGCATTGTGCAGCAGCGAGGCCTGCGCCGCGCGCGAGCGCAGCAGCGCCTCGGACACGCTGCGTTGGCGCGGCGCCCACACGGGCTGCGGGAAATGGGCATCGTTGGAAAAGCGCGGAATCACGTGCCAGTGCACGTGCGGCACCATGTTGCCGAGGCTCGCGAGATTCACCTTGTTCGGCTGCATCACGCGGCGCACGGCCCGCTCGACCGCGTAGACCACACGCATCAGATGTGCCCGCTCGGGCTCGCCGAGATCGGAGAACTCGGCCACGTGCGCACCCCAGATCACCCGGCAGAAGCCCGGGTAGTCGTGCTCGCCGGTGGCCAGCACGACGCGCAGCGCATCGTCCTGCCAGAGCACCTCGCCGCCGTCTTCACGGCAAAACACGCATTCCATCGTCGCTCCCATGTGGACGGGCGCCGGCACATCAGCGCCGGCGCCCGCTCTCATCCTAGTCCCGCCGGGCGGTCGTCATGCCCGCATTAGACCAGCACGCGCTCGATCCCGCCATGGTTGGCCCGTGCGACATAATCGGCCATCCAGTTCTCGCCGAGCACCTGACGCGCGATTTCCACCACGATGTAGTCGGCTTCGATGTTCGCGTCCTCGTTGTAGCGCGACAGCCCCTGCAGGCACGACGGGCAGCTCGTCAGGATCTTCACGTCCGGGCCGTTCGCGCCCGCGCCCGCGCCTGTGCCAGCCGGCGCCGGCGCATCGCCCGCCACCACCGGAATCGCGCGCAGCTTCGCCGCGCCCTTGCGGATCTCCTCTTCCTTGCGGAAGCGCACCTGCGTCGACACGTCCGGCCGTGTGACCGCCAGCGTGCCCGACTCGCCGCAGCAGCGATCGTTCTTCTCGATCCTGTAGCCGTCCTTCTCCGCGCCCATCAGCTCGTTGACGAGCTTCACCGGGTCGATCGTCTTGATCGGCGTGTGGCACGGGTCGTGATACATGTAGCGCGTGCCCGTCACCCCGTCGAGCTTCATCCCCTTCTCGAGCAGGAACTCGTGGATGTCGATGATCCGGCACCCCGGGAAGATCTTGTCGAATTCATACCCCGCCAGCTGGTCGTAGCAGGTGCCGCACGACACGACCACCGTCTTGATGTCCAGGTAGTTCAGCGTGTTCGCGACCCGGTGGAACAGCACGCGGTTGTCGGTCACGATCTTCTCGGCCTTGTCGTACTGCCCCGAGCCGCGCTGCGGATAGCCGCAGCACAGGTAGCCCGGCGG
>NZ_CADFEH010000068.1:0-12817 GCF_902833155.1 Burkholderia sp. BCC1047 | reverse complement strand
CCACCAGGTGCAAGCACCCGTGCTGCCGTTCGACTTGCATGTGTAAGGCATGCCGCCAGCGTTCAATCTGAGCCAGGATCAAACTCTTCAGTTTAAACCTGTTACTGTTTTCGGTTCGGTTAAGAACCGGTCGCTCACTCAAAGCTGACAGGAATATGAATCACTTCATAAACCTGACTTACTTTAGTGTGAGACTCTTGATACTTTCGCTATCTGATCCGAGGATCAGCTCGCTGCCATCAAGCGCCCACACTTATCGGCTGTTAATTTTTAAAGAGCATGTCTGCGAGGAACTTCGTGTTTCTCAGCAGCGCTGCGTTTTCAGCAGCAGAGAAGCGAGATTATCAACCGTTTTTTAAAACTCGTCAACAACTTTTTTAACTACTTCGTTGCGACGACTGCGGTTTAATTTCGCGTGCACTGGAATCGATAAAACCGACTTCAACAGTACCGCTTCCCTCTTCTTCCCCCGCGCTGCGTTTCCGTTAGCGCGAAAGAGGCGTGATTCTATGCACCTGGCTCGGTCTCCGCAACCCCTTTTGTGAAATATTTTTGACGTGCTATGGCGGGGACCGCCGAGCCCTTCCTGGTGCTCATATATAAGGCGACACGGCAGGAGCAGCCTGGTCGCCCGTGAACGGCCCCGCCGCATCGCACGCAACCTTCCGTCGATTACCGCCCCACCATCGCCCTCACCACGCCGTCCCGCCGGATCAGCCCGTGATACAGCGCCGCGGCAAAGTGCGCGAGGAACGTCAGGAAGAAGAGATAGGCCAACACGCGATGCGCAACCCGCAGCCACGCGAACGTCACCGGATCAGCCGATACCAGCGCCGGCAGTTGCACGCCGCCGCCCAGCGTCACCGGATACCCGCCCGCCGACAGCATCGCCCAGCCGATCAGCGGCATCGCCACCATCAGCGCATACAGCACGAGATGCGACCCGTGCGCGGCCACCTTCTGCCACCACGGCAGATCCTCGGGCAACGCCGGCGGCTTCGACAGCATCCGCACCACGATCCGCACACACACCAGCACCAGCACCGCCACACCCAGCGGCTTATGAATCGCCACCAGGATCTCGTGCCGCCCGGAAACCGATGCCACCATCCCCACCCCGATGAACAGCATCGCGAGGATCATCGCGGCCATCACCCAGTGCAGCACCCGCGCCGGCAAACTAAACGTCGTCGAAGCCTTCATCACCGTCCCTCCCCACTCACTCGCGCCACGCCTGCCACGCCGGCCTCTTCGCTCGTGCGCCGCAGATACGAATCCGCATACGCGGCCGAACGCGCCGCCAGCAACGGATCGCCCGACACCTGAATCCCCTGCGGCAGCACCGTCGGGTCGTAGTTCACGTCGCGGCACGGGCCGCTGTCCTGCGCCTCCACGCGATCGAGCACGAGCGTGCCCGCATCGATCGTCGTGCGCTGCGCGGGCCAGATCTTCGTCGCGTCGTCCACCGGGTCGCCGGGCGCCGCCAGCGTGACCAGCAGCTTCCACTTCTGCGGGCCGGCCGCGATGCGTTGCGTCACGTCCTGTTGCAGCACGTTCGGATCCGCGGCCGTCGCGACGTCGCCGGCGCCCGCCGTCTGCTCCGGCACGACGCGCCACCGCACCGCCTGGCGCTTGCCGGCCGCGTCGACGAAGTAGAACGCGTTCAGCCCGTAATAGCTTTCGGTGACGTAACTCGCGCTCGGCTTCGCACCCTTCACCCATTGCAGGAACGCGCCCGCTTCCGGATGCGCGCCGAAGAACGCCTTCACCTTCGCCGGATCGGGCTTGCCCGTCTTCGGATCGGGACGGGTCGCGAGCGTCTGCTCGTAGAACGCCTGCGGCGTCGCGACCGGAAACACCGGCATCGCGTTCATCCCGGTCCGCCATTGCTCGCCGTCCGGCGCGGTCAGCTTCAGCGCGAGGCTGCGGATCGGCACGCTGCTGTCCGGTGCATAAGGATTCCCGCCCGGCAACGCGAAGCGCCCGACCACCGGCGTGCGCACCGCCTTGAAGAACGGCGCGACCGAATACGCGCTCGCGGCGCCGTTGCCTTCGAAGTAGCCGGTCACGCACACGCCCTTCGCGTGATTGCGCCGGTAACCGGGATGGATGCCGCTGTTGGTCTGCAGCGCGTCGACGAGCCGGTGCGGGGTCAGACGCGCCGGCGCGAGCCATCCGCCGGCATACCCGAACGCCGCGGCCACGCCGGCCACCGCGCCGCCGATCACGGCCCAGCGCCACCACCCGCGCCCGGGCTCGCGCTGCGGCGAAGAAGAAGATTGCTTCATGAATGCACTCCCGATCGTCAGATCATTGTCGAACGCGTGTAGGACGCCGCTCACGCCGCTTTATTCCACGAAGAATTTTTTCGTATGCTGGAGGGAATAACCGATGCCGGGCGGCGTCCTACGCGGCATCTACGACCCTTTCGGCAACCGGCCCAGCCATGCCCTCCACCGCCCTCGACGACGAAGCATTGCGCGAACTCATCCCCAGGCTGCGACGCTTCGCGCTCTGGCTGGCGCGCGACGTCCACGCGGCCGACGATCTCGTCCAGTCGACGCTCGAGCGCGCGCTGTCGCGCTGGACGAGCCGTCGCGACGACGCGTCGCTGCGCAGCTGGCTGTTCACGATCCTGTACCGGCAATTTCTCGATGGCAAACGCAGCGCGAAGCGCTACGCGTGGCTGCTCGGCCGCATCGGCGACGACGACGAAGCGCACTGGCCGTCCGCCGAACGCGAATTCGCGGCGCGCGCGACGCTTGAAGCGTTCGGGCGGCTCTCGGACGAACAGCGCAGCCTGCTGCTGCTCGTCGCGGTCGAGGGCTTCACCTATCAGGAAGCGGCCGACCTGCTCGAGGTGCCGATCGGCACCGTGATGTCGCGGCTCTCCCGCGCGCGCCAGGCGCTGCGCCAGCTCAGCGACGGCGAACTTCCCGCTCCTTCTCTCCGATTGATGAAGAAATGAACACGCCTCCGAACGAACATGACCTTCAGGCCTATGTCGACGGCCAGCTCGACGACGATGCGCGCGCCGCAGTCGAGCGCTATCTCGCGCTGCATCCTGAGCGCGCGGAACAGGTGAAGCAATGGCAGCAGGATGCGCAGCGGTTGCGGGCCGCGCTGGAGAGCGTGCGAATGCCGGCGGACAACCCTGCGCTCGATCCGGCCGCGATCCGCGGCCGGCGGGCCGAGCGCGCGCGGATGCGGTTCGCGATGGCGGCTTCGTTCGTATTCTGTGTTGGGCTCGGGACGTTCGGCGGCTGGCAGGCGCGCGGGTGGAACGCGGCGCCGCCCATCGCGCCGATGAGCGATGCGGTCAAGGCTTACCAGATGATGGTGGTCGATCGGACAGCCAAGGTCGATTACCGGCCGACCGGTGCGGGCGATTTGCAGGGATGGCTCACCAAAGGCGTGGGCGCATCGGCGAAGCTGCCGGATTTGAGCGCGGCGGGGTTCAGGCCGGTCGGTGGGCGGTTGTTCACGACGGACAGCGGGGCGACTGCTGCGATGGTGCTCTATGAGGATGATGCGGGACGGACGCTGAGCTTCTATCTCCGGCCGGCGGAATCGGGACATCGGCTGCTACCGAACGGGCAACGCGTGGATGGCGCGCTGCTCGCGCGGTATGGGTCGGTGAACGGGCTCAACTATGCGGTGGTCGGGCCGGCGGGGAGTCTTCGCGAGAAAGCAGTCGTGCAGGCCCTCGATCAGCAGACTTGAAGCGGTAGGATGCGCGCCCGGCTGGCGGTTGGTCCTGGCCTTCAACACCTTTTGTGGCGCGGCTTGGCGGGCTTGAACGAGCGCATGCTCACCGCTCGAATGCACAGCGTTTCGACTGACTTTCCTCGGCAGTTATTCACATCGACACCGCGCCGGCACCCTCACCTTTAAAATCACAGGGTTTCGAGTCGCCGCGGGACCTGATATCCACATCTCTCCTGCTGGTACCGCAGGTCGCCTTCGATCGGTTCGCTCACCTTTGGTGAGCACAGCGTTTCGGGTTGTTTAGGGCGTCGATATCCACAAGGTATTCGACTTCCGGACGTCGCGCGCGATTTGTTCGCTGCCCTCTTTCATTGTCGGCAAAGCCTTGTCAGGTAGGGCATTCAGGCCGACAGGACCATCGAAACCGGAATGCTCACCGGTCGAGTGCACAGGGTTTCAACTGGATCGTGCGCCGGTTATCCACACACCGCGCTCGCGCTTCGAGTCACTTCGTTCCGACTATCCCGAGAATCTCGCCGGTTTCCGGCGCGATGACGTAGTGGATCGACTTCCCGAGCCGGTTTGCGTTGCCCAGCCCGCGCATGCCCGGAATCAGCTTCGCCATGAACGTGATGGTGATGACATCGTCGTCCGGCCTGGGGTCCACCGTGGATGCCCTTTTATCCGTGATGCAGATCTCGAAGTTGCGCAGGTCCTGCCCGGTCGCCGCAAAGTCTTCGTAGGCAGTTTTCAGGCCGAGCAGCGTCGCGGTGTTGAGCGTGACCGAACACCGGTCGATCGTGCCGAAATTCAATGTGCTCATCGTCTTCTCCGAATTTCACCGCCTGTCTTCCGATAACAATCGCCCGCGCAGGCGGATGTTCCATCCCGTGTCATGGTTCCTGAAGCACGGGTGTCGCCCAGGTCCTGCTTCGGTTTCGTCATGTCGTTCGTCGTCATCGATAGCTCAGGGTTCGAAATCGACCGTCATGCGTCGCGACGAGAAATACGTCGCGATCGCCGACAGCGTGATCTCGCCGCGCGACACCATCAGGACCTTGTACGTCATCGCATTGTCTCGAGTGATTCAGTCATGTCGTTCGATGACGTATTGCGTCGGCCCGAGCCATGCAACCGAACGGTACCCGCTTCGAACGACGCCGATCTCCCGGTAATACTCGACGAGTGCCTGCGGGCTCCAGTCACGGCCCGCGGAGAACAACGCATCGAGATCGATAAGCGCGGCAACGAGCGTCTGGCGATCGGTATCGTGTGCGATCGCGCGTTCCCACCGATCGGATTGGCGAGCGAAGCCCAACTGCATCAGCACGTCGGCGGCAGCCATCAGGTCGGTCACGACGACCGCAACACGGCCGGCGATATCCGTCACCAGCATCTCATTGACAGGTGCCTTCATCGGTCGCTTCGTCCTTCGTCGGTCATCGCGCTCCAGTTGATCCACTCGACCGCGAGTGCCAGCAACTCGGCCAAATTGCCCGCGCCGCCGTAGCCGGCAAATTCGGCGCCCGTCGCACGAAAGGATATCCAGTCCGACTCGTCGCGCTCGATCGCCAGGTCGATCACCTTGCCGAACGATCCGCCGTCGAGCTTTACCTTCCATCCCGGATTATCGAGCGTGGCGATCTCGATGGCGTGCGCGTGTTCCCACACGCCATCGCAACGCGATTCGTACCAGCGCTGCAACGCAGTCAATGAATCGATCAAGTGCCGTGTCTCTCAGTTTTTTGCCGTGAGCCCGTTCGCCGGGCCTTTGCATTCTGGATGCCGGCGATTCTACAGACATGAAGGCTCGCGCATCGCTCGATGCGCTTCACAGCGTTCCGCTTCGTTTGTCTGCTTGCTGCACGCAGTGCATATCCCGGGCGGATCACAGTCGACGGACTGTGCTTATCCAAAGGTGTTAACAGGGTTCGTATATATACGTAGTGATAGTTAACAAGCGCTGTGCCCCACAGTGGATAACCTCCGTAACGCACTGAATTTTCAACGCGAACCGAAATGCATAACTCTGGGTGCCCGACGTGAACAGCAGCCGGCAGCACAGAACAACTTTTCGTCGATTCACAGCCGCGCCGACATATCCTCAATCGTTCCACTGTGAATCCAGAGACTTCCCGGACGGTTATCCAGAGGGCAATGTGGATAACACCACAGCACATCGACGCGTTTTGCTGTGATGCGAACAAGTGAAGCTCGCGTTGCCGGCATCGCGAGGCAACGTCGATCGTCGGCCACCGCACACGCCCTTTCAAAAAATTTTCACGAAGGGGCTTGTGCTGCCCCAAAACCCTCTCTATAATTCGCGGCTTCTTAGGCTCGTAGCTCAGTTGGTTAGAGCACCACCTTGACATGGTGGGGGTCGTTGGTTCGAATCCAATCGAGCCTACCAACGAACAAAATGAAGGGGTCCGGCAGCACAACTTGCCTACAGGCAACGCGGCTCGCCAACATACAAGCGCCACGCGGCAACCTCGCGTGGCGTTTTTCTTTTCCGGTCCGAAACAACGCAAAACAACGCATGAAGCCCCGATGCGTTGCGCGATACACGGCCCGGTATCGCATCGTCACGAACCATCCGATCCGCCACACAACTGCCGCTGCACGGCGCGTAGAATCGTTGCGCATCGACGCGGCGGCTTCGCCCGTCATCCGACTTCCACCACATCAAAACAACGACGCGCGATCCGCGCGACTGAGAGCACACGATCATGTCCGAGGCCACGACCGCCGCATCATCGGCAAGCAACGACGAAATCGCCGCTTACGTCGGCAAGAAGGCCGCCTGGTACGAACGAAAATGGGCGATCGCCGACTCGCGCAAGAGCCGGCAATCGTGGAACTGGGCCGCGTGCTTCCTGGGCCCGGCCTGGATGGCGTATCGATGCATGTACTGGCAGGCGGCCGCCGTGCTCGCCGCGACGCTGGGCATCACGCTGGTCGAGTTGCTGTACTTCCCGACATACTTCGAATCGAGCACGCTCGACCCGATCACCATCGGGATCGCGGTCTCGCTCGGCTGGTGCGGCAACAGCCTCTACAAGCGATACGTCGAACGCCAGATCGAAAAACTGCGCCCGCACGCGACGTCTCGCGAATCGTTTCTCGCGCTGCTCGAGGCGCAAGGCGGCACGAACTGGCTGGCGGCGGCCGGTTTCGCCGTCGCGACGCCGCTGCTCGGCGTACTGCTGTACATGATCGGCAACGCCGGAGGCGCGATGTACTGATCGCGATAGCCGGCGATTGGAAAACGCAGGGCAGAAAGAAGAGGGCGGCACCGGCGGGCACATCGCATACGGCGCATGCTCGCGCCGCCCTCAATGCAGATGCTTCAATTTGTCAGGATTCCGCACGACATAGATCGCGACGATCTTTCCGTCGTCGATCTCGAGCGCCGTCGTCTGCAGCTCGCCGTCGGCTTCCAGCGTGACGAAACCCGGCAGCCCGTTGATGAACCCGGCCCGCACGAGCTTCGACGCATGCGTCGCGAACAGCTCGGCCAGGTAGGCGTGCACCCGCATCACAAGCTCGAAGCCGAACACCGGCTTGCCGGCCGCGGGACGCTTGCCGCCGCCGTCCGAATGCAGGCTCACGTCCTCGGCGAGCATCGCGCCGAGCGCGCGCATGTCGCCGCTGCGTGACGCCGCGAAGAACGCTTCGGCCAGTTCGATCCCGCGCTGCTTCTCGACATGAAAACGCGGCCGCGCCTCGCGCACGTGCGTGCGGGCCCGCGCGGCGAGCTGCCGGCATGCGGCCGGGTCGCGCTGGATCGTCGTGGCCACTTCGTCGAATTCGAGGCCGAACACGTCGTGCAGCAGGAACGCCGCGCGTTCGAGCGGCGACAGCCGTTCGAGTGCGAGCAGCAGCGGCAGCGTGACATCGTCCTGTTCGTTTTCCTCGACGACCGGCTCGGGCAGCCACGGGCCGATATAGGTCTCGCGCTGGTGCCGCGCGGACTTCAGCTGGTCGAGGCACATGCGCATCACCATGCGGCGCAGGAACGCCTCGGGTACGCGCACCTCGGTACGGTCGACGTCCATCCAGCGGATGAACGCCTCCTGCACCATGTCCTCGGCATCCGCGACGGAACCGAGCATCCGGTACGCGACGCGGATCAGCGTGCGACGCAGCGGATCGAAGCTTGCCGCCGCGTCGGCCCGTTCGTCGGCGTGGCCGCTGGCCGGGTCGAGGCTCGGCATCAGGCCACCATCTTCGCGGCGGCGGCCTTCGCGTCGGCCGGGTCGACCCATAGCCCGAAACCGACGGCGAGCCGGTTCCAGCCGTTGATCACGTTGATCATCACCGTGAGTTTCACCTGTTCCTCCTCGCTGAAATGGTCGTTCAGCGCCGCACAGGCGGCTTCGTGCGCCGCGTGGCCCTCCGACAGCCGCGTGAGCGCCTCGGTCCAGCCCAGCGCCGCGCGCTCGCGGTCGGTGTAGCAGGGCGCTTCGCGCCACGCGGACAGCAGGTAGATGCGCTGCTCGGTCTCGCCTTGCTCGCGGGCCTCGACGGTGTGCATGTTAAGGCAGTTCGCGCACGCGTTGATCTGCGACGCGCGGATCTTGACCAGCTCGATCAGCGTCGGCTCGAGGCTCCCGGCAGCGGCGACCGACACGGTCATCCAGCTCTTCATCAACGCGGGGGCGGCGGCAAACGGATTGAGTTTCGCAGTCATGGTTCCTTCTCCTTTCGTGTGGGTTCCGCCGATATGACGAGCGAGCACCCCGCGCGTGTGACATCGATGCGAAAAATTTTTGCGGCCGGAGAAGAAAGCGACGTCACGCGAAGGGCGGAGCCGTTGAGCGGGGCACCAAGGAGGTCGCGATATCGACTGACGAATCGGCTGCCTGACGCCGCTCCTAGGGCGCACGCGCGCCATCCACCTTTCACGCAGGCCGAGCGGCTGTCACCGGACGTCAGTAGGGCGCAGCCGCGGGCACGCGCGTTGCCTCCGTCGGCCGAACCCCGTCACGACAGGCGTCGGCGGTTCGTGAAACGCGTGACGCCCACCTCATGAATGCTTTCATTTTTCTTTCGCTTTCGTTTCATCCGAAATCCGATTCGCGACGTTCACATTTCTGGACCATACTGTTCTGCACGGGCAGATGAAGTGAAGCCGCATGAGCGGCCCGGCGCGCGCGCCGGCTGCCCGACGACGCAGCAGCAAATCGCCCGTCAGCCGCGCGCATCTCAGCGCAAGGCTTTCCCTTTTCCGGCAACGCAACGCAGCGAATCGCGACGTGAACGGTAAACCGATGAGCCTTCTTGCATCACAACTTCAGCGCCGTTACCAGGACGTGCGCGCCCATAGCGTCGCGTTGACCGCGACGCTGTCCGCCGAAGACCAGGCCGTGCAGTCGATGCCCGACGCGAGTCCGACGAAATGGCATCTCGCGCATACGACCTGGTTCTTCGAAACCGTCGTGCTGATGCGCCGCGTGCCCGGCTACGCGCCGTTCGACGACGCGTTCCAGTTCCTCTTCAATTCCTATTACGAAGCGCTCGGCCCGCGCCATCCGCGGCCGCAACGCGGGCTTCTCACGCGTCCATCGCTGGACGACGTGCATGCGTACCGGCAATACGTCGACGATGCGATGCTGCGCGCGCTGGCCGGCGCCGATGCGGCGCTGCTCGACGCGATCGCGCCCGAGCTCGTGCTCGGCCTGCATCACGAGCAGCAGCACCAGGAATTGATCGTCACCGACATGCTGCATGCGTTCTCGTGCAACCCGTTGAAGCCGGCATTCCGGCCGCGTACCGGCGCCGAGGCGGAGCACGCGCTCGCCGCGGGCGATGCCGGCCCGCTGCGCTGGCTGCCTCAGGCAGGCGGGCTCGTCGAGATCGGCCACGACGGCGATACGTTCTCGTTCGACAACGAACGGCCGCGTCACACCGCGCTCGTGCGGCCGTACGAGATCGCGAACCGCCTCGTGACGAACGCGGAATTCGCGGTGTTCGTCGCCGACGGCGGCTATACGCGTCCCGAATTCTGGCTGTCCGACGGCTGGGCCACGGTGCAGCGGGAAGGGTGGCAAGGCCCCGCGTACTGGATGCCGGACGACGACGATGCGGCCGCCACACGCGTGCGGCGCACCTTCGGCCTGCACGGCGTCGAACCGCTCGCGCCCGACGCGCCGGTGTGTCACGTGAGCTTCTACGAGGCCGCCGCGTATGCGGAATGGGCCGGTGCGCGGCTGCCGACCGAATTCGAGTGGGAAACCGCGTTCGCGGCCGACGGGATCCGGCAAATGCTCGGGCACGTGTGGCAGTGGACGCGTTCGTCCTACGAGCCGTATCCGGGCTTTCGGCCGCTCGCCGGGGTAGCAGCCGAATACAACGGCAAGTTCATGGTCGGCCAGCAGGTCCTGCGCGGCAGCAGCATCGCGACGCCGCCGGGGCACGAACGGCCGACGTACCGCAATTTCTTTCCGCCGGCGGCACGCTGGCAATTCACGGGGGTGCGACTTGCGCGAGACGTCTGACCTGACGGCCACGAGCGGTGGCCTGCAACCCGCCCGCGATTCGCAGCCGAGCGCGTTCGAGCGCGACCTGATCGACGGACTGTCGCGCACGCCGCGCAGCATCCCGCCGAAATACTTCTACGATGCGGCCGGCTCCGCGCTGTTCGACCGCATCTGCGAACTGCCCGAGTACTACCCGACACGCACCGAGCTCGGCATCCTGCGCGATCGCGCGGCCGAAATCGTGCGGCGCGTCGGCCCGCATGCGGACATCGTCGAATTCGGCGCGGGTTCGCTCGAGAAGATCCGCGTGCTGCTCGACGCGTTCGCGGACAACTACGCGAACGCGCCGGCGCGCTACGTGCCGGTCGACATCTCCGCCGATTACCTGCACGGTGCGGCCGCGCGGCTGCGTGCGGCCTATCCGTGGCTCGACGTCGCGCCGCTCGCGGCCGACTACACGAAGGCCGAGCAACTGGCCGAGCTGACCGAAACGCCGCGGCGGCGCATCGGCTTCTTTCCCGGCTCGACGATCGGCAACTTCTCGCCGGAAGAAGCCGATACGTTCCTGCGCGACGCGGCGCGACTGCTGCGTGGCGGCGGCCTGCTGGTGGGCGCCGATCTCGTGAAGGACGAGCGCACGCTGCATCACGCGTACAACGACGCGCAGGGCGTGACCGCGCAGTTCAACCTGAACCTGCTGGTGCGCGCGAACGCGGAGTTCGGCGCGGATTTCGACGTCGACGCGTTCTCGCATTGCGCGTTCTACGACCGCGAGCGCCAGCGCATCGAGATGCATCTCGTCAGCGACGTCGCGCAGACCGTGCACGTGCGCGGCCACGCGTTCCGCTTCGAAGCCGGCGAGCGCATCCACACGGAGAACTCGCACAAGTTCACGATCGACGGCTTCCACGCGATCGCGCGCCGCGCCGGGTTCGCACCCGATACCGTGTGGACCGATGCGGACAACCTGTTCAGCGTGCACTGGCTGCGCAGCGTCGACGATATCCGCGCGTAACGCGCGCCGTTGCGAGCCGCCCGCGCCGCGGGGTGAGGGCGGTTCGCTCCCCGTGCACACCGGCGGGTTCGATCCGATCGCCGGTTTCGTGCCGAAAATTCCCTTTTTACCGACCCGGTGCATCGCTGCAACGGTGTCCGGAACGTCGTCTTTCCCTTGCTCCATAAGGCCTTGCGGGCACCCGTAAACGTCCGTTACCTGTCTCGCATACCCGTTTCACCTGTGTCAGCGTCCGGTGCCTAGACTCCGAACCGTAGTCACATGACGCACGACACGTGCAGGGAGTCGCGAAATGAGCAAGAAACTTATTCTCGGTGCAGTTCTCGGTGTAGCGGCGCTGGCAGCTTCGGGCGTCGCGTCGGCCCACGTCGACCTGTCGGTCGGCATCGGCGTGCCGGGCGTCTACACGGCGCCGGCGCCCGTCTATGTGGCGCCGCCTCCGCCGGTGATGTACGCGCCGGTCGGCTATCGCGACTACGGTTGGCGCGGCGACGGCTGGCGTCAGCGCGAATGGCGCGAACGCGAATGGCGCCGCCATGAATGGCGCGAGCACGAGTGGCGCGAGCGCGGCGGCTGGCGTGGCGGCCGCTGGGATTAAGCGGCCCATCTGATCGTCGCAAGAGGAGGATGAAAACATGATGCCCGTGCGATATATCAGGCTGTGTGCCGCCGCCGCTGTCGTTGCGCTCGCAACGATCGGCAGCGCGCACGCGGCGGGCTGCATGAAGGGCGCGGTGGTCGGCGGGGTGGCCGGCCACTATGCGGGGCACCACGCGGTGGTCGGCGCAGTCGGCGGCTGTATCGTGGGCCATCACGTCGCGAAGCAGCACGAGCACGAGCAGGCCGCGCAGCGCAAGGCGGCTGCGCAACGGATGCTGCCGGCGCAGTAACTTCATCGACCGGCGGAACGGCACGCGCCGCTTCCGCCTTGCAGCTTCCTTGTTCGGCGACGGCCGGCCGCGCATTCCGCGCACGCAGCCGGCATACGGCAAATTGATCGGACGAATGCGCGCGATGCGCGTCGTTACGATCATTTACAACGTCGAGTCGCGCGGAAACCGCGTGTTCCTAGAATGCAATCATTCAAACACGCTCCAGGGAGCAAACAATGAAAAACCAACGATATCTGTCCGTACTGGCAGCCGCGCTGCTCGCACTGGGTGCCGTTTCCGCGAACGCGGCAGCCGGCGGCAATGGTGGCGGCGGTGGCAATGGCGGCGGTCACGGCGCAGGCGGCATGGGCGGGATGGGTGGCAACGCGGGCGGCATGTCCGCCGGTCACATGAGCGGGCAGGCGCTGAGCAACTCGAACGGCTTCAGCGCGGGCGACCGCGACAAGGGCCTCGCGCGCGCGGCCGACCGTTCCGACACGATCGCCGATCGCGCTGGCACGCAGCCGGGCCGCGGGCATACGCACAGCCATACCACGCACGGCAAGACGTCCACGCCTCACACGCACCGCAACGCGTTCGGCCGGACGCTGTAAACCGGCGCACGCTGGGCGGAGAAGGGCGCTTCTGAACTGCACCCCAAAAGTTGGACACTAGTCCAACCTTTGGGGTGTTTTACATGACGAAGTACAACGAGCAGTTCAGACAAGGCATCGTTGACG
>NZ_CADFEH010000067.1:0-17390 GCF_902833155.1 Burkholderia sp. BCC1047 | reverse complement strand
TGCCTACTTCGATGCACGGGGACTGATCTCGATCCGCCGCACGGTGGATCGCCTCCAGAGCATTAACTGAACCGCCGTATGCGGACCCGCACGTACGGTGGTGTGAGAGGGCTGAGGGGGTAACCCCTCACCCTACTCGATGCGCCGCGTGGCGGTCGGACGCGCGTCGACGCTTACGCGGACGCTCGCGGCGCGCTCGCCGGGCGCGCGCCGGCCAGCAACGGCGGCACGAACAGGTACAGCAGCGCGGCCGCGGCCCACACGAGCCCCGGCCACGTCGCGCGCGTCGCCGCGTAGGTCGCGGTGACGACCAGTGGCCCCGCGACGCCGATCAGGCTCGCCACGCTCGCCAGCGTGCCCTGCAGTTCGCCCTGCCGCGCATCGTCGACCTGCCGCGCGAGCATCGCCTGCAACGCCGGCAGCGTCATGCCGCCGGCCGCGAACAGCGGCAGCAGCGCGAACGGCACCCATGCGGCGGTCGCGAACGCGATGACGGCCAGCCCGAGCGCATCGCCTGCAAGACCCAACGCGAGCGCGCGCCGCTCGCCGAGCCGCGCGATCAGCGGCCCGATCGCGAATGCCTGCGCGAGCGCGTGGCACGCACCGTAACCGGCGAGCGACAGCCCCGCGACCGGCGTCGACCAGCCGAAATGCTCCTGGCCGTACAGGATCCACAGCGTCGCGGGCGCCTGCGACACGAGTGCCACGATCACGTAGATGCCGACCAGCGGCGCGAGCGCGGGCGCACCGCTCAGCCGTCGCAGGCTCGCGAACGGATTGAGCGCGCTGGCCGTCCGGGCTTCGCGGGCCGAATGCGGCCGCGATTCCGGCAGTACGCGCCATACGAGCACGAGATTCAGCGCATTGAGCAACGCGGCCGCGACGAACGGCGCACGCAGGTGCAGCGCGCCGAGCAGCCCGCCGATCAGCGGGCCGGCGATGAAGCCGATGCCCATCATCGCGCCGAGCTGGCCGAAGCGCCGTGCGCGGTCGGGCTCGGCCGTCACGTCGGTCACGTACGCGGTGGCGACCGCGACGTTCGCGCCGCTGATGCCCGCGATCAGCCGGCCGACGTACAGCCACGCGAGTGTCGGCGCGAGCGCCATCAGCAGATAGTCGAGCGCGGCGCCCGCGAGCGATGCGAGCAGCACCGGGCGGCGGCCGAAACGGTCGCTCAGCGCGCCGAGCGGCGGCGCGCACAGGAACTGCGCGAACGCGTACAGCGCGAGCAGGATGCCGTAGTGGGTGTCGGTGCTGCCCGCGGCGTCGAGGGAGCGCAGCAGCCCGGGCAGGATCGGCATCACGATCCCGACGCCGATCGCGTCGAGCAGGACCGTGGCCAGGATGGCAATCAGGGACGGATTCAAGAGCATCACTCTATCGATGATAGAGTGCGAAGTATTCCACACTTTCCCTATCGGTGATAGAGATGAAGGACACAGGCGCGCGGCTGACGCGCGACACGGTATTGCGCGCGGCGCTCGATTTGCTGAATGAGGTGGGGATCGACGGGCTGTCGACGCGGCGGCTCGCCGAACGGCTCGGCGTGCAGTCGCCGACGCTGTACTGGCATTTCAGGAACAAGGCCGAGCTGCTCGACGCGGTGGCCGAGGCGATCATGCTCGAGCGTCACGGCGCGTCGCTGCCGCGGCCGGGCGACGTGTGGGATGCGTGGCTCGCGGAGAATGCGCGCAGTTTTCGCCGCGCGCTGCTCGCCTATCGCGACGGCGCGCGCCTGCACGCCGGCACGCGGCCGCGCACGCTGCATTTCAGCTCGATCGAACGCAAGGTCGCGCTGCTGGGCGACGCGGGGTTCGCGCCGGACGAGGCGGTCGACGTGATGGTCGCGATCGGCCGCTTCGTGGTCGGATGGGTGCTGGAAGAGCAGGCGGGGCCGGGGGCAGGTGCCGATGCGCCGCTGCCGGATGCGGCCGAGTATCCGTTGTTCGCGAAAGGCTGGGCCGCGCTGCGCGAGCGCAGCGACGACGAAGCGTTCGAGCGCGGTATCGCGTGGATCGTCGACGGCGCCCGCGCGCGCCTGGCGGCGCGTCAGGCCGGCTGAGTGGTCAGCCCGGCGTGCGACCGTCCAGGACGCGTTCAAGCGCGTCGAGCGTGCGGGCCGTCGAATCCGGCGCGATGCAATCGACGACGATCCGCTCCGGCATCGCGCGCAGCCACGTGATCTGGCGCTTGCAAAGCTGACGTGTCGCGAAGATGCCCTTGTCGCGCATCGTCCGGTAGTCGGTGTCGCCGTCGAGGAATTCCCATGCTTGCCGGTAGCCGACGCAACGCATCGACGGCAGGTCGGGATGGAGATCGTCGCGGCGGCGCAGCCGTTCGACTTCGTCGATGAAGCCCGCGTCGAGCATCGCGTCGAAGCGCTGCGCGATCCGCGCGTGCAGCACCGCGCGGTCCGACGGCTCGAGCGCGACCGGCACGAAGCGGTACGCGGCGGCCGCATCGTCCGTGCGGCGCGGCGCGGCGAGCAGCGCCGACATCGGCTGCCCGCTCAACATGAAGATTTCGAGCGCACGCTGGATCCGCTGCGAATCGTTCGGCGCAAGCCGCGCGGCCGTGTCGGGATCGACCTGCGCGAGCCGCGCGTGCAGCGCGGGCCAGCCATCGCGCGCGGCGTCGGCGTCGAGTGCCGCGCGGACCTCCGGATCGGCGCCCGGCAGGTCGTTGAGCCCTTGCGTCAGCGCCTTGTAGTACAGCATCGTGCCGCCCGCGAGCAACGGCGTGCGGCCGCGCGCGACGATCTCGCCGATCAGGCGCAGCGTGTCCGCGCGGAATTCCGCGGCCGAATACGCGTCGGCCGGGTCGATGATGTCGATCAGGTGATGCGGCACGCTCGCGCGCTCGTCGCGCGACGGTTTCGCGGTGCCGATATCCATGTCGCGGTAGACGAGCGCGGAATCGACGCTGACGATCTCGATCGGGCGGCGCGCGGCGAGCGCCAGCGCCGCGGCGGTCTTCCCCGAAGCGGTGGGGCCGAGCAGGCAGGCGATCGTCGTCGGGCTGGACTGCGAGGAAGCGCTCATTGCCCGCGCATGAAGAGACGGTCCAGATCGTTCAGCGTGAGCTGATACCAGGTCGGCCGGCCGTGATTGCACTGGTCCGCGCGCTCGGTCGCCTCCATCTGGCGCAGCAGCGCGTTCATCTCGTCGAGCGTCAGGCGCCGGTTCGCGCGCACCGCGTGATGGCACGCGAGCGTGCCGAGCAGTTCGTGCTGGCGCTCGGTGAGCACGCGCGAGCCGCCGAACGCGTGCAGGTCGGCGAGCACCGCGCGCGCGAGCGACTGCAGGTCGGCGTCCTTCAGCAGCGCCGGCACCGCGCGGATCGCGAGCGTCGTCGGCGACAGCACCGCGAGGTCGAAGCCGAGCGATTCGAGCGTGTCGCGTTCTTCCTCGACCGTGCCGATCTCGACCGGGGTGGCCGTCATCGAGATCGGCAGCAGCAGCGACTGCACGGCGACCGTGCGGTCGGCGAGCGCGTTCTTGAACTGCTCGTACAGGATCCGCTCGTGCGCCGCGTGCATGTCGACGATCACGAGGCCGTACGCATTCTGTGCCAGCACGTAGATCCCGTGGATCTGGCCGAGCGCGAAGCCGAGCGGCTGGTCGTCGTGCGCGCCGGCCGCGAGCGGCGACGCGGCGAAGCCCGGCAGCGGCGCGACCGGCGCGTCGGCCGAATCGGCCGCATCGCGGGCGATGAGCGTCGTGCCGTCCGGCGTGCCCGCGCCGCTGTCCTTGCGGCCGAACAGCGCGTCGTAGAGCGCGAGCGGCTGCGCGACGGGCAGCGTGCCTTGCGTCATCCGCGCCTGACGCATCCACGTGTTGCCGGACGACGATGACGACGACGGCGACGAGAAGCCGCTGCCGCCGATTCCACCGCTGCCGCCTCTCGCGTGGCCCGGGCTTTGGCCGAGCGGCGTGTCGAGGAACGACGACGGCCCGCGCGGCGCGGGTTCGAGATGCGCGGCATGGCCGCCCGCCGTGGTTTCCGGCGACGCGCCCGCATGGCGCGCGAGCGCCCGCTGGACCGCATGGAACACGTACTGGTGGATCGAGCGCGAATCGCGGAACCGCACTTCGATCTTCGACGGATGCACGTTCACGTCGACGGCTTCGGGCGGCAGGTCGAGGAACAGCACGTACGACGGATAGCGGTCGCCGTGCAGCACGTCCTCGTAGGCCGCACGCACCGCGTGCGTCAGCAGCTTGTCGCGCACGAAGCGGCCGTTCACGAAGAAATACTGCTGGTCGGCGCGCCCGCGGCTCGCGGTCGGCAAGCCGGCGCAGCCGTACACGGCGAGCGGGCCGGCCTGCTCGTCGAGCGGCAGGTGCGCGGTCGCGAAGCTGTCGCCGAGGATTTTCGCGACGCGCTGCGCGGGCTCGGTCGCATTCCAGTGCTCGACGGCCTTGCCGTTGTGCAGCACCGAGATCGCGACGTCCGGCCGCGCGAGCGCCGCGCGGCGGATCATTTCCAGGCAGTGGCCGAATTCGGTCTGCTCGCTCTTCAGGAACTTGCGTCGCGCGGGCGTGTTGAAGTACAGCTCGCGCACCTCGATCGTCGTGCCGATCGAGCCGGCGGCGGGCGACAGCACGCCCGTCTGCGCGTCGATCTTCATCGCGTGCGCGGCATCGGCCGTCCGGCTCGTGATCGACATCTCGGCGACCGACGCGATCGACGCGAGCGCTTCGCCGCGAAAACCGAGCGTCGCGACCGCCTCGAGCTCCTCGAGCGAGCGGATCTTGCTGGTCGCGTGGCGCATCAGCGCGAGCGCCAGTTCGTCCGGCGGAATCCCGCAGCCGTCGTCGGTGATCGAGATGCGCTTGACGCCGCCTTCTTCCAGCACGATGCGCAGCGTCGTTGCGCCGGCATCCATTGCGTTCTCGAGCAGTTCCTTGACGACCGACGCCGGGCGTTCGACGACCTCGCCGGCGGCGATCTGGCTGATCAGCTGGTCGGGCAGGGGCTGGATCGCGCGCAGCGGGCGCGCGGCGGGGGCGGGCGGGGCGCCCGCGGCCGTTTCGGTGATATCGGACATGGCCGAATTATAGCGAGGCCGCGAACGCGTGCCGGGGCGGCCGGCCGTTACGTTTTTTCACGGAGCCTTAAGGTAGTTTCGGTATCATCACCCCGTTGCACGCGCCGCCTTGGCTGGCGGCCGCCTCGGCCATGTCTGGCCTGTTCCGGCCGTTCCGGCCCCATCGCCTTCGAGGAATCGCATTTGGATACGCTGCTTCATTTCGTCAACCTTGTCCTGCATATCGACGCTTTCCTCGGCGATTTCATCCGGCAGTACGGTGCGTGGGTCTATCTCGTGCTGTTCCTGATCGTGTTCTGCGAGACGGGCCTCGTCGTGTTCCCGTTCCTGCCCGGCGATTCGCTGCTGTTCATCGGCGGCGCGTTCGCGGCGACGGGCGAAATGAACGTCGGCGCACTGATCGTGCTGCTGCTCGTCGCGGCGATTACCGGCAACACCGTGAACTACCTGATCGG
Source organism: Burkholderia sp. BCC1047 (assembly GCF_902833155.1). Taxonomy (NCBI): domain Bacteria; kingdom Pseudomonadati; phylum Pseudomonadota; class Betaproteobacteria; order Burkholderiales; family Burkholderiaceae; genus Burkholderia; species Burkholderia sp. BCC1047. Next base: position 11,885 of record NZ_CADFEH010000067.1, on the reverse strand, counting down.
CCGCTGGGTCGGCCCGAAGGTGTTCAATACGCATATCCCGGTGCTCGAGCGCTTCCTCGATCGCGCCGCGCTGCAGAAGACCCACTCGTTCTACGACAAGCACGGCGGCAAGACGATCGTGCTCGCGCGCTTCATTCCGGTCGTGCGCACGTTCGCGCCGTTCGTCGCGGGGGCGTCGTCGATGAGCGTCGCGCGCTTCCAGTTGTTCAACGTGATCGGCGCGCTGGTGTGGGTGCTGCTGCTCGTGCTGCTCGGGTATTTCTTCGGCAACATCCCGTTCGTCCGCCAGTACCTGAACGTGATCGTGCTGGTCGGGATCGGCGCGGCGATCGTGCCGGTCGCGCTCGGCGCGGTATGGAAGCTCGTGCGCGGGCGACGCTCGGACGGGACGCCGAAGGCGGGCGGGCACTGACGCGACGCGCTTCGGCGCAATGAAAAAGCGTGGCAGTTTACGGCTGCCACGCTTTTTTTTCGTCCGTGCGGTTCGGCCGCTGCTTTCGTTACGCGTTGCGTTGCGAGACCGGCGTTTCGGGCGTCGGATAGCCGGCTTCGCGGAACGTGTCGAGAATCACGCGATGGGTGTCGCAGTACACCTGCCAGTAGTTCTCCGGCTGAGTCGACGGGCGCACGAACAGCAGCGGGCCTTCCGGCGTGAACTGCAGCACGCCGACGTCCGGCGCCGGTACCTTCAGCACGTTCGGCACCAGCTGGATCTGCGTCTTCAGGCGGTTGATCGCATCGGCCGCATCGACGCTATGCGCGATCTTCGCCGTCAGGTCGACGCGGCGGTGCGGCGTCGCGCTGTAGTTCGCGATGTTGTCCGAGAAGATCTTGTTGTTGCCGACGATCGTCACGATGTTGTCGGCGGTGATGATCGTCGTGCCGAACAGGCCGAGTTCCTTCACGGTGCCCGTGACGCCGCCCGCGCTGATCACGTCGCCGATCTTGAACGGGCGCAGCACCTGCATGAACACGCCGGCGGCGAAATGCGCGAGCAGGCCGCCCCAGGCGGTGCCGATCGCGAGGCCGAGGCCGGCGAGCAGCGCGGCGAACGAGGTCGTCTGTACGCCGAAGATCTGCAGGATCGCGAGGATGAGCAGGATCGTCAGCAGCACGCCGACGACGGAGGTCAGGTAGTCGGTGAGCGTCGGGTCGACCTTGCCGCTGCGGCGAACGACCTTGCCGAGCAGGCGGGTACCGATGCGGATCGCCCAGCGGCCGACGAACCACAACACGATCGCGGCGAGGAGGTTGAGGCCGAAGTCGAGGCCGCGGGTCATCAGGAATTGCTGGGCGGTGACGAGATCGATCACGCGTTCTCCGAAGTCGAGGGTAAAAGGGCGGCGCATGCGCCGGAATGGGAGGCGCTTTTATAACCTGACCTGTGAAGCGCGGGCAACCGGGCTGACATTGGTTGACGTAATGAAAAGCGGGCAGGACGTGGGTGCGTGCCGCCCATTCGAGGTCCGGCCTGTCGTGACGCGCGCCGAGCGGGATGTAGGTCGACTGGTTTTCGGTCAGGTCGCGCCGCGGTGGCCAACGATGGCGCGATGTTCGCGGCGATGGAGGTTCACGACGGGCAGCGGACGACGGTCGACGACGTGCATCAGCCGTTCAACGGCAATTTCTGCATGATCGCGTGCACGCATTCCCGCGGACCTGCTTCGCCCGTGCGCACGTGCACGTCGGGCGATACCGGTTTTTCATAGGTCGATTCGATGCCGGTGAACTGCCGAAGCGTCCCTTGCCTTGCCCGCGCGTAGAGCCCTTTGGGGTCGCGCGCTTCCGCCACATCCAGCGCAACATCGACGAAGACTTCGAAAAACATGCCCTGCGGGAAACGTGCGCGCGCTTTCGCGCGTGCGTCCCGAAACGGCGAGATCAGCGCAACGATGACGACGAGGCCGGCAGCCACCATCAGGCGCGCGACCTCGGCCGTCCGACGAATGTTCTCGTGGCGGTCTGCGTCGCTGAATCCGAGATCCTGGTTCAATCCTTCGCGAAGCTGGTCGCCGTCCAGCAGAAAAGTCCGAAGGCCGCGCGCATCGAGCTGTTCCTTCAGAAGATTCGACAGCGTCGATTTACCGGCACCGGACACCCCGGTGAGCCATACCACGAACGCATGGTCCGGCTTCATGCTGGAAAGCACGGATTGATTGCCCGTCGACATGACAGGGCGGGAATTGGGGCGATCTTGCGTCATCTCGGATTCGATGTGCCGGTAACGGCGTCGTACTTTATTGAGGCGAATTCATTCGTCGCCGAATTGTAACGGTGCCTTTAAAAATTGGTAAGTTGAATATTTTGATCAGGAATAAGCGTTTGCCTTCAAGCGGCGCGATGGTGTGCACACCGCGTCCGTCCGGTAATGATTGCCGGCCCGTTGTAATGATTCGAAATAATGTGGTCGACAGGATTCTCGGTCTCGTGTCGATTTATCGACCTGGATTCCGAGTCGACATGAAGTCACAAGGGGATTAATTTTTTATTCAGCGAAAAATCGCAATAGCCAGCACGGGCCGCTGTCGCGATGCGTCTCTGTCACTCATTATCGAATTGGGGAATTATCCGAGGGCATGTTTTCCGACCTTATTTGCCGGGCGACGATTGCATCCCTTCCGATTGCGTCGGCGGCACCGAGCGCCGGCCCCGTTAAAAGCCGGATCGCCGCGATTGCCCTGTCGCGCTGAAGTATTCGCTACCTGAATACGCTGGATTTCGTCAGGACTGCGGCACGTCATTTGTGCCGCGGCCCGAACGGCCGCTGCTGCACATCGGCGCCGTGCGCGACGATCGCCATGCCCTCCGGCACTTCCTCCCACGCGCCGCGCAGATCGACGAGCGGCTCCGACACGACCATGAACGCATCGTCGCCTGCTTCCGCGATGCGCGGGTTATGCGGATACAGCGCGTGCAGGTGCTTGAACGACGTGCTGTGGAACAGCGAGCGCGATTGCCGTTCGCTCGAATAGCGCGCCGCGACGATCCGTTCGCCGTCGGTCGCGCAGATCGTCATGTTGAGCGGATCGGCGACGCGATGCCGCGCGGCGGTTTCCTCCACCACGCCGACCATCCGTTCGAGCGCCGGCAGCGGCGCCTGTTCGAGACCGTACGTCAGCGCGAGGCGGAACATCAGTTCGGAGTCGGTCGAGCCTTCGAGCGTCGGAAACAGCGCGGGATCGACCTTCATCGTCAGGTCGCGGCGCAGCTTGTGGAAGTCGCGGATCAGCCCGTTGTGCGCGAACAGCCAGCGGCCGTGGCGGAACGGATGGCAGTTGGTTTCCTGCACGGGCGTGTCGGTCGCCGCGCGAATGTGCGCGATGAACATCGGCGAGCGGATCGCACGCGCGGCCTCGCGCAGGTTGCGGTCGTTCCAGGCGGGATGCACGGAGCGATAGCGGAACGGAAGTTCGTCGGGATGCCCGTACCAGCCGATGCCGAAGCCGTCGCCGTTGGTGGTCGTCGCGCCCAGCTCCGAATGCAGGCTCTGGTCGATCAGCGAATGCTTCGCGCGGAACAGCACGGTTTCCAGATGGATCGGATTACCCGTATAAGCGAGCCAGCGGCACATGGAGCGCTCCTTCACGATGGATCGTTCGCGCATGGTAGCCGACTCCGGGACGCTTACGCGTCCACGCGAGTCGCCACATTCGTCACACATGGCAGGCTCGTGCGCGCGATACGCAATCGCCCAGCCGGCGGCCGGGCGCCACGCAACGCAACAATGAATGGGGTGCGGCACGACGATCGTGCCGCACCGCGCCGGCTCAGTCGCCGAGCGCGTCCATCACGCGCGCCGAATAGACGAGCGCCGCGCCCGCATTCAACGCGATCGCGACGCCGAGCGCTTCCGCCACTTCCCCCTTGGTCGCGCCATGCTTGGCCGCTTCGGCCGTATGCACGGCGATACAGCCGTCGCAGCGCGTCGTGACGGCCACCGCGAGCGCGATCAGCTCGCGCGTTTTCGCGTCGAGATGGCCCGTCTTGGCGCCGGCGCCGGCCAGCGCCTGGTAACCGGCCAGCGTATCGGGCGACAGCTTGGCGATGTCGCCGATACGCGTCGAGAGTTCCTTCCGGTATTCGTTCCAGTTCAGCATGATGCGTCCTTGTCGAGAAGAGTGAGGAGGGCGGCGGGCGCCGCGATCTCGGGCGATGCAACGCTATTCTGATCGCTGTCGAGGAGGGTGTGGATACGTCAGGGTGTCAATTTTCAGCGCAATCGTCGCATGGATGCATTGCATCAACCGCGGCTCGCGCTTGCGGCGGATGCGCGGCGGGGCCGTCGTGACGCGCGCCAAAGCTGCTACCATGCGCAAAACGCAGTTCAATGACAACGATTTCGAACAACAAGAAAGAGAGGGCAACGCAATGAACCAGACCACCATCCAGCAACCGTCGTTCGCGTTCGTGGCCGCATCGTGGGCCGCGCTGATCGCCGGTTTCGCGGCCTTCCTGATCGGGCTCTGGAACGCCGGCATGCAGCTCAACGAGAAGGGTTACTACTTCACCGTGCTGGTGTTCGGCCTCTATGCGGCAATCTCGCTGCAAAAGAGCGTGCGCGACCGCGCCGAAGGCATTCCCGTCACCGGCATCTACTACGGCCTCAGCTGGATCGCGCTGCTGCTGTCGATCGCGCTGCTGATCGTCGGTCTCTTCAACGCGACGCTGCAATTGAGCGAGAAGGGCTTTTACGCGATGTCGTTCGTGCTCGCGCTGTTCGGCTCGGTGGCCGTGCAGAAGAACACGCGCGACTTGCAGAACGCGAAGCCACGCTATACCGACGCCGATTCCGCGCCGTCGATCCAGGAGTGACGGCACGCGCAGCGGGCGCCCGCCGAGGCCGCCCGCTGCGCGACGATGTCCGCGCCGCCCGCATTCGCCGGCGTGCCGCAGGCCCGCCGTCCTTTCGTTTTGTCCATGCCGCCGCGCATGACGATGGAGATATTCCGGATGCCGAACGTCACCGACACCGCAGCGCGGACGCGCGCGGCCGCCCGTTCCGTGGCCGCGCGGGCCGCGCTTGTGCTGGAGACCAACAACCTGCGCGGCGGCGCGGGCCTCGCGCAGGCCGTCGACAGCCTGAAACGCCTCGTGGCGGCGCTGTCGAAACAGACCGTGCCGCCGGCCGCCCTTGCGCAATGGATCATCACGCATGACGGCCTGCCCGCCGACGCGTGCGCGGAAATCGCCGCGCTGGCCGGCCGCCCGATCGACTTCGTCGAGATCGGCGCGAGCACCGGCTACTATGATGCGAAGAACGACGGCTTCGATCGCGTCGATGCCGATCGCTGCGACGTCGTCGTATTCGGCGATGCCGATTGCCGGCCGGCCGACGACTGGCTCGAGCACCTGCTCGCGCCGTTCGCACGCGACGCGGGCGACGCGCCCGTCGCGGTGGCGGGGCGAACCAGCTACGCGCCCGACGTGCTCGGCATCGCGCTGACGTCGATCGATTTCATGTATTTCCCGAGCCCGCTGCGTGATGGCGCGACGCGCAACTTCTACGCGAACAACGTCGCGTTTCGGCGTGACGTGTTCGCGCAATTTCGCTATGAGCCGCTCGACGGCGTCTATCGCGCGCATTGCCAGGTGATGGGGCTGCGGATGCAGGCGGCCGGCGTGGCCGTCGAATTCGCGCCGGCCGCGCATACCGAGCATCGGCTGCCGGACACGCATCGCGAGTCGCTGAAGCTGCGCTGGATGCGCGGCGAGGACAGCGTCGGGCTGACGCCGTATCTCGTGAACGCGTACCTGCCGCGTCGATGGCAGTGGCTCGGCCGCAGCGGCCCGCTCGGCCCGTTCTGCGTGATGGCGATGCGGCTCGGCTACAGCCTGCGCGCGCTCGATCGCCAGCAGTCGCCGCGACTGGGCGCCGCGCGCTATCTCGCGGCTGCCGGCGTCACGATCGCCGCGTCCGCCGTCGATACGCTCGGCGCGCTCGCGCGCGGTTTCGGGCTCACGGGACGCGCATCGACCCGGCGCGATCTCGATGCGCTGTCCTATCACCGTCATTGAAACGGCGGCGCGCCCGGCGGCCACGACACTTCGACATCCTGATTCTGTTCCGACGACGACCATGCCCTCACTCGCCACTCGCATTGCCTGTCTCGCCCTGCTTGCCGCCAGCGTCGGCGCCAATGCCGCACCGGTCGATCATGCGGGGCGCGGGATTTATCACTTCATGTCGCAAAGCGGCTGCCCGTTCGCGAATGCGGCCGCGTCGGACTGCAATCGCATCGCGCTCGATGCGCCCGACGGTCATGCGAGCATCGACACCGATGCGCACGCGATCGTCTTCTCGAGCGAGGCGAACCGCCGCACGAAGGACGTGCTCGGCGACGTGCTGCTGCAAGGCACGGGCGTCGATGCCGACGGGCGGCGCGTGCCGTTGAGCGTGCACGTTCTGCTGCGTCGCGACGGCCGGAAATGGGACCGCGACGTGTACGTCCATGCGCCCGTGCACGGCTCGTTCACCGATGTGCGGATCGATCCGTATCGTGTGCGCGTGAAGGACGGCGATCGTGAGCGCGACGTGCTCACGCCGGACGAAACGCTTGCGCTGTTCGCGCATCCGTCGCTCGCCTCGCGGCTGGCGCGCCATCTCGTGAAGGTGAGTGCGACCGATCCGAAGCAGCCGTTGGCGGACGACATCACGATCGCGCTCGGTGTCGGCGGCCTGACGAAGGCGGTCGCGCGCGCGAGCTTCACGTCGAACGCGCCGCACGATGCCGACGTCGATCGCGCGCTCGCGTCCGGCACGTGGTCGATCCGCTTCGACGCGCTGAGCAATCACATTCCGGTGTGGGTCGCACAGCGCGAGCTGTTCCTGTTCGGCCTTGACGGCAGCGCACTCGTGAAGGACGTGCGCGAGCGCGGCTTTCGGAAGAACGACCGGATCGAGTTCGGCGCGCGCGACGGCAGCGGCTATCTGCGCGTGAATGGTCGAGAGGAAGCGTTCGCGGGCGCGGCCGCCTCCGCGCATGCGTTCATGCAGGAAAGCTTCGTCGGGCTGATCCTCGGCTGGCGTCGCGATCCGGCGGCTGCCGCGACGCCATCTTCATCGGCGCGCGGCGAGCCGGCATGACCGCGGCAAGCGAATTGCCGGTGTCGTCGCAGGCCGGGCACGGCGAGCGCTTCGATTGTCTCGATGCGCCCGTGTTACGCGGCACGGCGCGGATGCGCGCGTATCTCGTCGATCGCATCAAGCGGGCGGCGATCCGGCAACTGCATCGCAGCATGCATGGCGAGCGCTGGATGCTGCGCATGTACCTGATCGGCGAAGAAGCGACCGAGTGCGCGCTGCACGAGGACTGGACCGGACAGCCGCCGGACTGGCTCGCGCCGCGCATCGACCAGCATCTCGCGGACGAGCGCCGCCACGCGGCCGCATTTGCCGATGCGCTGCGCCGGCGCGGCGTCGACGTGTCGACCGGCCCGCACGAACCCGACTGGCTGAGCCGGCGCAAGATCGTGCGATGGCGTCGTCTGGCGCAGCGCTACGCACCGCATTTCGCGCAAGGCGTACTCGTGCCCGCGTATGCGACCGGCCTGTGCGCGGAACAGATGGCGATGCGCGTGCTCGCGCGCCACTGCGCGACGATCGGCGACGCGCATCCGCTGTATCCGTTGCTGTCGCGCGTGCTCGCCGACGAGACGCGCCACGTCCGGCTTTGCGCCGATACGCTGCGCCGCCTCGTCGAGCCGTCCGAGGCCGCGTCGCTCGCCGCGTTGCTGGACGAGATCCGCGCGATCGAAGCCGGTTTCGGCGTGACGGGCGCGCTGGCGATGGTCGCGGCCGGGTGGCTCCAGTCGCTTCGTCCGCGCGCATGATGCCGCGCATCGTCTATCTCGCGACCGCCGACGCGCGCGGCCATCTGATGCGCGCGCAACTGCTCGTGCATGCATTGCGCGCGGCCGGCGCGCAGGTCGACGTGCTGACGACGTCCGACGCCGGGCAGGCATTTCTCGCCGCGTTCGGCATCGACGCGGACGTGTTGTCGCGGCACTACGCGGTGCAGTTCGACGAGCGGCAGAACATGCTGCGCGACGCGACCGATCGCAATGTCGCGCACTACGTGTTCAGGCCGACCCGCATGCTGCGCGACATCGTGCGGCGGCGTGCGATCGTTCGCGATGCGGATCTCGTGGTTAACGACTCGTTTCATCCGGCGCTGCTGTTCATGGGGGCGGTGCCGGGCTGGCGGCGTCGCGTCGTCCACGTGTATGGCGGCAGCCTGCGCCGCGCGTTGACCGCGAATTTCGATGCACGACTGCCGCGCGTGCTGGCGCGCGCTTTCGCGCGGATCGTCGACTGGCAGATCGATGCGGCGCGGGCCCGTATCGAGCACGATTTCGCGTACGACTTCGCCGACGATGCGCCGCACTTGCACCGGCATCGCCGGTTGCCGACGCCGGTGCCGATCGTTGCCGAACGGCCGGCGCACGAATGCGTTGCGGCGGCCGTTTATCTGAATCCGCACTTTCGCGACGTCGCGCTCGCCGATGCGCTGTCGGCCGGCATGCGCGACGCGGGGCTCGCCGCCCACCGCGTGGGCGAGGGCTACGCCGGACACGACGGCTGGACCGGCGTCGATGCCGACTGGCCGACGCGCGCCGCGCATGCGCCGTTGATCGTGTCGGCGCCCGGCATGGCCGCGCTGTCGATCGCGCGCGTGTATCGCCGTCCGATCCTGCTCGTGCAGACCGATCAGCCCGAACAGGCGAGCAACGCCGCGCGCGCGGCACGGCTGCAACTCGTGCACCGCGTGGTCACATGGCGGGGCGATGCGGCTGCATTCCGGCGCGAGGTCGAGCAGGCGTCGATCGAACTGATGCGCGATCCCGGTACGCCGGCGGGGACGCGAGCGGGCCGCGAGCATGCGCGTGCGCGTGTCGACGCGTGGACATCGCACCTCCTCGCGCTGGGTCCGCATGCGCGAGCGGCCGACGCGGCAACCCGATGCGAGGCACCAGCGCCGCGATGAATACGCGCATGTTTCAGGACGATCGCCGGCCCGATGTCCGGCAGATGCTGGCCGCGACATTCGGCCTGGTCGCGGGCCTCGCGATCTTCTTTCTGCTGGAGCGCGGCGTCACGCCGCGCTACGTGCTGGCCACGGCGATCGATGCGCGGATTCCGTTCATCGCATGGTCGTGGTTCGTCTATGTCGCGTTCTTTCCGTTCGTGATTGCGCTCGCCGCGTACGCGCGACCGTCCGCGTTCGCCGCGTTCAGGGAGGCCGTGCTGATCGCGTTCGTGCTCGGCGTGGCCTGCTTCCTGCTATTTCCGGAAGCTGTGCCGCGGCCCGACATCGCCGAGATCGGCAATGCATTCGTGCGTCGGCGTCTGGCGCGCATGTGGGCGCTCGATCTTGCGGCCAACGGCTTCCCGAGCCTGCATGTCGCGGTGACGTGTCTCGCGTGCCGGATGCTGGTGGACCGGCGCCGGAGTGTCGCGGCGGCGATCGGGCTGCTGATCTGCGCGTCGACGCTGACGCTCAAGCAGCATACGGTCGCGGACGTGCTGGGCGGGTTCGTGCTCGCGGCGGTCAGTGCGCTGTGGGTCGAGCGGCGTTCGCCGCGCAGGAGGCTCGCATGACGGAGGCGCACGTTCACCGCGCCGGACCGAACGTCGGGCTCGCCCGGTTCGTGCCCGATCCCGGGCTGTTTCGCGTGAGCGCGGCGCGTGTCGGCATGGCGCTGGCGGGTGACTGGCTGATGATTGCCGCCGCGTTTGCCGCTGCGATCGCGTTTGCGCATCCGCTGGCCTACGCGTGCGCGGCGATCGTGATCGCGCGCAGCCAGCTCGCGCTCGCGGTCATGATGCACGAAGGGGCGCACGGGTTGCTTGCGCGGAACCGGCGCGTCAACGACGTGCTCGGGCAACTGCTCGCGGCCGGCCCGCTATGGCTGTCGCTGCGCACGTATCGGGCGGGCCATCTGAAGCACCATCGCGCGCCGATGCAAGCGGACGACCCCGTCGCGCTGCTGTTCGGCGTGCGCGACTATCCGGTGACGCGCCGGCGGTTGATCGTCCGCCTGCTCGCGTATGCGTGCGGCGTCGGCTACGTGACGAGCGTCGTGAAGCTCGCGCGCGGCGCGTTCGCGCATGCGTTGCCGAAGGTCGAAAAATCGCGTGCGTATGCGGCGTGGGAGATCGCATCGATGCTGGCCGGCAACGGCGTGCTGTTCGGCGCGCTCGCGCTGGCCGGACATCCGCTGCTGTACGTCGCGTTGTGGATCGTGCCGTCCGTCACCTTGTTGCCGTTCGCCGGGCAGGTGCGCGCGATCTTCGAGCACGCGGGGCTGCCGGCCGGCGCCGATCAGAGCCGCAACGCGCGCACGATCGTCCGGCGTTCATGGCAGACGTTCCTGTTCGGCCCGCACGCGATTCATTTCCACATCGAACATCATCTGTTCACGCGGATGCCGTTCCATAACCTGCCGGTCGTGCATCGGCAACTCGCGCAGTTGCGGTTGCTGCCCGACGGCAATCTGTATGCGGGATATGGTGCGGTACTGCGGGACGTGAGTGTGTGGTGACGCCGCGTTCGATGCTGCGTGCCCCTTTCCAGGAGCGAAAGAGTGACGGTCGATTTCAAGTTGCGCGTGCTGCATTGCGCCGTGTTTCCCGCGGCGCTCGCGATGCTGGCGGCCGGCGCGTGCGCGCAGACCGGGTCTGCACCGGCCCCGTCCGCAGCGACCGATACACCGGTCGCCATCGCGGTCGGTGACGGGCCGGCCGGCATCGCATTCGGACCGGATGGCAAGCGCCTGTACGTCACCAGCAACGGCGACAACACCGTCGCGGTGATCGACGTGGCGGCCGGGCGGCGCTTGCGCGAGCTTGGCGAGCGGCCGGCGAAGGCGGTGAAAGACGGTTGTCCCCACAACTTCTGCCGCGGGACGGGCGCCGCGGGCATCGCGATCGCTGCGGACGAACGCCATGCATATGTCAGCTCGATGCATGCCGATTCGCTGGCGAAGCTCGACCTCGACAGCGGGCAGGTCGACGGCGTCGCGAAGGTGCAGCGCTTTCCGCAGGCTGTCGCGGTGTCGCCGGACGGCACGCGCGCGTACGTGCTCAACGTGGTCGCCAACTCAGTATCCGTCGTCGACCTCGCGACGTTCCGCACGCTCGGCAAGCCGATTGCATTGAGCGGCGGGAACGCCGGCAACCAGCCGTTCGGGCGGCCTGCCGCACTTGCACTGTCGCCGGACGGAGGGCGCCTGTTCGTCACGAACGGCGTGGCGGGCAGCATTGATGCATTCGATACGCGGACGCGTGCGCCAGTCGGCACGATCGCCAATGCGGACGCATTCGACGTCGCGGTCCAGCCGGGTTCCGGCGAACTGGTTGCGCGGTTTCGCGACGGCGTCGCGACCTACGACGCGAACACGTTGAAGCCGCGCCAGGCAGCTCGGTATTGTCGTGCGCTGACGAGTTACCACGTCGCGTTTAGCCCGGACGGCCGCCTGATCGCGCTCAGCCTGCCGCAGGAGAACACGGCGCTGGTGGCCGAGCGCGCGACCGGCATGCTGCGTGCGGCCTATCGTACTGGCGAATGGCCGCTTGCGCTCGCGTTCAATCAGGACGGCAGCCGGCTTGCGGTGCTCAATGCGAATGAGTCCAGCGTGTTGCTGTTCGATGTACGTGACGCGGGGCGACTGGCCGACTATATGGCCGCCAATGGCGAGCTGTTCTGCCAGCCGGCCGCGCCGGCGGTATCGCAATGAATGACAGGCGTGTTGATTTGCATGGAATCCTGACCCACGATTTGCATTGAATTCTGACCCACCCCTTGGACCAGCTTTGCGGGTTATTCGGTGGGTATCTGGGTCTTCTTTCTCTCCTTTTTTGGCTGTGTCGTGCTGTTTCTGAAACG
>NZ_CADFEH010000066.1:0-18230 GCF_902833155.1 Burkholderia sp. BCC1047 | reverse complement strand
AGAACCGTCGTGATCGCTGCCGTCAGCGTCGTCTTGCCGTGGTCAACGTGACCAATCGTACCAACGTTCACGTGCGGCTTGGTCCGCTCAAATTTACCTTTTGCCATGATTCTCTTCTTTCAAAAATTATCGGTTGGTAGCTGCAGATTTACTTCGACTTCGCGCTGATGATCGCTTCGGCAACGTTGCGCGGAGCTTCAGCGTAGTGCTTGAACTCCATCGTGTACGTTGCACGACCTTGCGTCAGCGAACGCAGCGACGTCGAGTAACCGAACATTTCCGACAGCGGCACTTCGGCGCGCACGATCTTGCCGCCGCCGACCATGTCTTCCATGCCCTGGACGATACCGCGACGGCCCGACAGGTCGCCCATCACGTTGCCCATGTAGTCTTCCGGCGTCTCGACTTCGACAGCCATCATCGGCTCGAGGACGACCGGGTTCGCCTTGCGCATCGCTTCCTTGAACGCCATCGAACCGGCCATGCGGAACGCGTTTTCGTTCGAGTCAACGTCGTGGTACGAACCGAACGTCAGGTGAACCTTCACGTCGACGACCGGGAAGCCAGCCAGCACGCCCGACTTCAGCGTGTCCTGGATACCCTTGTCGACCGCCGGGATGTATTCGCGCGGAATCACACCACCCTTGATCTCGTCGAAGAACTCGTAGCCCTTGCCTTGTTCGTTCGGCTCGAGCGTGATGACCGCGTGACCGTACTGGCCGCGACCACCCGACTGCTTGACGAACTTGCCGTCGACATCCTTCGCCGTCGAACGGATCGTTTCGCGGTACGCAACCTGCGGCTTGCCGACGGTCGCTTCCACGCCGAATTCACGCTTCATCCGGTCGACCAGAATTTCGAGGTGGAGCTCGCCCATGCCCGAAATGATGGTCTGGCCCGACTCTTCGTCGGTCTGCACGCGGAACGACGGGTCTTCCTGAGCCAGACGGTTCAGCGCGAGGCCCATCTTTTCCTGGTCGGCCTTGGTCTTCGGCTCGACTGCCTGCGAAATCACCGGCTCCGGGAACACCATGCGTTCGAGAACGATCGGGTTCGCCGGGTCGCACAGCGTGTCGCCCGTGGTCGCTTCCTTCAGGCCGACCGCTGCGGCGATGTCGCCTGCGCGGACTTCCTTGATTTCTTCACGCTGGTTCGCGTGCATCTGCAGAATACGGCCGAGGCGTTCCTTCTTGCCCTTGGTCGAGTTCAGCAGCGTGTCGCCCGAATTGACGACGCCCGAGTACACACGGAAGAAGATCAGCTGGCCGACGAACGGGTCGGTCATGATCTTGAACGCGAGCGACGAGAACTTCTCTTCGTCCGACGCCTTGCGCTCGGCTTCTTCGCCGTTTTCGAGTTCGCCCTTGACCGGCGGGATGTCGACCGGCGACGGCAGGAAGTCGATCACGGCGTCGAGCATACGCTGCACGCCCTTGTTCTTGAACGCGGTACCGCACAGCATCGGCTGGATTTCGCACGCGATCGTACGATCACGCAGCGCCTTGACGATGTCGGCTTCCGGCAGATCGCCTTCTTCCAGGTACTTGTTCATCAGGTCTTCGCTGGCTTCGGCAGCCACTTCGACCATCTTTTCGCGCCATTCCTTGCAGGTTTCCGCGAGCTCGGCCGGGATGTCGACGTAGTCGAACTTCGTGCCTTGCGACGCTTCGTCCCAAATGATCGCCTTCATCTTGATCAGGTCGACCACGCCCTTGAAGTTTTCTTCCGAGCCGATCGGCACCACGACCGGAACCGGGTTCGCCTTCAGGCGCAGACGGAGCTGGTCGTAGACCTTGAAGAAGTTCGCGCCGGTACGGTCCATCTTGTTGACGAACGCGAGACGCGGCACCTTGTACTTGTTCGCCTGGCGCCACACCGTTTCCGACTGCGGCTGCACGCCGCCCACTGCGCAGTACACCATGCACGCGCCGTCGAGCACGCGCATCGAGCGCTCCACTTCGATCGTGAAGTCGACGTGGCCCGGGGTGTCGATGATGTTGATGCGGTGTTCCGGATAGTTGCCGCCCATGCCCTTCCAGAAGGCCGTGGTAGCAGCGGACGTGATCGTGATGCCACGTTCCTGTTCCTGCTCCATCCAGTCCATCGTGGCTGCGCCGTCGTGGACTTCACCGATCTTGTGGTTCACACCGGTGTAAAACAGAATGCGCTCGGTCGTCGTCGTTTTGCCGGCGTCGATGTGAGCGCTAATACCGATATTGCGGTAGCGCTCGATAGGAGTCTTGCGAGCCACTTTGATCCTCTACTGGGATGACGTGATGCAGCCCTGCCGCATCACGCCTCAACACAAACGGGCGAGGCGCCTGAAAAGCGCACCCGCCCGGAATTTATTTCCGCAAACAGCCCTGCCAGGCGCTTAGAAACGGAAATGCGAGAACGCGCGGTTGGCTTCTGCCATGCGGTGAACTTCGTCGCGCTTCTTCATCGCGCCGCCACGGCCTTCGGCCGCTTCGGAGAGTTCACCTGCCAGGCGCAGGGCCATCGACTTCTCGCTGCGCTTCTTCGCAGCCTCACGCAGCCAGCGCATCGCCAATGCCATACGACGCGACGGGCGCACTTCGACCGGAACTTGATAGTTGGCACCACCAACGCGACGGCTCTTCACTTCGACCACCGGCTTCACGTTGTTGAGCGCAACCGTGAACACTTCCAGCGGGTCCTTGCCACCCTTGGTCTGGATTTGTTCGAATGCGCCATAAACGATGCGCTCTGCGACCGACTTCTTGCCGGACAGCATCAGCATGTTCATGAACTTGGCAACATCAACGTTACCGAACTTCGGATCCGGCAACACTTCCCGCTTGGGGACTTCGCGACGACGCGGCATGATTCTTCCTTTACTTGTTCAGTTGGAGCTGGATTCAGCTCCGCGGCCACCAACAAACCCGATCACATCTTCACGACTAACCAGCTTGGCCGGGTGACCACTTACTCGACAGCACCGGCAATCCGGCACTCCCGCCTTGACCGCCCTGCGGCGATCCCTGATCAAAAACTGCTTACTTGGCAGCCTTTGCACGCTTCGCGCCGTACTTCGAACGCGCTTGCTTACGGTCCTTGACGCCCTGGGTATCCAGCGAGCCGCGAACCATGTGGTAACGCACACCCGGCAAGTCCTTCACACGGCCGCCGCGGATCAGCACAACCGAGTGTTCCTGCAGGTTGTGGCCTTCACCGCCGATGTACGAAATCACTTCGAAGCCGTTCGTCAGACGAACCTTGGCGACCTTACGGAGTGCCGAGTTAGGCTTCTTCGGCGTCGTCGTGTACACACGGGTGCACACGCCGCGACGCTGGGGGCAGTCCTGCAGGGCCGGGCTCTTGCTCTTCGTCGTTTCCGACTGACGGCCTTTGCGAACCAGTTGGTTGATGGTTGGCATTGTTTATTCCTGAAATTGAACAAAATCTGCACGCCGATTTCGGGCAAAGCGAGAATCGACGCACAGTTGACTTCCGAACCGGCGAATCGGGTGCGAACTGTCGAACGCGACTCGGCCCACCGAATACCGGAACCCAGCATGATATTCCGGAAATGCCAACTAAGTCAACGGCTTGCGTGATTTGCCGGCCGAGCGCGCGGTTTACAGCAGGGGTCGGAACGCTGTGTCAGGCCGATTCGACGACGTCGATGATCTCGTCGCCGAAGCGCTCGAGCTTGCGCACGCCCATGCCGGGGATGTGGCGCAGGTCCTCGATCGTCTCCGGCGCGTTGCGCGCGATTTCGGCGAGCGTCGCGTCGTGGAAGATCACGTAGGCCGGCACGCCGTCCGTCTTCGCGGTTTCCGCGCGCCAGGCGCGCAGCGCGTCCCACCGTGCGCGCTCGCGGGCGCCCATGCCGGCCGTCGGGTCGACGCGCGTGCCGCTGCGGCTCGACGACTGGCGCGTGCGCTGCGGCTTCACGTAGCGGCGCAGCGTGACCTTTTCCTCGTTCTTCAGCACCGGCTTCGCGGCCTCGGTGAGCACCAGCGCGCCGAAGCCGCCATGATCGACGGCCAGGTAGCCGTACGCGACCAGCTGCCGGAAAATCGCGCGCCACTCGGGCTCGGACAGCGCCGCACCGATCCCGAACGTGCTCAGCTGGTCATGGCCGCGCTGCAGCACCTTCTCGGTGCGGCCGCCGCGCAGGATCTCGATCAGATGGCTCGCGCCGAAGTTGAAGCCGCTTGCGCGCTGCGCGCGGAACACGCACGACAGCGCCATCTGCGCCTCGCGCGTCGCGTCCCATGAATCGGGCGGCTCGAGGCACGTGTCGCAGTTGCCGCACGGCTGGCTCGCCTCGCCGAAGTAGTTCAGCAGCCGGACGCGGCGGCACGAGATCGTCTCGCACAGCCCGAGCAGCGCGTCGAGCTTCGACGTCTGCACGCGCTTGTGCGCGTCGTCCGCGTCCGACTCGTCGATCATCTTGCGCTGTTGGACGACGTCGCCGAGGCCGTACGCCATCCACGCGTTCGCGGGCATCCCGTCGCGGCCCGCGCGGCCGGTTTCCTGGTAGTAGCCTTCGACGCTCTTCGGCAAATCGAGGTGCGCGACGAAGCGTACGTCGGGCTTGTCGATGCCCATGCCGAACGCGATCGTCGCGCACATCACGATGCCTTCCTCGCGCTGGAACATTTCCTGGTGCTTCTGCCGCACCTCGAACTCCATGCCCGCGTGATACGGCAGCGCGCGCACGCCCTGCGCCTTCAGCCATTCGGCTGTTTCCTCGACCTTGCGGCGCGACAGGCAATAGACGACGCCGGCGTCCGTCGTGCCGTCGGCATTCGTGTGCTCGGCGCGGATGAAGTCGAGCAGTTGCGAACGCGCGTTGTCCTTTTCGACAATCCGGTAGCGGATGTTCGGGCGGTCGAAGCTCGACACGAACACGCGCGCGTCGTCGAGCGCGAGACGATGGATGATTTCGTCGCGCGTGATCGCATCGGCAGTGGCGGTCAGCGCGATGCGCGGCACCGACGGGAAGCGCTCGTGCAGCACCGACAGCTGAATGTATTCCGGGCGGAAATCGTGCCCCCATTGCGACACGCAGTGCGCTTCGTCGATCGCGAACAGGCCGATCTTCGCGCGCTCGAGCAGCTCGAGGAAGCGCCCGGTCATCAACCGCTCCGGCGCGACGTACAGCAAATCGATTTCGCCTTCGCGCAGCGCGCGCTCGGTGGCCGCGGCCTCGGCGCCCGACAGCGTCGAATTCAGGTAGGCCGCGCGCACGCCGACTTCGCTCAACGCGGCGACCTGGTCCTGCATCAGCGCGATCAGCGGCGACACGACGATGCCGGCGCCCTGCCCAGCCTCGCGGCGCAGCAGCGCGGGGATCTGGTAGCACAGCGACTTGCCGCCGCCGGTCGGCATCAGCACGAGACAATCGCCGCCGCCGGCGACGTGCTCGACGATCTCGCCCTGCTGGCCGCGAAAGGCGGAGTAACCAAAGACTTCGTCGAGTATTTCGAGGGCGCGGGACATGAATGAGACCAGGGACGGCTAAACGATGACCGCAATTTTAACAACCCGCTCGCGCGACGCGTGGCGAATCGCACGATGTTGGCCATTCGGTCAGGGTTCGTTCGCGTGCATCACGGGCCTGTCGCGGTCATGCCGAACGCGATCGCGGCGCATGCGCCGGCGCGGCACAGGCACGTCATGCGCGGGAACGAAGGATGAAAAAAAACCGCCCGGCAGAACCGGGCGGTTTCGGTGACAGCGATGATAGCAAGGCAACGCGGCTTGCGCCGCGCCGCGCTTACTCGGCTGCCGGGTGTTGCGGCTCTTCCGCCGGCGCGCTCGGCGTGCCGAAGTCGAATGCCTCTTCCGCTGCGATCTGGTCGAAACGCTCGCGATCCGACGATTCCTTCGCCTTGCGTGCCTTGTGGAACGCGAGACCCGTACCGGCCGGAATCAGACGGCCGACGATCACGTTTTCCTTCAGGCCGCGCAGATCGTCGCGCTTGCCCATGATCGCCGCTTCGGTCAGCACGCGGGTCGTTTCCTGGAACGATGCCGCGGAGATGAACGAGTCGGTCGACAGCGACGCCTTCGTGATACCGAGCAGCACGTTGTCGTACGAAGCCGGACGCTTGCCCTCGGCGATCATGCGATCGTTCTCGTCCAGCATGTCGGAACGCTCGACCTGTTCGCCCGGGATGAAGCGCGTATCGCCGTTGTCGGTGATCTGCACACGACGCAGCATCTGGCGAACGATCACCTCGATGTGCTTGTCGTTGATCTTCACGCCCTGCAGACGGTACACGTCCTGCACTTCGTCGACGATGTAGCGCGACAGCGCCTCGATACCCTGCAGACGCAGGATGTCGTGCGGATCGGCCGGACCGTCCACGATCATTTCGCCCTTGTTGACGACCTGGGCATCGTGAACCAGAACCTGCTTTTCCTTCGCGATCAGGAACTCGTGCTGGTTGCCCTCGAGGTCCGTGATGACGAGACGCTGCTTGCCCTTCGTGTCCTTGCCGAACGACGTCGTACCGGTGACTTCCGCGAGAATGCCGGCATCCTTCGGCGAACGCGCTTCGAACAGTTCCGCCACCCGCGGCAGACCGCCGGTAATGTCACGCGTCTTCTGCGCTTCCGTCGGGATACGTGCGAGCACTTCACCGACCTGCACCTGCTGGCCATCCTTCACGGTGATCAGCGCGCCGACCTGGAAGCCGATCTGCACTGCGTGCTCCGTGCCCGGAATCTTCACTTCCTCGCCGTTCGCGTCGAGCAGCTTCACCTGCGGACGCACGCTCTTCGAAGCCTGCGAACCGCGGCGCTTCACGTCGATCACGACCAGCGTCGACAGGCCGGTCACGTCGTCGATCTGCTTCGCGACGGTCACGCCTTCCTCGACGTTCTCGAACTTCACCGTACCACCGTACTCGGTGATGATCGGACGCGTCAGCGGATCCCACGTGGCGAGCTGCGTGCCGGCCTTGATGGTCGCGCCGTCGAGCTGCAGCAGCGTCGCGCCGTACGGCACTTTGTGACGCTCGCGCTCGCGACCGAAGTCGTCGGTGATCATCGCTTCGCCCGAACGGGAAATGACGATCTGCTCGCCCTTCGCGTTCGTGACGTAGCGCATCGTCGCCGTGAAGCGGACGATACCGTTGCTCTTCGCTTCGACCGACGAAGCCACTGCCGCAC
The DNA here is from genome assembly GCF_902833155.1 of Burkholderia sp. BCC1047. Taxonomy (NCBI): domain Bacteria; kingdom Pseudomonadati; phylum Pseudomonadota; class Betaproteobacteria; order Burkholderiales; family Burkholderiaceae; genus Burkholderia; species Burkholderia sp. BCC1047. The sequence goes on along the minus strand of NZ_CADFEH010000066.1, from coordinate 11,081 downwards.
GCGATGCCGCACCACCGATGTGGAACGTACGCATCGTCAGCTGCGTGCCCGGTTCGCCGATCGACTGCGCCGCGATCACGCCGACCGCTTCGCCGACGTTCACGAGCGAGCCGCGGCCGAGGTCGCGGCCGTAGCAGGCCGCGCACAGGCCGTAACGCGTTTCGCAGGTCAGCGGCGTGCGCACGCGCACTTCGTCGATGCCGAGGCGTTCGATTTCCTCGACCGCCGTTTCGTCGAGCAGCGTGCCCGATTCGTACAGCGTTTCCTGCGTTTCCGGATTCACGACGTCCGCGACCGCGACGCGGCCGAGGATACGGTCGCGCAGCGCTTCGACGACTTCACCGCCTTCGACCAGCGCCTTCATCGCCACGCCGTTCGACGTGCCGCAATCGTCTTCCACCACGACCAGATCCTGCGTGACGTCGACCAGACGACGCGTCAGGTAACCCGAGTTCGCGGTCTTCAGTGCCGTATCAGCCAGACCCTTACGTGCACCGTGGGTCGAGATGAAGTACTGCAACACGTTCAGACCTTCGCGGAAGTTCGCGGTAATCGGCGTCTCGATAATCGAGCCGTCCGGCTTCGCCATCAGGCCACGCATACCGGCCAGCTGACGAATCTGCACCGCCGAACCCCGGGCGCCCGAGTCGGCCATCATGTAGATCGAGTTGAACGACTCCTGGCGCGTCTCGTTGCCGTCGCGGTCCGTCACCGGCTCCGTCGACAGCTGCTCCATCATCGCCTTGCCGACCGCTTCCGACGTTGCCGACCAGATGTCGACCACGTTGTTGTAGCGTTCCTGCGCGGTGACGAGACCCGACATGTACTGGCGGTCGTACTCCTTCACCTTCTTCGCGGCGTCGCCGACGATCGTTTCCTTCTGCGGCGGCACGAGCATGTCGTCCACGCAGATCGAGATGCCGGCACGCGTCGCGAGACGGAAACCCGACTGCATCAGCTGGTCGGCGAACACGACCGTCGCACGCAGACCGCACTTGCGGAACGCCGTGTTGATCAGGCGCGAGATTTCCTTCTTCTTCAGCGGCTTGTTCAGCACCGAGAACGGCAGGCCGTGCGGCAGGATCTCCGACAGGATCGCGCGACCGACGGTCGTCGCGTACAGCGAGATCTTCGGCACGAACGGCGGTGCGCCTTCCGACGTGTCTTCGTTGTGGACCATTTCGGTGATCCGCACGTTGACGCGCGAGGCCAGCTCGACTTCCTTGTTCTCGTACGCGCGGATGACTTCCGACACGCCCGTGAACGACAGGCCTTCGCCCTTGCCGTTGACCGCTTCGCGGGTCGCGTAGTACAGACCCAGCACGATATCCTGCGACGGCACGATCGACGGATCGCCGTTGGCCGGGAACAGCACGTTGTTCGACGCCAGCATCAGCGTGCGCGCTTCCATCTGCGCTTCGAGCGACAGCGGCACGTGAACGGCCATCTGGTCACCGTCGAAGTCGGCGTTGAACGCCGCGCAGACGAGCGGGTGCAGCTGGATCGCCTTGCCTTCGATCAGGACCGGCTCGAACGCCTGGATACCGAGACGGTGCAGCGTCGGCGCACGGTTCAGCATCACCGGGTGCTCGCGGATCACCTCTTCGAGGATGTCCCACACCACCGGCGTCTGGTTCTCGACTTCCTTCTTCGCAGCCTTGATGGTCGTGGCAACGCCCATCACTTCCAGCTTGTTGAAGATGAACGGCTTGAACAGTTCGAGCGCCATCAGCTTCGGCAGACCGCACTGGTGCAGCTTCAGCGTCGGGCCGACCACGATGACCGAACGGCCCGAGTAGTCGACGCGCTTGCCCAGCAGGTTCTGACGGAAACGACCGCCCTTGCCCTTGATCATGTCGGCGAGCGACTTCAGCGGACGCTTGTTCGCGCCCGTCATCGCCTTGCCGCGACGACCGTTGTCGAGCAGCGAGTCGACGGCTTCCTGCAGCATCCGCTTTTCGTTGCGGACGATGATTTCAGGCGCCTTCAGCTCGAGCAGACGCTTCAACCGGTTGTTACGGTTGATCACGCGGCGATACAGGTCGTTCAGGTCCGACGTCGCGAAACGGCCGCCGTCCAGCGGCACGAGCGGACGCAGTTCCGGCGGCAGCACCGGCAGCACTTCGAGGATCATCCACTCGGGCTTGATGCCCGAACGCTGGAATGCCTCGAGGACCTTCAGGCGCTTCGCGTACTTCTTGATCTTCGCTTCCGAGCCGGTGTTCTTCAGCTCGGTGCGCAGCGTCTCGACCTGCTCGTCGATATTGATCGCGCGCAGCAGTTCACGCACACCTTCCGCGCCCATCTCGGCACGGAATTCGTCGCCGTATTCCTCGACCTTGTTGTAGTAATCCTCTTCGGTCATGATCTGCCGCGCCTTCAGCGGCGTCATGCCCGGTTCGATCACCACGTACGCTTCGAAGTACAGCACGCGTTCGATGTCGCGCAGCGTCATGTCGAGCACCATGCCCAGACGCGACGGCAGCGACTTCAGGAACCAGATGTGCGCGACCGGCGAGGCCAGTTCGATGTGGCCCATCCGTTCGCGACGCACCTTCGCCAGCGTCACTTCGACGCCGCACTTCTCGCAGATCACGCCGCGGTGCTTCAGACGCTTGTACTTGCCGCACAGGCACTCGTAGTCCTTGATCGGCCCGAAGATCTTCGCGCAGAACAGACCATCGCGTTCCGGCTTGAACGTACGGTAGTTGATGGTCTCCGGCTTCTTCACTTCGCCGAACGACCACGAACGGATCTTGTCGGGCGAGGCCAGACCGATCTTGATCGCGTCGAAAACTTCTTCCTGTTGGACTTGCTTGAATAGATCGAGCAGAGCTTTCATTGCTTTCTCTCCGTAGTCCGATTAATTGCGGTCGAGATCGATATCGATACCGAGCGAGCGGATTTCCTTCACGAGCACGTTGAAGGATTCCGGCATGCCTGCATCGATCACGTGGTCGCCCTTGACGAGGTTTTCGTACACCTTCGTCCGGCCGGTCACGTCGTCCGACTTCACCGTCAGCATTTCCTGCAGCACGTAGGACGCGCCGTACGCTTCGAGCGCCCACACTTCCATTTCACCGAAGCGCTGGCCACCGAACTGCGCCTTACCACCCAGCGGCTGCTGCGTGACGAGCGAGTACGGGCCGGTCGAACGCGCGTGCATCTTGTCGTCGACCAAGTGGTGCAGCTTCAGGTAGTGCATGTAGCCGAGCGTCACGCGACGTTCGAACATTTCACCCGTGCGGCCGTCGTACAGGCGGACCTGGTTCTTCGACGGGTTCATGCCGAGCTGTTCGGCGATGTCGTCCGGGAACGCGAGGTCGAGCATCTTGCCCATTTCTTCCTCGGTCGCACCGTCGAACACCGGCGTCGCGAACGGCACGCCTTCGCGCAGGTTCTTCGCGAGTTCGAGGATCTCGTCGTCGGTGAAGCTTTCCAGATCTTCCTGGCGGCCCGACTCGTTGTAGATCTTCGTCAGGAACACGCGCAGTTCCTCGATCTTCGCCTGACGCTGCAGCATTTCGCCGATACGCCAGCCGAGGCCCTTCGCGGCCCAGCCGAGGTGCACTTCCAGAACCTGACCCACGTTCATCCGCGACGGCACGCCGAGCGGGTTCAGCACGACGTCTGCCGGACGGCCGTCGGCCATGTACGGCATGTCTTCGATCGGGACGATCTTCGACACGACACCCTTGTTACCGTGACGGCCTGCCATCTTGTCGCCAGGCTGCAGACGGCGCTTCACCGCGAGGTACACCTTGACCATCTTCAGCACGCCCGGCGGCAGTTCGTCGCCTTGCGTGAGTTTCTTGCGCTTCTCTTCGAACGCGAGGTCGAACTGGTGACGCTTCTCTTCGATCGAGTTCTTGATCGCTTCGAGCGATGCCGCTGCTTCGTCGTCCGCGAGGCGGATGTCGAACCAGTGGTAGTGGTCGAGATCTTCCAGGTAAGCCTGGTCGATCTTCGTGCCCTTCGCGAGCTTCTTCGGACCGCCGTTCGCGACCTTGCCCACGAGCATGCGCGCGAGACGCTGGAACGCGTCGCCTTCCACGATGCGCAGCTGGTCGTTCAGGTCGAGACGGTAGCGCTTCAGTTCGTCGTCGATGATCTGTTGCGCACGCTTGTCGCGCTGGATGCCTTCACGCGTGAACACCTGGACGTCGATCACGGTGCCGCTCATGCCCGACGGCACGCGCAGCGACGTGTCCTTCACGTCCGAAGCCTTCTCGCCGAAGATCGCGCGCAGCAGCTTCTCTTCCGGCGTCAGCTGGGTCTCGCCCTTCGGCGTGACCTTGCCGACCAGCACGTCGCCCGCTTCGACTTCCGCACCGATGTACACGATGCCCGATTCGTCGAGACGGCCGAGCTGGACTTCCGCCAGGTTCGAGATGTCGCGTGTGATTTCTTCCGGCCCGAGCTTCGTGTCGCGTGCAACGACGTTCAGCTCTTCGATGTGGATCGACGTGTAGCGATCGTCCGCGACCACCTTCTCCGAGATCAGGATCGAATCCTCGAAGTTGTAGCCGTTCCACGGCATGAACGCGATCAGCATGTTCTGGCCGAGCGCGAGCTCGCCCAGGTCCGTCGACGCGCCGTCGGCCAGCACGTCGCCGCGCGAGACCTTGTCGCCCATCTTCACGATCGGACGCTGGTTGATGTTCGTGTTCTGGTTCGAACGCGTGTACTTGATCAGGTTGTAGATGTCGACACCGACTTCACCTGCGACCGCTTCGTCGTCGTTCACGCGAATCACGATACGGCCTGCGTCGACGTAGTCGACCACACCGCCGCGGAACGCCTGGACCGTCGTACCCGAGTCGACCGCGCAGGTGCGCTCGATGCCCGTACCGACGACCGGCTTTTCCGGACGCAGACACGGCACGGCCTGACGCTGCATGTTCGAACCCATCAGTGCACGGTTCGCGTCATCGTGCTCGAGGAACGGGATCAGCGACGCTGCCACCGACACGATCTGCGACGGTGCGACGTCCATGTACTGGATACGATCCGGCGTGACCATCATCGTTTCGCCGGCTTCGCGCGACGACACGAGTTCGTCGATCAGCGTGCCGTTCTCGTCGATCGCGGCGTTCGCCTGGGCGATCATGTAGCGGCCTTCCTCGATCGCCGACAGGTAGTCGATCTGGTCGGTCACCTTGCTGTCCACGACCTTGCGGTACGGCGTCTCGAGGAAGCCGTACTCGTTCAGGTGCGCGTACAGTGCGAGCGAGTTGATCAGGCCGATGTTCGGACCTTCCGGCGTTTCGATCGGGCACACGCGGCCGTAGTGGGTCGGGTGCACGTCGCGGACTTCGAAGCCTGCGCGCTCGCGCGTCAGACCGCCCGGGCCCAGCGCGGAAACACGGCGCTTGTGCGTGATTTCCGACAGCGGGTTGGTCTGGTCCATGAACTGCGACAGCTGCGACGAACCGAAGAACTCGCGGATCGCCGACGAAATCGGCTTCGAGTTGATCAGGTCGTGCGGCATCAGGTTTTCGCTTTCGGCCTGGCCGAGGCGTTCCTTGACCGCGCGCTCGACACGCACGAGACCCGCGCGGAACTGGTTTTCCGCCAGTTCGCCGACGCAACGCACGCGACGGTTGCCGAGGTGGTCGATGTCGTCCACTTCGCCCTTGCCGTTGCGCAGCTCGACGAGGATCTTGATCGTCGCGAGGATGTCGTCGTCCTGCAGCGTCATCGGGCCGACGATCTCGTCACGGCCCACGCGGCGGTTGAACTTCATGCGGCCGACCTTCGACAGGTCGTACGCTTCTTCGCTGTAGAACAGACGGTTGAACAGCGCCTCGACCGCTTCTTCGGTCGGCGGCTCGCCCGGACGCATCATGCGGTAGATCGCGATGCGCGCGGCCGTCTTGTCGGTCGTTTCGTCGACACGCAGCGTCGACGAGATGTACGGACCCTGGTCCAGATCGTTCGTGTAGAGCGTCTGGATGTCCTTGATGCCCGCTTCGCGCAGCTTCTCGAGCACGCTTTCCGTGACTTCGTCGTTCGCGCTCGCGATCACTTCGCCGGTGTCGCCGTCGACGACGTTCTTCGCCAGCACGCGGCCGAGCAGATAGTCTTCCGGCACCGAGATGAACTTGGTCTTCGCGGCTTCGAGGTCGCGAATGTGCTTCGCGTTGATCCGCTTGTCCTTCTGGACGATGACCTTGCCGTCGCGATCCGTGATGTCGAAACGCGCGACTTCACCACGCAGGCGCTCGGGCACGAACTCGAGTTGCGCGCCTTCGTCCATCAGCGTGAAGTTGTCGAACACGAAGAAGTTCGCGAGGATCTGTTCCGGCGTCAGGCCGATGGCCTTCAGCAGGATCGTGACCGGCATCTTACGGCGACGGTCGACGCGGAAGTACAGGATGTCCTTCGGATCGAATTCGAAGTCGAGCCACGAGCCGCGGTACGGAATGATCCGTGCCGAGAACAGCAGCTTGCCCGAGCTGTGCGTCTTGCCCTTGTCGTGTTCGAAGAACACGCCCGGCGAACGGTGCAGCTGCGAGACGATGACACGCTCGGTGCCGTTGATGACGAACGAGCCCGTCGGCGTCATGAGCGGAATTTCGCCCATGTACACTTCCTGCTCCTTCACTTCCTTGACGACCGGCTTGTTCGGCGATTCCTTGTCGAGGATGACGAGGCGGACCTTCGCGCGCAGCGCGGAGCAGTACGTCAGGCCACGCTGCTGGCATTCCTTGATGTTGAATGCCGGCGAGGACAGCGCATAGCTCACGAACTCGAGGCGCGCGAAACCGTTGTGCGAAACAATGGGAAATACCGATGTGAACGCGGCCTGCAAACCCTCAGGCTTACGTTGCGTCGCGGGCACATCGGCTTGCAGAAACGTGCTGAATGATTCAAGCTGGGTAGCCAGCAAGAACGGAACTTGGTGAACGATGGGGCGCTTCGCGAAACTCTTGCGAATGCGCTTCTTCTCGGTGAAGGAATATTGCATACGATCTCCGAATCACGGCGGGTGCTATCGAGGCGGAATACCTGGACGTTTCAAACCCGAGTGTTCACCGACTGAGACCCGATGGCCGTTCGACGGCTTGAACGAGCCGAGAAGCTTGGTGGTTGGCCGCTACCAACCGCTGGCTGACGGCAGCGGATGCCTGTGTTGCCCGCTACCCGACCAAACTTGCCTTCTGCAGTCGCTTCAGAAGACAAAGAGAACCGCCAATCGTGAGTGATCCATCACAACGATCAGGCGGTTTTCTTTGGCTTCTGGGGCCGATTATTCGGGCTCCCGAATGAGTGCCAGAATAACGACCCCACAAAGCACAAAAAGGCCGGCGGTGAAAATACCGCCAGCCTTCGCACAGCGCGCCGAAACTTACTTGACTTCGACCTTCGCGCCAGCTTCTTCCAGCTTCTTCTTGGCTTCTTCAGCAGCAGCCTTGTCGACGCCTTCCTTGACGGGCTTCGGTGCACCGTCAACCAGGTCCTTCGCTTCCTTCAGGCCCAGGCCCGTCAGTTCGCGAACGGCCTTGATGACCGAAACCTTGTTGGCGCCGGCTTCAGCCAGGACGACCGTGAATTCGGTCTTCTCTTCTGCTGCAGCAGCTGCGCCGCCGCCTGCCGGGCCAGCGACTGCCACTGCAGCTGCCGACACGCCAAACTTCTCTTCGAACGCCTTGACCAGTTCGTTCAGTTCCAGAACGGTCATCCCTTCGACTGCTGCCAGGATGTCTTCTTTTGCGATTGCCATTTGAAATACTCCTAAATTGAATTCGGATACAGCCAGCGATCAGTAACGCTGATGCACGTTCGCTTACGCAGCTTCCGCTTGCTTCTTCTCGGCCAGCGCGGCGAGAGCACGCGCGAAGCCCGAAACAGGCGATTGCATAACGAACAGCAGCTTCGAGAGCAGTTCTTCGCGGCTCGGGATGCTTGCCAGCGCTTGCACGCCAGCCTTGTCCATCACCTTGCCATCGAACGAACCAGCCTTGATGACCAACTTTTCATTGCTCTTGCTGAAGTCGTTGACGACCTTGGCAGCAGCAATGGCATCTTCCGAGATGCCGTAGATCAGGGGACCAGTCATCTGCTCTGCCAGCGGAGCAAAAGGCGTACCTTCGACGGCGCGACGCGCCAGCGTGTTCTTCAACACGCGCAGGTAAACCTGTTGCTCACGCGCTTTCGCGCGCAGCTTGGTCAGATCGCCAACCGCAATTCCACGATACTCAGCCAGCACAACGGTCTGGGCCTTCGCGACTTGCGCGGAAACCTCAGCGACGACGGCTTGCTTGTCTTCTCTATTAAGCGGCACGGTTAGCCTCCAGAAACGATACGTTTGGCGTGGCCGGTATGGCCGAAACCTCACGTACCTCGTTCAACAACGGCGTCCGACCTCGTTAGGAGTATTTCCACCTCACGCCGCGAATCGCTTCGCGGCCTGCGGCTTCACCACTGCAAAACTTTTTCGGGTTCGCCATCTGCGTTGGCTTGAATTAAGGGATCGCCTGCCTGCTGCGCCCCACCAACGGTCTTTGATAACCGGTTGTTCGCCCTGCTGCACGAACAACCGCCCAAAGCCCATGTAGGCCGCCTCGCGAACGAAGCGGCCCGAATACTTGCTTACTGCGCTGCCAGCGTAGCCTGGTCGACACGCACGCCGACGCCCATCGTGCTCGACAGTGCGATCTTGCGCAGGTACACGCCCTTGCTCGTTGCCGGCTTCGCCTTCTGCAGCGCTTCGATCAGCGCCGACAGGTTCGAACGCAGCGCGGTCGGCTCGAACGATGCACGGCCGATGGTCGCGTGGATGATACCGGCCTTGTCGACACGGAATTGCACCTGACCAGCCTTCGCGTTCTTGACGGCGGTTGCGACGTCCGGCGTGACCGTACCGACCTTCGGGTTCGGCATCAGGCCGCGCGGGCCGAGGATCTGGCCGAGCGTACCGACGATACGCATCGTGTCCGGCGAAGCGATCACGATGTCGAAGTCCATCTGGCCAGCCTTGATCTGCTCAGCCAAGTCTTCCATACCGACGATTTCCGCGCCTGCTGCACGTGCCTGCTCAGCCTTTTCGCCTTGCGCGAACACGGCAACGCGAACCGACTTGCCCGTACCTGCCGGCAGAACGACCGAACCACGAACGACCTGGTCCGACTTCTTCGCATCGATGCCGAGCTGGACTGCGACGTCGATCGACTCGTCGAACTTCGCGCTCGCGCATTCCTTCACGAGGCTCAGTGCGTCTTCGATCGCGTACAGCTTCTGACGGTCGACCTTGGCGGCAAATGCCTGACGGCGCTTGGAGATCTTAGCCATTTACACGCCCTCCACAGTGATACCCATCGAGCGTGCGCTACCAGCGATGGTGCGAACGGCTGCGTCCAGATCAGCTGCCGTAAGGTCCGGCATCTTGGTCTTCGCGATTTCTTCGGCTTGAGCGCGCGTGATCGAACCGACCTTGTCGGTGTGCGGCTTGCTCGAGCCCTTGTCCACCTTCGCCGCCTTCTTGATCAGGACGGTTGCCGGCGGCGTCTTCATCACGAACGTGAAGCTCTTGTCAGCGAATGCCGTGATGACCACCGGCACCGGCAGACCCGGCTCCATGCCTTGAGTCTGCGCGTTGAACGCCTTGCAGAACTCCATGATGTTCAGGCCGCGCTGGCCCAGTGCCGGACCGACCGGCGGCGACGGGTTGGCTTTACCTGCAGGGATCTGCAGCTTGATAAAGCCGATAATCTTCTTTGCCATTTGAAACCTCATTGGAACGCCGGAGAAGGCGTTCGGTGAGTGATAACGCGCGTTCGCCGCTGGCTACTGACGCTCCTCAACGGCCATGACGCGGGCCGTAAGCGCGAAGGTGGGCAGCCGAGGCTGCCCACCGAATCGGGATCAAACTTTTTCGACCTGACCGAACTCGAGTTCGACCGGGGTGGAGCGGCCAAAGATGGTGACCGACACACGCACGCGCGATTTCTCGTAGTTGACTTCTTCGACGGTGCCGTTGAAGTCCGTGAACGGACCTTCCTTGACACGCACCATCTCGCCGACTTCGAACAGGGTCTTCGGGCGCGGCTTTTCGACGCCTTCCTGCATCTGCGACATGATCTTCTCGACTTCCTTCGGGGAAATCGGGGTCGGGCGGTTACGCGCACCGCCGACGAAGCCGGTGACCTTCGCGGTGTTCTTCACGAGGTGCCACGTTTCGTCCGTCATTTCCATCTCCACCAGCACGTAGCCGGGGAAGAAACGACGCTCGGTCACAGCCTTGTGGCCGCCTTTGACTTCGACCACTTCTTCGGTCGGAACCAGGATCTGACCGAATTTGTCCTGCATGCCAGCACGTTCGATGCGCTCTTGAAGCGCACGTTGCACGCTCTTCTCCATACCGGAGTAGGCGTGCACGACGTACCAACGCTTTCCGCTCGGGGATGCCGGAGTATCGCTCATATCATTTCCAACCCAGAATCGCCGAGAAAATCACCCATTCGATCGATTTGTCGCTCAACCAGAGGAAAATCGCCATCACGAGCACGAAACCGAACACGACGAGTGTGGTTTGCGTTGCTTCCTTGCGGGTGGGCCATACGACCTTCCGGACTTCCTTGTACGAATCCTTGGCAAACGCGATGAGGCTCTTGCCAGGGGCGGACATCAGCCCGACGGCCACGCCGGCGATGATACCTACCGCCAACGCGGCACCGCGGACATACCACTGCTGATTGGCCAGCCAGAAGAAGCCCACGAATCCGGCCAACACCAGCAATACGCCCAGGGCCAGCATCAGCTTATCGCCGGAGGTATTTACAGTTTCGACGGATGGATTCGCCATAACACCTTAAAACAAATGCCACGTGGGACACGTGGCGATTTTTGGCAGGGGCAGAGGGAATCGAACCCCCAACCTTCGGTTTTGGAGACCGACGCTCTGCCAGTTGAGCTATACCCCTAAACCATGCTGGGGCCGGCTGACGCCAGCCCCAAAACTGTCGATCAACGAATAACTGGCTTACTCGATGATCTTGGCGACGACGCCGGCGCCGACGGTACGGCCGCCTTCGCGGATCGCGAAGCGCAGACCTTCTTCCATCGCGATCGGAGCGATC
>NZ_CADFEH010000065.1:0-18984 GCF_902833155.1 Burkholderia sp. BCC1047 | reverse complement strand
AGCTATCGTTTCAGAAACAGCACGACACAGCCAAAAAAGGAGAGAAAGAAGACCCAGATACCCACCGAATAACCCGCAAAGCTGGTCCAAGGGGTGGGTCAGAATTCAATGCAAATCGTGGGTCAGGATTCCATGCAAATCAACACTATAGAACTGATGGATGTCGATACCCGCACGTGCGGGCGTGTCGAAATTGGCCGTGCTCGGGGTCAATCAAGCCTCCGAAAACGTTTGCGGAATAGGCCGCGCGACTTTAACCGAGCAAGGGACAAAGCCGCCATAGGACGAATATGAAATTGGTAAGAACCGGGATTTGAAGCCGAATCCATTCACGCGTCCCGATGTAGCGAAGTGGATTCCGTGTTTTCTGATACCGATTTTCTCGGTCGTAACCACGCAGCTGACTCATAGCCGTTCGCCACGCGACATGTCCGAGCCTCCCGAAGATCGAGTCCAAATGGAGCGACGGTGGAAATCGGACGTAGGCGAGCGCTACCGATTTCATTGCGACCGTACCCGGCCCGCCACGTAACGGCAGCTTCGTTCCCCCGGAACAGCTAGGGTTCCACTCATTACGTTCGAATATTTCCTCTAATCCGCGATGCCGACGCGCGATCCGAAAGCGGCCTGCAAGACTGGCCGATGCGCTGTTCCACAGTTCGGGAAACGTTTGGGGTCCGCCTGCCCCGTTGTTGTGCCTGCGCGAAGCGGTACCTGACGAGTCGCTTCCAATGACCACATAGTGCGATACGGCGCGCCGCCATTGACACGCAAACGCCATGCATCCACACACCGCTTCCCTCCGCGACCGCGCGCATTCCGATGCTGCAACGAACCACTCGTGCGTGTGAGCGACGCGTGTTGCCGCGCCGCCGTGCCGCGAACCGGTTCCGCTCACCGGCCCGCCATTACCGTCGCGCACGACGCCACGCGTGCAGTGATGCACCCCGTTGTCAGAACTGACAGCTATGGAAAATGGCAGCTACCCGAACGGCATCGACGCCCTACGCTCGTCACCGCTCGCGGCCCCACAAGGGCCGAGGGTTCCAGTAACGTCGCCTCTCCTAAAAAAGGACTCCCGATGAAAAGGAACGCGTGGTTTGCCCTTCCCCTTCCGTCGCCCCGCCGCCTTGCGTGCGTGGCACCGCTCGTGTTCGCCGCCGCCGCGGCGCACGCGGCGACGGATTGGGTCGATACCCATACGAAGGCCTTTCTGACCGGCCCGCAGTTGATGGCGCGCAGTGCGGCGCCGTCGCTCGAACTGGCAGCCGGTGAAACCACCAACGTCGTCGTCAGCCTGAAGCTGCGCAACGCCGCGCAGCTCAAGCAACTGGCGCGCGACGTGAACCGGCCCGGCAGCGCACATTACCGCCAGTACCTGACGCACGAGCAGTTCCTCGCGAACTACGCACCGACCGACGCGCAGGTGAAATCGGTCGTCGACTATCTGCACAAGAGCGGCTTCACGAACGTCGAAGTCGCGCCGAACCGGCTGCTGGTCTCCGCCAGCGGCACGGCCGGCACGGTGAAGGCCGCGTTCAACACGTCGCTCGTGCACTTCGCGTACGCGGGCCGTTCGGGCTTCGCCAATACGTCGACCGCGCAAGTGCCGCGCGCGCTCGGCGACGTGGTCGGCTCGGTGCTCGGGCTGCAAAGTGTCGCGCGGGCGCGGCCGATGCTGCGCATCGGCAACGTGGCGAAGCCGCAGGCGCTCGCGGCCGGCACGGCGACGGGCCACTATCCGAAGGAATTCCCGGGCCTCTACAACGCGACCGGCGTGCCGACCGCGGCCGGCGTGACCGTCGGCATCATCACGATCGGCGGCGTGTCGCAAACGCTGCAGGACCTGAAGCAGTTCACGTCGAGCAACGGCTACGGCACGGTCACGACGCAGACCGTCAAGACCAACGGCACGGGCGGCAGCTACAGCGACGACCAGGACGGCCAGGGCGAATGGGATCTCGACAGCCAGTCGATCGTCGGCTCGGCCGGCGGCCAGGTCGGCAAGCTGGTGTTCTACATGGCGGACCTGAACGCCGCCGGCAACACGGGCCTCACGCAGGCGTTCAACCGCGCGGTGTCGGACAACACCGCGAAGGTGATCAACGTGTCGCTCGGCTGGTGCGAAACCGATGCGGACGCGGACGGCACGCTCGACGCCGAGGAGCAGATCTTCACGACGGCCGCCGCGCAGGGCCAGACGTTCTCGGTATCGTCGGGCGACGAAGGCGTGTACGAGTGCAACAACCGCGGCTATCCGGACAGCTCGAACTACACGGTGTCGTGGCCGGCTTCGTCGCCGCACGTGCTCGCGATCGGCGGCACGACGCTCTATACGACGTCGGCCGGCGCGTTCTCGAACGAGACGGTGTGGAACGAAGGGCTCGATTCGAACGGCAAGCTGTGGGCGACGGGCGGCGGCGTCAGCACGATCCTGCCCGCACCGTCGTGGCAGTCGGGCAGCAATCGCCGGCTGCCGGACGTCGCGTTCGATGCCGCGCAAAGCACGGGCGCGTACATCTACAATTACGGTCAGTTGCAGCAGATCGGCGGCACGAGCCTCGCCGCGCCGATCTTCACGGGCTTCTGGGCACGTCTGCTCGCGGCGAACGGCACGGGCCTCGGCTTCCCGGCCGGCAACTTCTATGCGGACATTCCGTCGCATCCGTCGCTCGTGCGCTACGACGTCGTGTCGGGCAACAACGGCTACCAGGGGTATGGCTACAAGGCCGGCACCGGCTGGGATCTGACGACCGGCTTCGGCAGCCTGAACATCGCGAACCTCAACCAGCTGATCAAGTCGGGTGGGTTCTGAGCGATGCATGAAGACCGGCGCGCGGCGATCGCTTGCCGCGCGCCGGTTGTGACCGTCCCGCGCGCTACTCCGTCGCCGGCTCCTCCACGCGTTCCGACACGACCGGCGCGCCGGCCCGATGCGACGGCGCGAACAGCCGCAGCCCACTCGCGACGCTCGCCGCGCCCGCGAAACCCGCACCGAGCATCAACGCAAGCGTCGGCCCGTGGCGGCCCGCGATCCCGAACGACAGCGCAACCAGCGCCGCACCCGTCGCCTGCCCGATCAGCCGTGCGGTCGCGATGATCCCGCTCGCGCCGCCGCTGCGTTCGGGCGGCGCGCTCGACATCAGCGCTTTCAGGTTCGGCGACTGGAAGAAGCCGAAGCCCGCGCCGCACAGCATCATTCGCCAGCCGATGTCGACGACGCCCGGCGACACCGGCAGCGCGGCAAGCGACACCATCCCCGCACTCAGCAACGCGAGGCCGATCGCGCCGAGCAGCCCGGGTGGATAACGGTCCGACAGCCGCCCCGCGATCGGCGCGGCGAGCGCGACGATCGCCGACCACGGCGTCATCAGGAATCCCGTCTCGACCGCACTGCGATGCAGGACGGTTTCGAAATAGAACGGCAGCGACACGAACGCGAGCCCCTGCGCGGCGAACGCGCAGACGGCGGTCAGCGCGGACAGCGTGAACACGGGCCGGCGGAACAGGTCGACCGGCAGCATCGGCGCCGGATGCCCGGCCTGGCGGCGGATCAGCAGCCAGCCGAATGCGAATGCCACCGCGGCCGCGGCGAACACGACGGAGAGCGGCCCGCGCTGCGCGAATTCGCCGAGCGCGAAAATCAGCGACGCGAACGTGATCACGTTGAACAGCGCGGCTACCGGATCGAATGCATGCTTGCCGCGCGCCGTCTGCGGCAGCGACGGCATCGCCACCGCGAGCGCGAACACGCCGAGCGGCACGTTCACCGCGAACAGCCACGGCCACGCGGCCACCGACAGGATCAGCGACGCGATCGTCGGCCCCACCGCGAACGACACGCCGACGACGAGCGCGTTGAAGCCGACGCCGCGCCCGAGCCGGTGCGCGGGAAACAGGCCGCGGATCAGCGCGACGTTGACGCTCATGATCGCGCTCGCGCCGAAGCCCTGCACGATGCGCGCGGCCGTCAGCATCGGCAGCGTCGACGCGAGCGAACAGCCGAGCGACGCCAGCGTGAACACCGCCAGCCCGGCGACATACACGCGCTTGTGGCCGACGATGTCGCCGAGCGACGCGAACGGCAGCAGCGTCGCGACCATCGCGAGCTGGTATGCGTTGATGATCCACACGGACGCGGCCGGCGACGCATGCAGGTCGGTCGCGATGGCGGGCAGCGCGGTGTTCGCGATCGCGGTGTCGAGCGTCGCGAGCGCGACGGCCAGCAGCACGGCGGACATCGCGCGCCAGTTGACGGCCGGCTCGTGCGCGCCGGCGGGGGAAGCAAATTCGGACAAGATGGGCTCGGCTGACGAGCGACGCGCGGCGTCGCGGATTGAGCGGTGCGGCGGCGGGCGTACCGGACGGCAAGACCGGCGCGCGCGTTGCCGCGATCCGTATTGTTGCAGAGCCGCATCGAACGTGCAGGCGGCCGCTTCATCAGTCAGCGAAACGAAAGCTTGCGGGATGCCGTGCCTGGCGCGCGGCATCGTTGAGTGCACAACGATCGACGATCCGGCGGCTGCCGAGCGGCCTGTCGGGCTCGCGCGCAGCTTCGTCGTGTCGTCGCCGGCGGCCGGCCCGGCCGCGGCTGCCGGCGACGCCGTCGCGCCATCACGTCAGGTCGATCAAGTCACGACACCGCACGCCGCGCATTGCGGCCGCGCAGCCATTCGAGCGCGAGCAGCAGGCTCGTCGAGAAGATGATCAGGATCGTGGCGAGCGCAGCGATCGTCGGACTGATGTTCTCGCGGATGCCCGTGAACATCTGGCGCGGCAGCGTCGTCTGGTCGGCGCCCGCGAGGAACAGCGTGACGACCACTTCGTCGAACGACGTCGCGAACGCGAACAGTGCGCCCGACATCACGCCCGGCGCGATCACCGGCAGCGTCACGCGGAAGAACGTCGTGACCGGATTCGCGCCGAGCGACAGGCTCGCGCGCACGAGGTTATGGTTGAAGCCCTGCAGCGTCGCGGCCACCGTCGTCACGACGAACGGCACGCCGAGCGCCGCGTGCGCGGCGATCAGCCCCGTGTAGGTATTCGCGAGCCCGAGCGGCGCGAAGAACAGGTACATGCCGACGCCGACCACGACGACCGGCACGATCATCGGCGACAGCAGCACGGCCATCAGCAGCCCTTTGCCGCGGAAGTCGGCTTTCGTCAGGCCGATGGCCGCGAGCGTGCCGAGCACCGTCGCGACGACGGTCGCCGACGGCGCGACGATGAAGCTGTTTTTCGCGGCCATCCGCCATTCGTCCGATGCGAGCAGGTTCTCGTACCAGCGCGTCGAAAAACCGGGGATCGGATAGACGAGGAACGTGCTCGACGAGAACGACAGCGGCACGATCGCGAGCACCGGCAGGATCAGGTACAGCAGCGTCAGCACGACGAGCACGCGCAGCGCGACGTACCACGCGCGCTCGACGAACGACATGTGCGGCGCGAACAGCGGCCTGGCGAGTTTCATGGTCGGCATCCCCTTCCCGTTTCCCTGTGCCCGGCGCTCAGCCGAGGCTCACGTTGGTGCGCGTGAAGCGCCCGTACACCGCATACAGCACGAGCGTCGCCGCGAGCAGCAGCCCGCCGAGCGCACACGCCATGCCCCAGTTGATCGTCACGTTCGTGAAGTACGCGACGTAGTAGCTGACCATCTGGTCGTTCGGCCCGCCGAGCAGCGCGGGCGTGATGTAGTAGCCAATCGCGAGGATGAACACGAGCAGCGCGCCCGCGCCGACGCCCGGATAGGTCTGCGGCACGTACACGCGCCAGAACGCGGCGAACGGATGGCTGCCGAGCGACACGGCCGCGCGCTGGTAGGTCGGCGGAATCGACTTCATCACGCTGTAGAGCGGCAGGATCATGAACGGCAGCAGGATGTGCGTCATCGAGATATACACGCCGACGCGATTGAACAGCAGCGTCAGCGGATGCGAGATCAGCCCGCTGCCGAGCAGCGCCGTGTTGATCAGCCCTTCGCTCTGCAGCAGCACGATCCACGCGGCGACGCGCACGAGCACCGACGTCCAGAACGGAATCAGCACGAGGATCATCACGAGGTTCGCGCGTCGTTCCGACAGCGTCGAGATCCAGTATGCGAGCGGATAGCCGAGCAGCAGCGCGAACAGCGTGACGGCCACGCCGATCACGAACGTGCGGCCGAAGATCGCGACGTAGATCGACTGGTCGGGGTCGGCCTGCACGATGTGGCCGAAGCCGTCCTGCTTGTGGTCGAGCGCGGCGAGCAGATAGAACGGCGACACCTGGCTGCCGTTCTTCGCAATCGACTGCCAGTACGCGACGTCGCCCCAGCGCGCATCGAGATCGATGAATTTCGCGCGCGTCTGCGCCGGCGTCAGCGCCGCGTCATTGTCGCCCTTCAGCGGCATCGCGCGCGCCGTCTTCGCGACGAGCGAGCGATAGCCGGGAATCTCGGTGTTCAGGCGCCGTGCGAGCGCGCCCATCGCTTCGCTGTCGGACACCTTCGTCATGTCGGCCGCGAGCGCGACATAGGCCGCATCCGCCGGCGGCGTCTCGCGATCCCAGCCCGACAGCGCGGCGACCGTGTTCGGCAACGCGGTCGCGATCTCCGGGTTCTGCACCGCGCGCGTGAGCAGCGTGCCGATCGGCACGACGAAAATCAGCAGCAGGAAAATCGCGAGCGGCGCAATCAGCAGCAGCGCCATCGTGCGCTTGCGGGACTCGGCGGCCTTCAGCTCGCGCTTTAGCGCGGCGGTCGACGGCGAGGAAGGCGCGATCGTCATCGTATTCAAGAGTTCTCTCCGGCCGAGCACGTTCCGGCGGAATGCCGCGCGACGCGATCGACGCGTCGCGCGGCCGGTTGCATCACGACACCCGTGAGGATGCCTGACCGCTTACTTCGTTGCCCACGCGGCGAAGCGCTGTTCGAGCTCGTCGCTGTGGTCGGTCCAGAAGCCGATGTCCTCCAGTACCGCATTCTTACCGTTGGCCGGCGAGTTCGGCAGGTTCGCGAGCGTCTTCGCATCGAGCGCCTTGATCGCGGCGACGTTCGTCGGGCCGTACGCGATGTGCTGCGCATACGCCTGCTGCGGCTTCGGCGTCAGCGAATACGCGATGTATTGCTCGGCCAGCGCCTTGTTCGGCGAGCCCTTCGGAATCGCCCAGTAGTCGAGGTCGTAGATGCTGCCGTTCCACACGACCTTCAGGTTCTTGCCTTCCTTCTGCGCGGCGTCGATGCGGCCGTTGTACGCGGTCGACATCACGACGTCGCCGGCGACGAGGAACTGCGGCGGCTGCGCGCCCGCTTCCCACCACTGGATGTACGGCTTCAGCTCGTCGAGCTTCTTGAACGCGCGATCCTGGCCGGCCTTCGTGCCGAGCACCTTGTAGACGTCCTTCGTCGCGACGCCGTCGGCCATCAGCGCGAATTCGAGGTTGTACCGCGCGCCCTTGCGCATCCCTCGCTTGCCGGGGAATTTCTTCACGTTCCAGAAATCGGCCCAGCCGGTCGGCGCAGACTTCAGCTTGTCCGCGTTGTACGACAGCGCGGTCGACCACACGAAGAAGCCCACGCCGCACACCTGCGGCGCTTCCGGAATCAGGTCGGATTTCTTCGCGATCTTCGACCAGTCGAGCTTCTCGTACAGCCCTTCGTCGCAGCCGCGGTTCAGGTCGCCCGACTCGACTTCGACCACGTCCCAGTTGACGTGCTTCGCCTCGACCATCGCCTTCACCTTCGCCTGCTCGCCGTTGTACTCGACGGCCGTGACCTTGTTACCGGTCGCCTTCTCGAACGGCTGGTTGAACGCGGCCTTCTGCGCGTCGCCGTTCGCGCCGCCGAAGTTGACGACCGTGAGTTCGGCAGCGCTGGCCGATGCGCCAAACGCGACCAGGGCCAGCGCGAGCGCCGTACGGCGCGCGGTAAAGCTTGCTCGTTTCATGATGGTTCCTCTCCTCTCGTGGTGGAAGTGGGCTTTGTTGTTGACGACGTGCTGCGGAAAACCGGGTAAACCATGCTCACGCGAACACGCGCAGGTGTTCGGGAGAGAACGCAAGCGAAATCGGTGCGCCGGGCGAAAACGCGTCGAGCGCACCGGTGCCGAGCGGCACCTTCACGAAGCATTCGTCCTGGCCCGGCAGTGCGCAGCGCATGCGCACGTGATCGCCGAAATAGATGAGGCCGCGCGCCTCGCCGCTCACGCAATTGGCGGCGGCGCCATTCGCGCCATTCGGGCCGTTCGAGCCATGTGCGGCGAGGCTCATGCGCTCGGGGCGGATGCACGCGACGGCCGGCGCGCCCTCGGCGGCTTCGCCGATATGGCGGCCGACGAGCTTCGTGCCGTCGTCGAGCCGGAATTCGCAGAATTCGCCGTCGACGCGCGCAATGGTGCCGCGCAGCCGGTTGCTATCGCCGATGAAGTTCGCGACGAATTCGTTGCACGGCGATTCGTACAGGCGGTCGACGGTGTCGAGCTGCTGCACGATGCCCTTGTCGAACACGGCGACGCGATCGGACATCGTCAGCGCTTCGCCCTGGTCGTGCGTCACGTACACGAAGGTCACGCCGAGCTTTTCATGCAGCGCCTTCAGTTCGTACTGCATGTGTTCGCGCAACTGCTTGTCGAGCGCGCCGAGCGGCTCGTCCATCAGCACCAGCTTCGGCTCGAACACGAGCGCGCGGGCCAGCGCGATGCGCTGCTGCTGGCCGCCCGACAGTTGCGCCGGATAGCGTTTCGCGAAGCGTTCCATCTGCACCATCTTCAGCGCATGCGCGACGCGCTCCGCGCGCTCGCCGGCCGGCAGCTTGCGCACCGTCAGCGGATACGCGACGTTCTGCTCGACCGTCAGGTGCGGAAACAGCGCGTAGTTCTGGAACACCATGCCGATGTTGCGCTTGTGCGGCGGCACGGTGTTCAGCAGCTCGCCGTCGAGGCGGATCTCGCCGCCGGTCGGGAATTCGAAGCCGGCCAGCATCATCAGGCAGGTCGTCTTGCCCGAGCCGGACGGCCCGAGCAGCGTCAGGAATTCCCCTCGGTGGATGTCGAGGTCGAGCGATTTGACGACCAGCGTCTCGCCGTCGTAGGTCTTCCGCACGCCGCGAAAGCTGACGATCACATCATCGGACTTCATCGTGGCTGTCCCCTTGCTGCGCAACAAAACGTTTTTGAGATGGACCCACTATACGGCCCGCACGGTTCTATACTAGGGAACCATTTCAATATTCCTAGTAGGACCACTTTGGATACCGTGATCCTCGCCGACTGGCTGTCCGCCCGTCTGGACCGCAGCTCGCCCGAACCGATGTACCGGCAACTGCTGCAACTGATGCAGCAGGCCATCCTGACCGGCGAATTGGGGCCCGGCACGAAGCTGCCGAGTTCGCGCACGCTCGCGGGCGACCTGTCGATCGCGCGCAATACGGTGCTGCACGTATACGACCAGCTGACGGCCGAAGGCTACGTGCTGACGACGACCGGCAGCGGCACCTACGTGGCCGACACCCGGCCGGACGCCGCCGCGATTCGCGTGCCGGGCGCCGCGCCGCCGGCGTCGGCCACTGGCGAACCGCCGCCGCCCGACGCGCAGCGCAGCCTGTCGATGCGCGGGCGGCAACTGGTCGAGCATGCGGGCGTGTCGCGGCGCCAGTGGGGGGCGTTCATGCCGGGCGTGCCGGACGTGTCGGAATTCCCGAGCCGCACGTGGAGCCGGCTGCAGGCGCGACTGTGGAAGGAAGCCAACCCGGAGCTGCTGACCTATGCGCCGGGCGGCGGCTACCGGCCGCTGCGGCGCGCGCTGGCCGACTACCTGCGCGTCGCACGCTCGGTCAAATGCTCGCCGGACCAGGTGATCATCACGACCGGTATTCATCAGTCGATCGATCTCGCGGTGCGGCTGCTGTCCGACATCGGCGATCGCGCGTGGGTCGAGGAACCGTGCTACTGGGGCGTGCGCAGCGTGCTGCAGGCGGCCGGCCTCACGCTCGCGCCGGTGCCGGTCGACCAGGAAGGGCTCGACCCGCGCGCGAGCGACATGCAGCATCCGCCGCGGCTCGTGCTCGTCACGCCGTCGCACCAGTACCCGCTCGGGATGGTGATGAGCCTCGCGCGGCGCCGCATGCTGCTCGAATATGCGCGCCAGCACCGCTGCTGGATCATCGAGGACGACTACGACAGCGAATTCCGTTACGGCAGCCGCCCGCTCGCGTCGCTGCAGGGACTCGACGAGGGGGGCCGCGTGATCTACGTCGGCAGTCTCGGCAAGATGCTGTTCCCGGGGTTGCGGATGGGCTACATGGTCGTGCCCGAGCATCTGGTCGACACCTTCCGCACCGGGCTGTCGGAGCTGTATCGGGAAGGCCAGCTGATGCAGCAGGCCGTGCTCGCCGAATTCATCATGGACGGCCACCTCACTTCGCACGTCAGACGAATGCGCACGCTGTACGGCGAGCGCCGGCAACTGATGATCGACGCGATCCGCGCGCGCTTCGGCGACGCGCTGCCGGTGATGGGCGACGAGGCCGGCCTGCATCTGGTGCTCGGCCTGCCCGACGCGTGCGACGATCGCGCGGTCACGCAGAGCGCATTCGACGCGGGCGTGATCGTGCGCCCGCTCACCAGCTACTACAGCAACGTCGACACCGCGCGGCAGGGTTTGCTGCTCGGCTATGCATGCGTCGCGCACGAAGGCATCCGCCCCGCGTTCGACACGCTGGCCGATACCATCGAGCAACATCTGCCGCGGAACATCACGCGCGCCGCGTGAAGCCTGCGGCACACGGCAGCGCCCGCTTCGTCAATGCGCGCTGCCCGCGCCGCGATCGAGCGACGCCGCGCGCACGGCTTCGCCGGGCTTCGTGAACACACGCTGCCGCAGCGCGGCGATCTGCGCGTCGCGATCCTGCGGCGACAGGCCGGCCGACTCGATCAGCGCACGCTGCGCCGCGTAGTCCGCGTAACGGCTCTGCCACGACGCATCGTCCTGCTGCATCTGCGCGACGCGCGCGGCGGCCTCGGGGCCGAGCGTCTGCGTCAGTTGCGCGCGCATCGCGTCGGGCGTCGCGCCGCGCTTCTGCAATTGCGCGATCTGGTCGATCGCGGCGCGCTGTTGGTCCACCCGCTGCTGCGCCGCCCGTTCGTCGGCCGGCATCTGCTGCTCGAGCGCCGCGAGCCGCTCGGCCTTCTGCGCGTCGGTCAATGAGCGATCCTGAGTGATCTTCAATCGTGCGAGGTCGTAGCGCTGCCGCCACTGCTCCGCGCCGAAGAACGGCTGGCTCCAGTCGCCGAGCGTGCGATACGCGATCGACGCGCGCTGGTCGAGCGCGAGCTGCAACGCGCCCAGGTCGGACTTGTCGACCGCGCCGGCATCGCTCAATTTGGCGAGCGCATCGAGATACGCGCGATACCGGTGCCACACGTCGAGCGCCTCGGCCTGCGCGACCGTGCCGTCGAGCTGCGCGGCGATCTCGCGTACGACGAACGCATCGAGCGCCACCGCGCTCAGGTCGCTCTGCGCGGTCAGGCAATAGTCGAAGAAATCGCGCACCGCGCGCGACTTCGCGAGATGGCCGCCGACATCGAGCGGCAGGCGCGGCGCGCTGGAACCGGCGAGCGACGTCGGCAAACCCGCACTGGCCGGTACGACCGGCTGCGGCGCGGCGGCCGCCACGCGGCCCGTCGCGGGCGCATCCGGCACGTCACCCGCGGCGCCCGTGCCGCGATGCGATCCCGCCGCGCTCCACATCGCGAAGCCGGCAATCGCCGCCAGCCCCACGACACCATAGATCGCCGCGCGCCGCGCCAGCGGCGCGCGCCCTTCACGTGCCGCCATCGATCACACGCCCGCGAGTTTCAACCGGTTCGCATGCGTGCGGATCACCGCGACCGGATCTTCCGCATACGCGCCGCGCACGCCGAGCAACTGGTTGATCTCGTCGATGTGGTTCCACTTGTAGCTCGTGCTCAACACCTTGCCGTACAGCGCGCTGCACTTCGATACGAGCCCGTCGTTCTGGCCCGAGCCGCGGTTGATCATCACCGTGCCGGTTCCATACAGCGCAAGCGTCGACAGATCGAGCGCGTTCGCCGGATCGATCACCGGAATCGTGCTCGTGTCCGTCGCGCCCGTCGCGCCGAGCACGGAAAGCGTCGGCTGGATCGCCGTGCCGGCCCACGAATACAGCAGATGCGTGTTGCCGCCGACGGTTTCGGTCGGTGCACCGGTCTGGCAGCTCCCTGGCGCGCCGAGGCCCGCGCTCGGATAGTTCTGGTTGTAGGCAGCGGCCTGCGCGGTCGTCAGCGTCTTCAGTGCAGCGAGGGCATCCTGGTTCGTATTGTGGCTGCTGTTCGTCAGGATCCCGAATACATTGACGAACGCGGCGATCACCGTCGACGACAACCCGGTCGGATCGTATGCGAGCACGCCCTGCACGAAGTCGGCGAACTCGGAGCCGCGATGCGGCGTGCCGATCGTCGTCACCGACGCGACGAGATCGGGTGCGACGGCCGCGACATAGCGCGACGTCAGCCCGCCCTGGCTGTGCCCGACGAGATTGACCTTGGTCGCGCCGGTCGCAGCGAGCACCGTCTTCACGTAAGCGAGCAGTTGTTCGCCGCGCCCGTTCGGGCCGTCGTCGCTCTGGAAGCCCGACAGGTTCGCGACGTAGACGGTCGCGCCATGCTGCTGCAGGTCTTCCTGGATGCCGTACCAGTAGTCGAGTACGCCCGCATACTTGTCGGTGCCGGTCAGCCCGTGCACGAGAATGATCGGATAGCGCGTCGTCGCATAGTCGTCGGCGGGCGCGGTTGCCGCCATCGCCGTGTGCGTCGTCGCGAGCGTCGTCAGCGCGGTCGTCGCCGCGAACGGCGCGACGCTCATCGCGCATGCCACTGCCCCTGCCATTACCCTGGAACGCATCGATCTGGCCATGCATGTTCTCCTGATTATTGTGCTGCCGGTGCGAATGACACCGGATCGACACGCACGCCGCATTGCGCGCACCGCGCGGGTCGAATGCGGGAGTGAAGCACGACTCGCGAACGTTTGCGCCCCGACTAGATACGGTTCTCTAATCGGTTGACGCGCGCCGCCCGTTCGGGCGGTGCGGCGTCCAGGCACGCGCATGCTGCGACGCACACGCGCGATGCACGCTACAGCTTCGCGCTCACGCGCACCCATGCGGTACGCCCCGGCTCCATCACCGGCGCGTTCGCCGGATAGCCGAAACCGGCATTGCCGGCGAGGTTCAAATGCTCGGTGTAGGCCTTGTTCAGCACGTTGTCGACGCCGACCGAGATCTGCACGGTCTTGCTGACGTTGTACTGCGTATGCAGCGACAGCACGCCGAATCCGGCGCTCGGGCCGAAGTCCTTGCCGACTACGTTGCCCTCGTTCGGCGCATAGCGATGCTGCGGTGCAACGATGCGCCACAGGCCGCCCGTCGACCATGCGCCGCGCGTGTATTCGAGCCCGATGCGCGCTTCGAGCGGCGGCATCTGCGGCAGCGGATCGCCGCTCGCCACGTTGCGCCCCCACGCATACGCGAGCGACGTCTCGACGCGCAGCGGCGCAACCGGCCGCCACGACACGCCGGCTTCGCCGCCCATGATCTGCGCGTTGACGTTGGTCGCTTGCGTGGTCGGGCCCATCATGCCGGCCGCATAGTTGAACAGGATGAAGTCCTGTACGTAGCCCGCGTACGCGGACACCCACGCATCGAAGCGGTCGCTCTTGTATTGCGCGCCGACGTCGAGCTGGGTGGTTTTCTCCGGCTGCACCGCCGAGAACGCGTTGACCGAACCGGCCGGCCCGCGCGTCGCGGAAAACAATTCCCAGTAGTCCGGATAACGCTCCGCGTGGCCGATCCCCGCGTACCACGTGACGGGCAGCGACGCGAGATCGCGCTCGTAGCGCACGAAGCCGCTCGGCAGCACCTTCGTCCGATCGTCGTCGAACGTCGGATTCGGCTTGCTCGTCATCATCCCGCGCGTCATCGCGCGCTTGTCGCGTGCGCTCGCATAGTCGACGCGCGCGCCGCCGATCACGCGCGCGACGTCGCTCGCATACCACGTCAGCTCGCCGAACACGCCCGCATTCCACATCGTCGCCTGCGCATCCCACGGCTGGTTTCCGTAGTTCTGCCGCCCCATCGACGAACGCGAATCGAGCCGGTTCGACTGCGCATCGACACCCGTGACGAGCTTGACGTCGTCGCCGAAGCGCAACGTCGCGGCCGCACGCGCGCCGACCGTGCGGCGGCGCACGTCCGCGGCCATGCGCATCGGCATGCTGCTCGTCGGGTCGGGCTGCCGCAACGTGTAGTTGTCCATCACGTGATCGGCTTCGTTGTAGTACACGCGCACCTCGATCCGGTCGAGCACGTCGCCCAGATGCCGCTTGTCGAACGACAGCCCGAACGTCTCGCGGCGGAAATGCGCGCCGTCCATCCCGCGGCCCGCATAGCGCGCATAGCCGTCGCCGGTGCCGGCGGTCAGCTCGACACGCGTATGGTCGTCGGGCGTCCAGCCGAGCGCGGCATCGGCGTTCCATTTGTCCCACTGCGACGGCACGGTGTTACCGTTGCCGTCCTGGTAGTCCTGCGAATGCGCGTGGTTCGCGGTGACGCGGCCATAGACGTCCGGCGTGCCGGCGGTCAAGTCGAGGTTCTGGTCGTTGCGGCCGAACGATCCGCCGACGAGGCTGCCGTCGAAGCGCATGCCGGGGCGCTCGAAACGCGGCGTCACGCGTTCGAACAGCACGGTGCCGGCCGACGCGCCCGGACCGTACAGCACGGTCTGCGGCCCCTTCACGACGGTGACCTTGTCATAGCTTTCCGGCGCGATGTACGACGTCGGCGCATCCATCCGGTTCGGGCACGCGCCGAGCGTCGGCATCCCGTTCGCGAGGATGTTCAGCCGCGATCCGAACATCCCGCGCAGCACGGGGTCGCCGTTCGTGCCGCCGCTGCGGATCGACGTGAAGCCCGGAATCGTCTTCAGGTAATCGGCGCCGTCGCTGGCGGGCAGCGGCTGGCGCGGCGCCTTCGGATCGGTGACGACGACGAGCGGCGTCGATAGCGGCGACGCGACGACTTCGACGGGCGGCAGCAGCATGGCCGCATCGCCCGTCGGCGCACCGGCAGCCCGCGTGGTGTCGGCGGCGGCAGCGCTCGCGGCCAGCGCGCCGACGGCCAGCGCGGGAACGGTGAGTTTCAGCATGCGCGGCAGAGGCCGCGCACCGGCATTGCGTGGCGCCTGCGGCGCACGCAACTGGAAATTGGTCATGATCGAAAGCCCGAGTGACGCCCTCCACGCGGCCTCGACGGTCGCACGGATATCGGCGGTGATAAGAACGGAAGAAACGCGTCAGGCGCGCTCGGGCGGTGCGCGCGGATAGGCGCGCGGATAGCGGTCGCCGCGCGCCGCGACGGCAGGCGACGCGGCGGCGGAAACGGAAACGACGGGAAGGGAGTCGACCGACACGGCGGCAGGCGCGCCGATGGCCGGGCTATGCGCGAAGAAACCGCAGTAGCCGCACGCGTCGAGATGCAGCGCATGATCGTGCATGCCGCGCGCATCGGACGGACGATGCGCACCATGCTCGGTACTGCAGACGATCGCCTCGGGCGTGGCCGCCTGGGCGATACGCCACTGCGACACCAGCGGCGCCGCGATCGCGATCCAGATCGCGAGCAGGCCAAGCCAGGCAGTCAGGTGACGATGTCGGTGCAGCATGTACGGCAACGAGTCAGCGGAATGTAAAAAACAGCCGCGATGTTACAGAATGTTCAACGTGATGGCCAGTGCGGGCGCACGGTAAACGAACCGGGGGCGCATGGTTGTCAACACAACCATGCGCCCCCGCGTACTGCGCGTGCCGGCAGCCGGACGATCAGGGCATCATGCGGCGCAGCACGTCGTCGCGCCGGATGAAATGATGGTAGAGCGCGGCCAGCGCATGCAGGCCGATCACGAAGTAGAACGCATTGCCGATCAGCTCGTGCACCTCCTTGATCGTCGGCCGCAGCGCCTTGTCGGGGCCGAACAGCGTGAACGACACGCCGAGCCAGTCGAGCGACACCGGCTTGCCGCCCATGTTGATCGTCATGATGCCGAGCAGCGGCTGCGCGATGACGAACGCGTAAAGCGCACAATGCGCGAGCTTCGACAGCCAGCGCAGCAGCGTCGCCTGCGGAATCGGTTCCGGCACGCGGCTGACGACGCGCCACAGCACGCGCAGCACCGATAGCACGAGGACGAACGTACCGGCCGTCAGGTGCACGCTCATCCAGAACGCCCGGCTGTCGCTGCCCTTCGGTCCGCGGATCTCGATGGCCAGGTAGGCCAGCGCAACCAGCAGGAAGATGGCCCAGTGGAAGAAGATCGCGGGCGAGCTGTAGCGCGTCTGTTTCGCGAGGATGTTTTTCATGCTTCGTCTCGTGTCGTATTCGGGGAGGGGCGCCCACTGCAAACGGCCTGCGCCCGGCAAAGCTGTGGCGATTGTAGCCGCACGGGCGTCCGGTTTTGCACGGTGCGGTCAAATATCCGATGAATCGTCGGCGCGCGCCGCGTGACGGCTTGCCCTATGGAAAATCCGCATCGCGCGCCCGGGCGGCTGTGGCACGATGAAGCTTTGGTGCGACGGCGCGCGGGCATCATGAGCAAAGCGTTCTTCGTTGCGGCCTACCGGCTGATCGCCGCGTTGCTCGCGGTGTCCACCACGCTGCACAGCGTCGCCGACTACTGGCGCCTGCCAAGCTTCCATCTCGGCAACTACCTCAGCTACTTCACGCAACTGAGCAGCCTCTACGCGGCCGCGATACTGGCCGCGGGGCTGTGGCGCATCGCGCGCCCCGGCTCGGCCCGCTACGAATCGATGCGCGGCGCGGCCGTGCTGTACGTGCTGATCACCGCGATCGTCTACGAGCTGCTGCTTGCGCGGCTCGATGCGCTGCTCCACGTCACGCCGGCGTTCAACAACTGGGTATTGCACCGGATCGTGCCGCTCGTGATGCTGTGCGACTGGCTGTATGTCGAACCGCGCTCGCCGATTCCGCGCCGCAGTGCGTTCGCGTGGCTCGGCTTTCCGGTCGTCTATCTCGGCTATACGCTCGTGCGCGGCGCGGTGGAGAACTGGTACCCCTACCCGTTCGTCGATCCGCGGCCGCACGGCTACCTGCCCGTCGCGATCCAGTGTTCGCTGATCGCGCTCGGCGCGGTGGCGCTCGCGTTGTGCATTTGCTGGCTCGGTAATCATGCGAGACAGTCTGGCAGCGCGACGCTTAAGGAAGGATGAAGGCGGAAAGGTGAATGAGGCGGGGGAGAAAGGCGGGAACGTGTGCGCCGCCCGGCGCACACGTGGCGATGCCGACGATCAGCCGCCGTTGCGCGGCAGGAAGTTCATCGGATCGACGACCTTGCCGTTCTGGCGGACTTCGAATTCGAACGTCGAACGACCGCTCGCGTCGGCGCCCATTTCGGCGACCGGCTGGCCCTGACGCACCGCGTCGCCTTCGTTGACGAGCAGCTTGCCGTTGTGCCCGTAGGCCGTGATGAGCCCGTTGTCGTGCTTCAGGATCACGAGCGGACCGTATGCCTTGACGCCGGTGCCGGCGTACACGACGCGCCCGTTTGCCGCGGCCCGCACCGAATGGTCGGGCCCGGATGCGGCGATCACGACGCCGCGCGTCTTGCCGGCCGAGAACGGCGTCGCGACGACGCCCGTGGCCGGCCATGCGAGCGAGCCCGGCTGGGCGGCCGCCGCGGGCGGTTGCCCGTACGAGGTGGCGGCCTGCGGCGGCGCAACCCGCAATACCTGGCCCGGCGACACGGCGTCCGTGGGCGCCATGCGGTTCCAGTTGGCAACGTCCTGCACGCGCTGCCCGTAGGCGTTCGCGATGCCCGCCAGCGTATCGCCGGGGTTCACGCGGTAATAACCGGCAATCACGCCCGGCGTCGCCGCCGACGTGGACGCCGGCTGGCGCGTGGGCTGCCAGCTGTCGGTCCACGGCGTCATCGTGCAGCCCATCAGCGCGATGGCCGCGGCGACGAGCGCCGCCTGCGGCAGCCAGCGCGTGAGCGCGTCGTGGATGGGAATAGTTTCTCTCAAGGGTCCTCCCGGATTTGCGTCGTTGCGCCGCCCACCGCCCCCCGGCGCGCGACGCACGATGTCCGGCCGAACGGCCGGATCAATCAGTATCCGACCGCTTTCGCGGCCGTCAGTTTCCACAGCGGAACGTGGTGCGAAGCGCTCATCGGCCCTTTTTCGCATCGTCCCGATCGGCAAAGATACCATTTGTCGCGGTCAAGGCCCCGCCAGTTGCCCGATCCGGAAACAATCTTGCGGCGTCGCACGGGCGCCGGCGGCCTGCTGGCCGGGCCGGGCGGGCCGCCCAGTGGCTGCTCGCGGTTTGTCGCGGAGGCGCACCGCCGCCTGCCGTATCGGCGGCGTCATATTGTCCGCTTCGATCGCCGCCTATACTCGGTGATGCGCAGCGCGATCCAACGACAACGAGGACCATGACAATGAATAACGCGACGTTTCTCTCCGTGCAGCTCGACGCCGACGATTTCGCCGGTTCCAGCGGTCTGGTCGAATTGCTCAACCGGCACCTGCTGTTCGCGACCGACGTCGCCGAAGCGGCCGATGCGCTCGTCCAGCTGGCGAGCGTCACGCACCTGACCGGCGCCACGCGTCACAGCGTCGAGCTGCCGGTCCTCGCGATCGAACGGCTGCGCGACGCGCTCGACACGCTGAGCGGTTACGACGAAACGTGGCTGCAGGTGCTGGAACCGGCGGAAGCGCTGTTCCGCGATATCGGGCGCGGCAGACGCCCGCTGCACTGAACGACGGCGCATTGCGCGCCGCATCGAGTAGGGTGAGGGGTTACCCCCTCAGCCCTCTCACACCACCGTACGTGCGGGTCCGCATACGGCGGTTCAGTTAATGCTCTGGAGGCGATCCACCGTGCGGCGGATCGAGATCAGTCCCCGTGCATCGAAGTAGGCA
>NZ_CADFEH010000064.1:0-22241 GCF_902833155.1 Burkholderia sp. BCC1047 | reverse complement strand
GCCAGATACTCGTCAACGATGCCTTGTCTGAACTGCTCGTTGTACTTCGTCATGTAAAACACCCCAAAGGTTGGACTAGTGTCCAACTTTTGGGGTGCAGTTCAGTTCCCGCCTTTTTCTTTATGTAGATGCGCAACTAACGGTCCGCGTTTTTCGTCGACACCGACACGATCGTCACGCGTTTTTGCACCATTTTTGTCAACAAAATGGCCGGACGGGTATACGACGAGAGCGGCCCCCGCCTTGCCTGTCAGGACTGTCATGCATGGATTTCGTGCGCGCCGCACCGAATGGAGACACTCCGGCGCACGCCGATTGTGCGAAATCCCGAAAAAGAATTGTTGACAATCTTTATGTCCACCCTAGGATGAGGACCATCACACGATGCAGATCATGAACGAGCCCGATTCCTCTCCGTCCGGTGCGGCCAGCCCCGAAGCGATCTCCGAGCGGATCCGCACCGCGATCCTCGAGCATCGGCTCGCGCCCGGCGCGAAGCTGACGGAGGCGCAGCTCTGCGACGTGTTCGGCGTGAAGCGCGGGACGATCCGCCAGGCGCTCGCGCAGCTCGCGACCGACAAGCTGGTCGATCTGGAGCCGAACCGCGGCGCATTCGTCGCGAGCCCGACGCTGCAGGACGTGCACGAAGTGTTCGAGATGCGCCGGATCATCGAGCTGGCCGTGGTCGAGCGGCTCGCGACCGGCCCCGGCGCCAGGCGGCTGAAGGGCGTCGCGGCGCTGATCGACAAGGAACGCAAGGCGTTCGAGCGGCACGACTTCGCGGCATGGATCCGGCTGTCGGGCGAATTCCATACGGCGCTCGCGACGCTGATGGGCAATGCGACGCTCAGCGAGTGCCTCGAAGGGCTCGTCGCACGCTCGACGCTGATGTCGGCGCTGTACGAATCGCACGGGCGCAGCCCGTGCTCGTGCGACGACCACGACGAGATCCTCGCCGCGCTGGAGGCGGGCGATCCGAAGCAGGCGGTGACGCTGATGGCGCGCCACCTGCAGCATGTCGAACTGAAGATGCTGGACCGGCCCGCGCAAGGGCAGGTCGATTTGCGCGAAGTGTTCGGCGGCGCCTGAGCGGCGACGCGAACCCGGCCGCGCGCCACACGACGAGAGCAATGCAGGCCTGCGGCGTTTGCCGTGGGCCGCGGGTCCGACTCCGGGCGATGATCCGGGGCGATATCGATGACGGTGGAGTGGCCTTGCGGCCGCGTCAAGGAGAAGTCATGGCTCAGTTCAGTGTGGCGCACGACAGCGCCTATCCGGCGGAAGAAGGCGGCGAGGGCGGCGGTCCGGCACTGCCGGACGGTTACAGCGAACGTCTGTACAACGAAGATTTGGCACCCCTGAAGAATCAGACATGGGGCTCTTACAACATCTTCGCGTTCTGGATGTCGGACGTGCACAGCGTCGGC
This sequence comes from Burkholderia sp. BCC1047, assembly GCF_902833155.1. NCBI lineage: Bacteria > Pseudomonadati > Pseudomonadota > Betaproteobacteria > Burkholderiales > Burkholderiaceae > Burkholderia > Burkholderia sp. BCC1047. The sequence goes on along the minus strand of NZ_CADFEH010000064.1, from coordinate 20,814 downwards.
GGCTACGTGTTCGCGGGCAGCCTGTTCGCGCTCGGGCTGACGAGCTGGCAGGTGCTGATCGCGCTGATCGTCGGCATCGGCCTCGTGAACGCGCTGTGCAACCTGATCGCGCGGCCGAGCCAGCAGATCGGCGTGCCGTATCCGGTCGCGTGCCGCGCGACCTTCGGCGTGCTCGGCGCGAACGTGCCGGCCGTGATCCGCGGGCTGATCGCGATCGCGTGGTACGGCATCCAGACCTATCTGGCGTCGAGCGCGCTCGTGATCGTCGTGCTGAAATTCTTCCCGCAATGGCTGCCTTATGCGGACGTTCATCGCTACGGCTTCCTCGGGCTGTCGGCGGTCGGCTGGGCCGGCTTCATGCTGCTGTGGGTGCTGCAGGCGTTCGTGTTCTGGAACGGGATGGAGACGATCAAGAAGTTCATCGACTTCGCGGGCCCGGCCGTCTATGTCGTGATGTTCATCCTCGCCGGATACATGGTATGGCGCGCGGGCTGGCGCAACATCGGCATCAATCTCGGCGGCGTCAAGTATCACGGCGCGGAAGTGATTCCGGTGATGATCACCGCCGTGTCGCTCGTCGTGTCGTACTTCTCCGGGCCGATGCTGAACTTCGGCGATTTCTCGCGCTACTGCCGGTCGTTCGGCGACGTGAAGCGCGGCAATTTCTGGGGGCTGCCCGTCAACTTCCTCGCGTTCTCGCTCGTCACGGTGATCACTACCGCCGCGACGCTGCCGGTGTTCGGCGAACTGATCACCGACCCGGTCGCGACGGTCGGCCGCATCGACCATCCGACCGCGGTGATCCTCGGCGCGCTGACGTTCACGATCGCGACGATCGGCATCAACATCGTCGCGAACTTCGTGTCGCCCGCGTTCGATTTCTCGAACGTCGCGCCGCGCCTGATCAGCTGGCGCGCGGGCGGGATGCTCGCGGCCGTCGCGTCGATCTTCATCACGCCGTGGAATCTGTTCAACAACCCGGCCGTGATCCACTACACGCTCGACGTGCTCGGCGCGTTCATCGGCCCGCTGTACGGCGTGCTGATCGCCGATTTCTACCTCGTCAAGCGCGGCCGCCTCGTGCGCGACGACCTGTACACGATGTCGGAAAGCGGCGCCTACTGGTACACGGGCGGCGTGAACCGCCGTGCGCTGGCCGCGCTGCTGCCGGCCGCGGTGATCGCGGTCGTCTGCGTGATGGTGCCGGGCTGGCAGGCCCTCGCGAATTTCTCGTGGTTCATCGGCGCGGGGCTCGGCTTCGTGTTCTATCGGCTGCTCGCGAGCGCGAAGGCGTAAGGAGCATGCGATGAAGATCCGACTGATCAATCCGAATACGACGCAGCGGATGACCGACGCGATGGGCCGCTGCGCACGCGAGGTCGCGGCTGCCGGCACGGAGATCGTGGCCGTGAGTCCGCCGATGGGGCCGCCGTCGATCGAAGGCTATTACGACGAGGCGCTCGCGACGCCTGGCCTGCTCGCCGAGGTCGCGCGTGGCGAGCGCGACGGCTGCGACGCGTATGTGATCGCGTGTTTCGGCGATCCGGGCCTCTACGCGGCGCGCGAGCTCGCGCGCGGGCCGGTGATCGGCATCGCCGAGGCCGCGATGCATGCGGCGAGCGTGCTCGCGCCGGGCTTCTCGGTCGTCACGACGCTCGCGCGTACCTGCGGGATGGCGTGGCACCTCGCGGAGCGCTACGGGATGAAGCGGTTCTGCCGCAACGTGCGCGCGACCGACGTCGCGGTGCTCGAACTCGACCGGCCCGGCTCGGCCGCGCGCCGCATCATCGTCGACGAATGCCGGCGCTCGCTCGACGAGGACGGCGCCGACGCGATCGTGCTCGGCTGCGCGGGGATGGCCGAATTCGCGCACGAGATCGAGCAGCAGATCGGCGCGCCGGTGGTCGAGGGCGTCACGGCGGCCGTGAAGTGGGCCGAGGCGCTCGTCGCGCTGCGCCTCGCAACCGCGAAGCGCGGCGACTACGCGCGGCCGCTGCCGAAGTGCTACGACGGCGAATTCGCACGCTTCAGCCCACCGGGCGGGGATGCGGCGGAGCCTCCGCCGAATTTGCCGCAACCGCACATACACACCGTCTGACATGCACTATCTGCGCCGCTGTATGGGCGCGTATCAACGTTTTCGCTACACTGGGCCGTCATCGCATCGGCTCGCGCGGCCGGCCCACGGCACAGCGCGGTCGATGCGAACCCATTATTCCAGCCCGCTCTCGTTGCATTCCGAACCATGTCACTCGATCCCAACTATCCTCGCGACCTGATCGGCTACGGCCGCCATCCCGTGCAGGCGAACTGGCCGGGGCGCGCCCGCGTCGCCGTGCAATTCGTGCTGAACTACGAGGAGGGCGGCGAGAACTGCGTGCTGCACGGCGATCCGGGCTCCGAGCAGTTCCTGTCCGAAATCGTCGGCGCGGCCGCGTATCCGGACCGCCACATGAGCATGGAGTCGATCTACGAATACGGGTCGCGGGCCGGCGTGTGGCGCATCCTGCGCGAATTCGAGAAGCGCGGGCTGCCGCTGACGGTATTCGGCGTCGGCATGGCGGTCGAGCGTCATCCGGAGCTCGCGCGGGCATTCGTCGAGCTCGGCCATGAAATCGCATGCCACGGCTGGCGCTGGATCCACTACCAGAGCATGACGCCGGAACTCGAAGCCGAACACATGCGCCTCGGGATGGAAGCGATCGAGCGCGTGACGGGCGAGCGTCCGCTCGGCTGGTACACGGGCCGCGACAGCCCCAACACGCATCGCCTCGTCGCCGAATACGGCGGCTTCCTGTACGACTCCGACAACTACGGCGACGATCTGCCGTTCTGGATGGACGTCGAGGTGTCGGGCGGCCGCACGTCGCCGCAACTGATCGTGCCGTACACGCTCGACACGAACGACATGCGCTTCGCGACGCCGCAGGGCTTCAACACCGGCGACCACTTCTTCCAGTACCTGCGCGACGCGTTCGACGTGCTGTACGCGGAGGGCGACGAAGCGCCGAAGATGCTGTCGATCGGCATGCATTGCCGGCTGCTCGGCCGGCCGGGCCGGTTCCGCGGGCTGCAGCGGTTCCTCGATCACATCGAGCAGCACGATCGCGTATGGGTGACGCGCCGTGTCGATATCGCGCGTCACTGGCGTGAACATCATCCGTATCAGCCCAATCATCGAAACGAAGGGAAAGCATGAAGGCGATGCGCTACACGTTGGAACAACTGAATACGATGGCGCCGAGCGCATTCGTCGCGGCGCTGTCGGGGATCTTCGAACATTCGCCGTGGGTGGCCGAGGTCGCCGCGGGCAAGCGGCCGTTCGCGAGCATCGACGCGCTGCACGAGACGATGTCGGACGCGGTGGAAACCGGCGGCGAAGCGCGCCAGCTCGCGCTGATCAACGCCCACCCGGAGCTGGCCGGCAAGGCCGCCGTGCGCGGCGAGCTGACGGCCGAATCGACCCGCGAGCAGAGCGGCGCGGGCCTCGACCAGTGCACGCAGGAAGAATTCGACAAGCTGCTGACGCTGAACCGCACGTATCGCGAGAAATTCGGCTTCCCGTTCATCCTCGCGGTGCGCGGCTATGACCGCCACGGCATCATCGCGAACTTCGAGTCGCGCGTGAATCATTCGCGCGACGACGAGCTGCGTGCGAGCCTCGACCAGATCTACCGGATCGCGCGCTTTCGCCTCGACGACCTGATCGACGCCTGACACCGCCGCCTGACACCGCCGCCTGAAACCGCAATACGGCCCGCTGCGTCGCAGCGGCCGATCGTCTCACTGAAACAAGGAAACATCATGGCTGTTCCGCTTCTCGATCCGAACGCACCCGATTTCACGCGGCGCTACGTGAATCTTGCCGACCCGCGTCTCGGTGCGCAGGCGCTCGAGGCCAGCGACGATTTCTTCGCGCCGAAGGACCGGATGCTGAACCCCGAGCCGGCCGTCTTCATCCCCGGCAAGTACGACGACCACGGCAAGTGGATGGACGGCTGGGAAACGCGCCGCAAGCGCACGACCGGCTATGACTGGTGCATCGTCAAGCTTGCGCGCCCGGGCGTGATCAAGGGCTTCGACATTGACACGAGCCACTTCACCGGCAACTTCCCGCCGGCCGCATCGATCGAGGCCGCGTTCGTGGCCGACGGCGCGCCGACGCACGCGACCGAGTGGGTCGAAATCGTCCCGTCGACGACGCTGCAAGGCAACAGCCATCACTACGTCGAAGCGAGCGACGCGCGCGCGTTCACGCATCTGCGCGTGAACATCTACCCGGACGGCGGCATCGCGCGCCTGCGCGTGTACGGCCAGCCGCAGCTCGACTGGGCCGGCGCGAGCGCGACCGAGCAGTTCGACCTCGCGGCGATGGAAAACGGCGGTTACGTGGTGGCGGCGAACAACCAGCACTTCGGCGTCGCGTCGAACCTGCTGCTGCCGGGCCGCGGCGTGAACATGGGCGACGGCTGGGAAACCCGCCGCCGGCGCGAACCGGGCAACGACTGGGCGATCATCGCGCTCGCGCAGCCGGGCGTGATCCGCAAGATCGAAGTCGATACCGCGTTCTTCAAGGGCAACTACCCGGATCGCTGCTCGATCCAGGCGGCGTATGTATCGGGCGGCACCGACAGCTCGCTGATCACGCAGTCGATGTTCTGGCCGGTGCTGCTCGGCGAACAGAAGCTGCAGATGGACAAGCAGCACTACTTCGAACAGGAGATCGCGTCGCTCGGCCCCGTTACGCACGTGCGACTGAACATCATTCCGGACGGCGGCGTGTCGCGCCTGCGTCTGTGGGGGACGCTCGACAAATGAAGACACTTGCCATCGAACCGTTGACCAGGGAAGCGTTTGCGCCGTTCGGCGACGTGATCGAAACGGCAGGGGCGAAGCAGATCCCGATCAACCTCGGCACGACGATCCGCTTTCACGATCTCGCGAAAGTCGACGTGACCGATGAGGGCGGCCGCCCGCTCGTCAACCTGTTCCGCGGCCAGCCGCGCACGCTGCCGTTCGAAGTGAAGATGCTGGAGCGGCATCCGCTCGGCAGCCAGGCGTTCGTGCCGCTGAACGACCAGCCGTATCTCGTCGTCGTCGCGCCCCCGGGCGAGCTCGATCCGGCGAAGATCCGCGCGTTCGTGACGAGCGGCTGGCAGGGCGTGAACTATGCGAAGGGCGTGTGGCATCACCCGCTGATCGCGTTGGGCGGCGTCAGCGATTTCATCGTCGTCGATCGCGGCGGCGACGGGCAAAACCTGAACGAGCAGGATCTGCAGGAGTCGCTGTGGCTCACGGAGGATGCGCTCGATGCGGTGACGGCCTGAGTCAGGCTGATCGTCCGTTTGTCGAAACCCGCGCGGCCTGCGCGGGTTTTTTTATGTGCGCTCGTTGGCGCGCTCGCGAATCAGGTTGCCGCGGCCTTGCGCGTATTGCGCGTATTGCGTGAACCGTTGCCGCCGCGCTGCCGATTCGCGACCGGCGCATGCTGCGCCATCAGCTCGGCGACCCAGTCGACGAACACGCGCAGCTTCGCGCTGACGTGCCGGTTCGGCGGGAACGCGACATACATTGGCATCGGTTCGAGTTGCCATGGTTCGAACAGCGGCACCAGTTCGCCACTCGCGCGATACGCGGCGGCCATGTAGTCGGGCAGCCACAGGATGCCGAGCCCCGCGAGGCCGGCTTCGAGGTACGCATTGCCGTCGTCGACCGCGAGCACGTAGCGCCCGCGCACATTGACCTGCTCGCCGTCGCGCTCCATCGCGAACGGCAGCGTCTTGCCGGTGCGCGCCCACAGAAAGCCGACCACCCGATGATGCGTATCTTCGAGTTCGGCCGGATGCGACGGCGTGCCGGCGCGCGCGAGATAGGCGGGCGACGCGTACACGCCGAGCCGCAGGTCGCCGATGCGGCGCGCGACCAGCGCGCGGTCGGTCGGTTCGCCGCCGCGCACGACGCAATCGACGTTCTCGCCGATCACGTCGACCACGCGGTCGCTCACGCCCATGTCGAGCTGGATGTCCGGATAGCGCGCATGGAACGCGGGCAGCGCGGGGATCAGGATCAGGCGCGCGAACGGAGTCGGCACGTCCACGCGCAGCCGCCCGCGCGGCGACGCCGACGCCGCGGACAGGCTCGTTTCGGCATCGTCCATGTCGGCCAGCAGCCGCACGACGCGCTCGTAGTACGCGGCGCCGTCGGCGGTGACGACGACCTTGCGCGTCGTGCGGTTGAACAGCTTCACGCGCAGCCGCGCTTCGAGCTGCTGCACCAGTTGCGTGACGGTGGTGCGGCTCATGTGCAGCGTGTCGGCTGCCTTCGTGAAGCTGCCGGCTTCCACCACGCGGGCGAACGCCTGCATTGCGTCGAATCGATCCATCGGTCGGAGCTCCGCGTCGGTCGCAGATTGTTTGGAGTGTGCAAACAGTGTTGGACAGGGTTGCCGGTTTATCCGCCGCGCAACGGTCCTTAAAGTGCCTCCATCGTTGATGCAAGGGCATGTCGCCCGACAAGACCGATGGAGGTGTCGAATGGCAAAGCGTAGCGTAGTTTTTCCGCCGGGTCGCCAGGCGCTGTATGACCGCAACCGTTATTCGCCGGCGCTGCGCTCGAACGGCTTCCTGTTCGTATCCAGGCAGGTCGGCAGCCGCGAGGACGGCTCGCCCGAGCCGGAACTGGGCGCGCAGGTTCGTCGCGCGTTCAACAACCTGAATGCGGTGCTGCGCGTGGCCGGCTGCACGTTCGATGACGTCGTCGACGTGACGGTGTTCCTCGTCGACCCCGAAGCGACGTTCGAGCGGGTCTGGGAAATCGTCCCCGAATACTGGGGCGACGCACCGCATCCGACGCTGACCGCCGTCGGCGTGACCTGGCTGTACGGGTTTCAGTTCGAGATCAAGGCGATCGCGCGGTTGCCGGATACGGTCGACGCGTGACGGGGACGCTTCGTGCGACCGTTCGACGTGAGCGTCGACGTGGTGTCCGCGCTCGCGGACGAAGTCGCGATGGTCCACGTGTAGCGCGTGCTATCGTGCCCGCATCGCCACCACATGACGTCCGGTTCCCGGCGCGATCTTCCGATGAGCCAGCCTGAAAACGACCTCGCGGTCCTGCTGCGCACGATGCAGCCCGAACTGCATCCGGGTGCATTCGCATTCATCGCGCTACCGCACGCCGCAGACGTATCGTCATCCGAAGTGATCGCGATGTTCCGCGAAGCGGAAGGGCTGACGGTCGTAGTTGACGAGGAGACGGCCGCGCGCCGCGGCTGGCCAGCGCTGTTCCGCGCCGCATGGATCACGCTGACCGTGCATTCCGACCTCGCGGCTGTCGGCCTCACGGCCGCGTTCGCGCGGGCGCTCGGCGCGGCCGGCATCAGCTGCAACGTGATGGCCGCCGCCTACCACGATCACATCTTCGTGCCGTTCGACGACGGCCCGCGCGCACGCGACGCACTCGTCGCACTGCAGCGCGACGCGATGCGCGGCTGACACGCGAAAGGCATTCGGCCGCGCAGGAAAAAAAACGGGCCCGTGTGACCGGGCCCGCGAACGGAGAGAATGGCGCCGGCGAATGACTTCCGGCGCCCGACGGGCGGCTTACTTGACTGCGCCGCCCTCGAACCAGGCGGCGAGCTTCGTCCGCTCGTCGTCGGTCATGTGCGTGACGTTGCCGATCGGCATCGCCTTCAGGCGCACGGCCTGGTCGTAGATGCGCTGCGCGTTCTTCGACACTTCGTCAGGCGTGTCGAACATCACGCCCGCCGGTGCGCTGCCCATCAGCGTCGGCTTCGCCGAGTGGCACTCGATGCAGCGCTGCTGCAGGATCGGCATGATGTCGTGGATCGCGATCTTCGGTGCGTTGGCCGCTTGCGCTTCCGGCGCGACCGGCTTCGGCATCGTCCACACCAGCGCGCCCGATAGCAGCGCGACGCCGCCGATCGGCAAATACCACAGCTGCTTGCCGCGGTGACGCATCACGAAGAACTGGCGGATCAGCGCGCCGGCCAGCATGATCAGCACGAGCACGACCCAGTTGAACTTGTTCGTGTACGTCATCGCATAGTGGTTCGACAGCATCGCGAACACGACCGGCAGCGTGAAGTATGTGTTGTGCACCGAACGCTGCTTGCCGCGCTTGCCGTAGATCGGGTTCGGTTCCTCGCCCTTGAGCATCTTGTCGACCATCTTGCGCTGGCCCGGGATGATCACGAAGAACACGTTCGCCGACATGATCGTCGCGAGCATCGCGCCGACGATCAGGTAGGCGGCCCGGCCCGAGAAGATGTGGCACGCGAGGTACGCGGCGACGACGACGTACAGGCCGACGCAGATGCCGAGCACGCGGTCGTTGGTGCCGAGCAGGCGACACAGCGAGTCGTACACGATCCAGCCGGCCGCGAGGAAGCCGAGTGCGGACGCGACGGCGACCACCGGGCCCATATCGAGCACGTTCTTGTCGATCAGGTACGTGTTCGGCGCAAGCAGGTACAGCACGAAGAACAGCGTGAAGCCCGACAGCCACGTCGTGTACGACGGCCACTTCGACCAGTGCAGGTCATCGGGCATTTCCGGCGGCGCGACCGTGTATTTCTGCATGTTGTAGAAACCGCCGCCGTGGACGTGCCACAGCTCGCCGAACACCCCGCGCTTGCGCTGGTTCGGGTCGGTCGGCGGTTTCAGGCTGTTGTCGAGCGCGACGAAATAGAACGACTCGCCGATCCACGCAATGGCGACGATGACGTGCAGCCATCGCAGCGCGAGGTTCAGCCAGTCGGTGATGAAGCCTTCCATGAAACTCCTCCAGACTCAGATCGTTTGTCTTGATGCAGGCGCTGATTCGAATGTCAGCTGCCGCGATAGGTGCTGTACGACCACGGCGACACGAGCAGCGGCACGTGGTAGTGCGAGCCGGCGTCGGCGATGCCGAAGCGCAGCACGACGCGGTCGACGAAGCGGGGTTCGGGCACCTTCACGCCGAGCGCCGCGAAGTAGTCGCCGGCATGGAACACGAGTTCGTATTCGCCGGCGGCGAGTGCCGCGCCTTCGAGCAGCGGTTCGTCGCAGCGGCCGTCGCTATTGGTCAGCACGGTCTTGATCGCGCGGCGCGATTCGCCGTCCAGCGCGTAGAGGTCCACCTTGATGGCGGCGCCGGGGCGACCGTGCGCCGTATCGAGTACGTGGGTAGTGAGCTTTCCCATTCGTTGTTCCTTGTGTGAATGCGAGGTTCGGCGGCGACTCGATCCATGACTGTGCGGCGGATCGAGGCTCCACGTCACGTGGCTACATACCCGTCGGCGAAAGTGAAGCGAGCGCCGTGCAGGCATTGTAAAAAGGTTCCCCGTGCAAATACGTGCGCGATATCGAAGATAATGCGCCGCGCATGAGCGGCTGTCGACGGCCCGCCGGACAGGGCCGAGCGCACCGATCTCGGGCACGCGCGGGGCGTCGGGCGGCGTACCATACCGAATCCCTGAAGCACGGTATTCGCGATCGCGTATTGTGCGCGGCGCGCGCTTGGGCGATCCTCCCGCCGTGCGCGTCGGCCGGTGGCCGCGCGTACCCCGAAGACGGCGAGCACGCCGGGTAACCGGGCCAGGGCGTTCGAACGGACGCAGGCACCGGGACGTGCCGCGATTCAGCGTTCGAACGGCTGTGTGACCGCTTCCAGGACAGCCCCTGGAGGCAGACCGACGCGGAGAACGCATGAATCTCGAGCAGCACGCCGGCGCACGCGCGCCGACCCCTTCTTCATCCCGCCCGACGACCCTGCTGGTCAAGCACGCCGACGTGCTCGTGACCATGGACGACACGCGCCGCGAACTGCGCGACGCGGGGCTCTACATCGAAGACAACCGGATCGTCGCGGTCGGCCCGAGCGCCGAGCTGCCCGACACGGCCGACGAAGTGCTCGACCTGCGCGGCCACCTCGTGATCCCGGGGCTCGTGAACACGCACCATCACATGTACCAGAGCCTCACGCGCGCGGTGCCGGCCGCGCAGAACGCCGAACTGTTCGGCTGGCTGACGAACCTGTACCGCATCTGGGCGCACCTGACGCCCGAGATGATCGAGGTGTCCACGCTGACCGCGATGGCCGAGCTGCTGCAGTCGGGCTGCACGACGTCGAGCGACCATCTGTACATCTACCCGAACGGCAGCCGGCTCGACGACAGCATCGGCGCCGCGCACCGGATCGGCATGCGCTTTCATGCGAGCCGCGGCGCGATGAGCGTCGGCCAGCGCGACGGCGGGCTGCCGCCCGATTCGGTCGTCGAGCGTGAGCCCGACATCCTGCGCGACGCGCAGCGCCTGATCGAGACCTATCACGACGAAGGCCGCTACGCGATGCTGCGCGTGGTGGTCGCGCCGTGCTCGCCGTTCTCGGTGAGCCGCGAGCTGATGCGCGACGCGGCCGTGCTCGCGCGCGAATACGGCGTGTCGCTGCACACGCACCTCGCGGAGAACATCAACGACATCGCATACAGCCGCGAGAAGTTCGGGATGACGCCCGCCGAATATGCGGAAGATCTCGGCTGGGTCGGCCACGACGTGTGGCATGCGCACTGCGTGCAGCTCGACGATGCGGGCATCGGCCTGTTCGCGCGCACCGGCACGGGGGTCGCGCATTGCCCGTGCTCGAACATGCGATTGGCGTCCGGCATCGCACCGGTGAAGAAGATGCGGCTCGCGGGCGTGCCGGTCGGGCTTGGCGTGGACGGTTCCGCGTCGAACGACGGCGCGCAGATGGTGGCCGAGGTACGCCAGGCGCTGCTGCTGCAGCGGGTCGGCTTCGGGCCCGACGCGATGACCGCGCGCGAAGCGCTCGAGATCGCGACGCTCGGCGGTGCGAAGGTGCTGAATCGCGACGACATCGGCGCGTTGAAGCCGGGCATGGCCGCGGATTTCGCCGCGTTCGACCTGCGTCAGCCGCTGTTCGCGGGCGCGCTGCACGATCCGGTCGCGGCGCTCGTGTTCTGCGCGCCGTCGCAGACGGCGTACACGGTGGTGAACGGAAAGGTGGTGGTGCGGGAAGGGCGGCTCGCGACGCTCGATCTGCCGCCGGTGATCGAGCGTCACAACGCGCTGGCGCAAGCACTCGTGGAAGCGTCGCGCTGACGCGTCGGCGGGGAGGTCGCGCCGCACGTCGCGCGGCCGTTGCCGTCACACCCGCCGCGCAACGGCGTGCCCCGGCGCGCGCGCGGCGCGCGCCGTATGCGCTTACGCCTCGATCAGCGTGCGAGTGGCTTCGGCGACGAGGCTGCGCAGCCAGCGCACTTCGTCGGAGTAATGGCAGCGCTCGTGCCACAGCTGGTAGTACTGCATCGGCGGGAAGTCGAGCGGCGCCGGCACGACGGACAGCGGCAGGAACTTCGCGTAGTGGTCGGCGAACAGCCGCGTGGTTGTGAAGATCAGGTCCGACTTCACGAGCACGTAAGGCGCGAGGTTGAAGTACGGCAGCGTGACGACCACGTGGCGCTTGAGCCGTTCGCGCGCGAGATGCACGTCGATCGCGCCGCGCTGGCCGACCGAGTACGGCGTCGGCGCGAGATGCGGCGCGTTCAGGTACTGGTCGAGCGTGAGCCCGCCGCGTTTCGCGAACGGGTGCGTGTTGCTCATCAGGCAGACGATTTCGTCGACGAACAGGTTCGACAGGTGCAGCTGCTCGGGCGGTTCGGGCCAGTTGCCGACGACGATGTCGAGCTTGCCGTCTTCCAGCGCGAGCTCGTAGTCGAACGCGGGGCCGAGCGAATGGAACTCGAGCGTCGCATTCGGCGCGGCCAGGCGGAAGCGTTCGACGACGGTCGGTACGAACAGCACGTTCAGGTAATCGGGGCAGCCGATCCGGTAGCAGCGGATCGACGTGGCCGGGTCGAAGTTGTGCTGCTGGAACTTGATGCGCTCGATTTCGCGCAGCGCGTTCTGCACGGGCTCGAGCAGGCGCAGTCCGTATTCGGTCGGCACCATGCCGGATTTGCCGCGCACCAGCAGCGGATCGCCGGTGATGTCACGCAGGCGGCGCAGCGCGGCGCTGATCGCCGGTTGCGACTGGTTCAGTTTGACGGCCGCGCGCGTGACGCTGCGCTCCATCAACAAGGTGTGCAAGACGCGCAAGAGGTACGTGTCGATCGCCTCGCGTTGCTGACTCATGTTATCTCCGGTTTATATGGCTGGGCTGATCGAGGGATGGGGTGGGTATATCGTTTTTAATATGAACGAAAATCAGCGTCAAGAGATGGATACCCGCGGCTACGCGCCGGCCGGGCCTCGACAAGGGGCCTGAACGGGGCGAAATGCAGGCGGGCGCGGCGCCGCACGGATGCGCGTTGCACGCATCCGGTGGTGGGGCGTCGCGTGGCGCGTGCGGCGCGTCAGTCGTCGATACGCATGCCGACCTTCAGCGTGACCTGCCAGTGCACGACCTGGTCGCCTTCGATGTGGCCGCGCGTTTCGGTCACCTGGAACCAGTGCAGGTTGTGCAGCGTCTTGCCGGCTTTCGAGATCGCGTTGCGGATCGCGTCGTCGCTCGATTGCTGCGACGAACCGGTCAGTTCGATCAGCTTGTACACGTGGTCGCTCATGATGCGCTCCCTGGGATATCGGTCTGTCTTGCCGGGGCAACGCGCGGTCCCGAAGCGGTTCCGCTACGGTTCCGCTACGGTCCCGTGCATGCCCGGCTTCTTGAGTGATAGGTATGATGGGCGGCAACTGCAACCCATATCGGAGACGAGGCGCATCGTGGAAGTCGGATTTTGCGGACCAGGATTGATGGGCGCGCCGATGATTCGGCATTTGCTGGCGGCCGGGCATCGCGTGAGCGTATGGAATCGCTCGCGCGACAAGGCCGACGCGCTGGTGAAGGACGGCGCGCAGGTGGCGGGCACGCCGCGCGAGCTGGCCGAGCGCGTCGAGACGGTGTTCGTGTGCGTGCTCGATGGCCGGGCGGTCGGCGACGTCGTGTTCGGCGAGCACGGGCTGCTTTCCGGTGACGCGAACGCGCGCCGCCTGCAGCGCATCGTCGATCATTCGAGCATTCCGCCCGCCGCCACGTGCGACTACGCGGCGCGCGCGGCCGCGCTCGAGGTCGGCTGGGTCGATGCGCCGGTGTCCGGCGGCGTGCCGGGCGCGCAGGCCGGCACGCTCGCGGTGATGGCCGGCGGCCGCGCGGCCGATCTCGACGCGGTGCGCGCGCTGATCGACACGTACGCGTCGCGCATCACGCACATGGGCGACGCGGGCGCGGGCCAGACGGCGAAGCTGTGCAATCAGGCGATCGTCACCGCGACGGTCACCGCGATCGCCGAGGCGGTCGGCCTCGCGCAGGCGAGCGGCATCGACGCCGCGCGTCTGGCCGAGGCGCTGGCCGGCGGCTGGGCCGATTCGGTGCTGCTGCAGACGTTCGTGCCGCGCATGACGTCGGGCGGTCATCCGCCGATCGGCGCGCTCAGTACGTTCCAGAAGGATGTCGATGCCATCGCCGACGCCGCGCGCGACACGGGCGCGGTGATGCCCGTGTCGGCCACCGTGCAGCAGGTGCTCAGGCTCGGCGCCGCGCAGGGACTCGCCGGCGCCGATTTCGCCGCGTTCATCGACATCGTGCGGCCGGGCAACGGCCGCCAGCAGGCGTCGTGACGGGCAAGCGGGGCGTGTGAATGGCAGATGGGCCGCCCTGAGGCGGCCCATCGAATGACTGGCGGATCAGCCGAGCGAGCGGGGTGTCGTGTCGCCCGCGTTCTGACGGCCGAGGCCGCCGCGCAGGCTCGCCTTCGTGCCTGCACCAAACTCGGGCAGAATGCGCGCACGCGCCCGGCTGGCGAACACGAGGAAGCCGAAGCCGTTCGCTTCGTACCAGTATCCGCCGTTCTCGAGGCCGTCGAGCGGCTGCTCGAGCGCATTCGCGATCGATTCGATGCAGCGCTTGCGCAGCTCGGCGATGGCCGGATAGGGCGGCTGCGCGCCGCGCACGCTGCACAGAAGCACGTCGAGGCCTGGCAGCACGTGCGCATAGAGGACGGGTTCGTCCTGCGCGCGGGCGCGGGCAATCTTGGTGTCGAGCTGGGCAAACGGTTTCGAGTGGCGCAAGACCGCGAGGAACGACTCCTGGCCATCCTGCGGCGCACGCCGACGTTTTTTCGGGAAGGACATAAACACTCGCCTCAAAAACAATTGCAAGAAATGCGGCACTTTCATGCGACCCACTCCCGGCTATGTACGCCGCATGTCGATCCTTTATAGCACACGAAAATGCTGCATTCGTGCAGTACGACGATCAATGTCTCCCGTCGACCTGCTCGCCATGATCGACACAGCCAGCGTCTTGGCGCCCGTACTGTCGTTTAGTCTCCATCATAGACCTGCTTTTCCCGCGCGTGCATTCGCTCGTCACAAAAAAGTGAGATACGCCGCATGCGGCGGTGCATCGCATGCGCAATAAAAAGGCCCGCGCGGGGCGGGCCTGGCTGGCGGGGCGTGTCGCGATCAGCGCTGCTTGAGCGAATCGCGGATCTCGCGCAGCAGCACGACGTCTTCCGGCGTCGCGGCCGGCGCGGCTTCTTCGGGCTTGCGCAGCTTGTTGATGAATTTCACCATCAGGAAAATGATGAACGCAAGGATCACGAAATTGATCGCCACGGTGATGAACGAGCCGTAGCCGAATGCGGCGACGCCCGCGGCCTGCAGGTCCTTGAACGAATCGGGATTACCCTTGAACGACGGCGGGATGGTGCCGAGCAGAACGAACTTGTTCGAGAAATCCAGGCCGCCGGTCAGCACGCCGATGACCGGCATGATGAGGTCCTTCACGACCGAGTCGACGATCTTCGAGAACGCGCCACCGATGATCACGCCGACGGCGAGATCCATCACGTTGCCCTTGACGGCGAACTCCTTGAATTCCTTGATGATGCTCATGAGCGGCTTTCTCCTGGTTGGGGCGGGGGGAGGCGTGCCGCGACGCGCAGGATTGCTTTGCGTCGAATGAAGGTCGGTGGCACGCCGATGGCCGCATGATAGCGAACGTGCCCTATTGCCGGTAGCCCATCTTGAAATGATTGACAAATCCGCGCGTCGGCGCGGCCGGTCATGCCGCAGCGCGTGGTGTGCGTGGCCGGGCGTCGACATGCAGGTCGACACCCGGTGCACCCGTACTCACTCAGGTGTTGTCGTCGGTCCAGCCGTCGTCGTTGCTGCCGAGATCCATCCCGCCGCCGCCGCTGTTGCCGTCGCTCCAGCTCGAATCGTCGCCGCGGCCGAGGTCGAAGCCCGGATCGGCGTCCTGCCGGCGGTGTTCGCCGTCGACGATCACGTCGCGTTCGACGACGCGCTCGCGGCCGCCGGACATCGCTTCGCCGAGCAGCACGCCGGTCAGGAGCCCGCCCATTCCGCCGCCGAAGCCGCCGCCTTGCTGGATCACGACGGGCGGCTGCTGTTGCGGATACGGTTGTTGCGGCGGGTAGGGCTGTTGCTGATACGGCTGACCCTGGGCGCCCGTCACGCGGTCGGCTTCCTGCGCGTACACCGAGCCGCTGCCGTTCGCCGGCGCCGCGGGCTGCGCGGCCGGGTCGGGGCGGCCTTCGACGCGCGCCTTCACGCTCGCGTGGCGCTGTTCGAGTTCATCGACGCGATACGGCGGCACCGGATTCTTGCCGTTCGACAGCGTCTCGACGAGCGTGCGCGCGTCGTTCTCGATCGCTTCGAGTTCGCCGGTCAGCGCCGCGGCGCCGGGCGCCGTCGACAGTTTCGCATCGAGCTTCAGCGGCCGGATGTCGTTCAGCACGTCGGTCGCGCGCTTGAGCTGCGTGCGGCGTTCGTCGTCGGCACGGCCGTTGTCGGCCGTGCGCGCGCGCCGCAGCGTCCAGCGCAGCACCAGCGCGATCACGGCGACGATCAGCCCGAGGCCGATCCACATGCCGGTCGACGGGCCGTGTTTTTCGGCCGGCGCGACGGCGGGGGCGAGCCCCGGCTGCAGCGTGCCGGCCTGCGTGGCCGACGGCGTGTTGCCGCTCATGCGCGCGGCGTCGGCGCGAATGCGCGACTCCGTCTGCGCGAAGCGCGACGCGTCGGTGAACTTCAATTGCGGATCGAGCGATTTCGCGCGCTGCAGTTGCGCGAGCGCGTCGGACGCGCGGCCTTCGCGGTCCAGCACCTGCGCATACAGATAGCGCGCATGCGCGTTGTTCGGATGGGCGTCGATGACTTGCGACAGCTGCGTGTCGGCTTGCTGCCAGTTGCGCTGCGCGATCGACTGCTCGACCTGCTGAAGCGACGGGACCGCAAACGCGGCGGACGACAGCAACATCAGCGACAGGCCGAGTGCGGCGAGAGATTTCTTCATGGTCGAACCGGGCGCATGCGCCCGTCTCCTGACGATCGGTTCGCGCCGCGCGCCCGGGCCGGGGCGCGGCGCGGTGGCCCGCGGCGGCGGTTACTGCGCGGGCGTATCGAGCTGCTTCTTCAGCGCGGCGAGGCGATCTTCCACCGACGGGCCCTTGTTCAGCGCGGCGAGCTTGTCGTCGAGCGCCTTGCCGCTCGACGTGTCGGCCGAATTGAGACGCGCGTCCGAGCGGGCGTTCTGCAGCGCGACCTTGTCCTCGAGCTTCTGGAAATCCTCGGACAGGTTCTTGCCGCCGATGCCGCCCAGCGCGCTGGCGGCCACGTCCTTCGCCTGCGCGATCTCCTGCTTGGCCTGCAGGATGTTCGAGCGCGCATTCAGGTCGTTGCGGCGCTGACGCATGTCGGCGATCTGCCCCTTCAGCTTGTCGACCGACGGCTCGAGCGTCGTCAGCTCGGCCGCGAGCGCATCGCGCTCGGCTTCCGCGTTCGACTGGGCCGCGAGGGCCTCGCGGGCGAGCGCTTCGTCGCCGCCTTGCAGCGCGCGCTTCGCGCCGTCCTCGTACTTCTTCACCTTGTCGTCGGCCGCATCGCGCTTGCTGCGCTGGGTTGCGACCTGTGCCTCGATCTCGATCAGCGAATTCTCGGCACGGCCGATGCTGTCGTCGAGCTCCCGCACGATCTGCCGTGCGTCGCGCGACGGATCCTGTACCGAATCGGCCGCATCGTTCAGCAGGCCTTTGATCGTGCGCGAAATAGAGTCGAAAAGCGACATGAAATCCTCCGTGGTTGAAAGGCGCCGCGTGACCGCGGCAATGCCCGTCGCGAGCCGGTTCCGGCCCGCGTGAGCCGGCGGATATTACACCACCGGTTCACTTAAATACGGCTTAAACGCGCGAGTTCAAGCGGCTCGCGCATCAGGACGCCAAACCTTTCGCGACTGAAAGAAAATCGCCTGCGTGCGCCGTATTGCGTGTCCATCATAGGCCGAGGATGCCGACAATACGTGCCGCACATCACGGCATTGCGGGAATTTTTACAAAAAATCGCGAAGGCACCCGGTCGATTTCATTAAAATGCGCTGTCACGTCGCGGGAACGGATCGCCGCGCGGCGGGGTCTGTCGACGTGACAGCCGCATCTCGATGCACCCACTCTGATTCATCCGCTTGCATTTCCGCATGCGTCCGAGGGCGCCACGTACGCCCGCCATTCCGACATGCCAATTATCAAACGACCGCCTTCTTCTTCCGACAGGAACGAACCCCACTACACGCTGCGCCGTTCGCCGTCCGGGGCCTATTACCCCGATGACGACGATCGCGACGACGGCCGCCGCGCGCAGCAGCGCGGTGGCGGTGGCGGAGGGCGCCGCCGCACGTTCGGCTCGCGCGTCGCGCTGTGGTTCGTGGGCTTGTTCGCGACGCTGGCCGTCGTCGGCGCGCTGATCGTCGGCTACGCGCTGGTCGTGATGGCGCCGCAACTGCCGTCGCTCGATGCGCTGACCCATTACCAGCCGAAGGTGCCGCTGCGCGTGTTCACCGCCGATCACGTGCTGATCGGCGAGTTCGGCGAGGAGCGCCGCAGCCTCGTGCGCTTCCAGGACATTCCCGACGTGATGAAGAAGGCCGTGCTCGCGATCGAGGACTACCGCTTCTACGAGCACGGCGGCGTCGATTTCCTCGGCATTCTGCGCGCGGGCGTGGCCGACCTGATGCACGGCGGCGCGCGCCAGGGCGCGAGCACGATCACGATGCAGGTCGCGCGCAACTTCTTCCTGTCGAGCGAGAAGACCTACACGCGCAAGATCTACGAGATGCTGCTCGCGTACAAGATCGAGAAGGCCCTGACGAAGGACCAGATCCTCGAGCTGTACATGAACCAGATCTATCTCGGCCAGCGCTCGTACGGCTTCGCGGCCGCGGCGCGCGTGTACTTCGGCAAGGACCTGAAGGACATCACGGTCGCCGAAGCGGCGATGCTCGCGGGGCTGCCGAAGGCGCCGTCCGCGTACAATCCGGTCGTCAATCCGAAGCGCGCGAAGGTGCGTCAGGAATACATCCTGAAGCGCATGCTCGACATCGGCTACATCACGCAGCCGCAGTACGACCAGGCGATCAAGGAAGAGATTCACGTGCGCACGCCGGGCAACCAGTACGCGGTGCACGGCGAGTACGTCGCCGAGATGGTGCGGCAGATGATGTACGAGCAATACAAGGACGAAACCTATACGCGCGGGCTGACCGTTACGACGACGATCAATTCGGCCGACCAGGAAGCCGCGTATCAGGCCGTGCGTCGCGGCATTCTCGACTACGAGCGCCGTCACGGCTATCGCGGCCCCGAAGCGTCGATCAACTTGCCCGCGGCCGGCGACGAGCGCGACGAGGCGATCGACGACGCGCTCGCCGACCACCCGGACAACGGCGACCTGCAATCGGCGGTCGTGCTGTCGGCCTCGCCGAACGCGGTCGAGGTGCAGTTCGTCGGCGGCGCGACCACGACGATCGGCCCGGCCGGGCTGCGCTTCGTGTCTGCAGCGCTGAGCCCGCGCGCGAACAACGCGCTGCGGATCAAGCCGGGCTCGGTCGTGCGCGTGCTGAAGGACGGCAAGACGGGCTGGCAGGTCGTGCAACTGCCGCAGGTCGAGGGCGCGCTCGTCGCGATCGCGCCGCAGGACGGTGCGATCCGCTCGCTCGTCGGCGGCTTCGACTTCAACAAGAGCAAGTTCAACCACGTGACGCAGGCGTGGCGGCAGCCGGGCTCGTCGTTCAAGCCGTTCATCTACTCCGCGTCGCTCGACAAGGGGCTCGGACCGGCGACGATGATCAACGACGCGCCGCTGTACTTCCCGCCGAGCGTGCCGGGCGGCACCGCGTGGGAGCCGAAGGACGACGACCAGCCGGACGGCCCGATGACGATGCGCACCGGCCTGCAGCGTTCGAAGAACCTGGTGTCGATCCGGATCCTCGCGTCGATCGGCACGCAGTATGCGCAGCAGTACGTGACGCAGCGCTTCGGCTTCGATCCGGCGAAGACGCCGCCGTACCTGCCGATGGCGCTCGGCGCGGGCCTCGTGACGCCGCTCCAGCTCGCGACCGGCTACGCGGTGTTCGCGAACGGCGGTTACAAGGT
This sequence comes from Burkholderia sp. BCC1047, assembly GCF_902833155.1. Lineage (NCBI taxonomy): Bacteria > Pseudomonadati > Pseudomonadota > Betaproteobacteria > Burkholderiales > Burkholderiaceae > Burkholderia > Burkholderia sp. BCC1047. Next base: position 1,349 of record NZ_CADFEH010000064.1, on the reverse strand, counting down.
CGATCCGTACCTGATCGCCGAAGTCGACGACGCGCGCGGCCAGCCGCTGCAGAAGTCGCAGCCGGTGGTCGCGGGCGGCACGGCGCCGCGCACGATCGAAGGCCGCAACGCATACGTGATGAACAGCCTGCTGCACTCGGTCGCGACGGGCGGCACGGGCGCGGGCACCAACGCGCTGGGCCGCAACGACCTGCAGGGCAAGACGGGTACGACGAACGACGCGAAGGACGGCTGGTTCGCCGGCTATCAGCAGTCGCTCGTCGCGGTCGCGTGGATGGGCTTCGACCAGCCGAAGAGCCTCGGCAGCCGCGAATTCGGCGCACAGCTCGCGTTGCCGATCTGGGTGAACTACATGCGCACCGCGCTGAACGGCGTGCCCGAGCAGCAGATGCCGATGCCGGACGGCCTGACGACGATCGACGGCGAGCTGTACTACGCCGATCGCACGCCGGGCAACGGCTTCGTCGCGAACGTCGACATCAACCCGGCCGAGAACGCGATCAGCGCGAACGACGCACTCGGTTCGGCCGGCGCGGCCGGGCTCGCGCCGCCGCCCGTCACGCCGCAGGAGAAGCAGCAGATCATGGACATGTTCGAGAGCAAGTAAGCGGGACGCTGTGCTTCAGCCATGCGACGGGCGCCTTCGGGCGCCCGTTTCTTTGCGCGCGGCCGCCAGCGGAAGACGGTGAATCAGAACGACGCGCAGGCCGGCACGACGGTCATGCCGACCGATTGCTGGTGAAATCGCTCGACGTACGCTTGCCGGATCGCGGCGAGCCGCGTGCGCGGGTCGCGCGTATCGTCGGCGATGATACGGAGCACGAAGCTGTCTTCGCGCGTGATCGCGCCGCTCGAGCGGTCGCGCCACTGGCCGTGCGTGTCCCAGTAGGTGAGGCCGTCGGGGAAGCGCGGCGTGACCGTGTCGGCGAGGAAGGCCGCGCGTTCGGCATCGGTGACGGGGCCGCGGCCGGCGACGTCGCGCCCGAACAGCAGGTCGGCCTGCAGCATGCGGCTTTCGCCCGGTTGCGTGCAGGCCGCAGGGTGCGCGTGGGAGGTGGGCGAGGGCGGCGCCGCGCAACCGGCGAGCAGCGCGAATGCTATCGAGCATGCGGCCAGCCGTCGCGTCTGCCCATTTCGTGACGATCGACCTTCGCGCGTGCAAAACGCTGCGCGCTCAACCACTTGCGTGCGGGTCCGGCGGGTTATCAACAGGGCTGTCAACATAATCTGGGGATAACCCTAGCAGGCTGTTGAAATTGGATACGGTGTAAACGGGCGTTGCGAGCGGTGCGTTAGAGATATCGTGTTCATGATCTTGGGCAGACGAGAGCGATGCGCGGAATGGACGA
>NZ_CADFEH010000063.1:0-22690 GCF_902833155.1 Burkholderia sp. BCC1047 | reverse complement strand
GCGCGCTCCCGGACTTCCGGGGAAAACTTGGTTGCCTTCTTGTTCATGGCTCGATTCTCTCAAGAATCCGAGCCTCCACAAAATTCGGTGCGGTTCAGTCGTCGTTGCGTAGTTGTGTTTTCGCCCGGCTGACGAGTTGACGGCATGCCGCTTCAGTCTTGCCGATCGCATCGGCGATTCTGTCGTAGTCGATGTCGAAGACTTCGTGCAGTAGGAAGGCCGCACGCGCTTCCGGCGTCAGGCGCTCGAGCAGCATCAAGAACGCGACCGACACTTCGCTTGCGCGCTCTGCTATTTCTTCGGGAGTCGCTGGCGAGTCACCGAGCTCTGGTTCGGGAAGCCAGATACCTACGTAGTCCTCACGTCTGATCTTCGCCGTGCGTAGGCGGTCAATCGATAGCCGCGTCGTGATTGCGACGAGCCATGCTTCGGCAATCTCGATGTCGTCATGGGGCGCATCGTGCCAGCGGAGCCATACATCTTGCACGATGTCCTCGGCGTCTGCGACGGATCCGAGCATCCGGTAAGCGATCTTTTGCAAGCGCGGACGAAGTGTGTGGAAGGCCTGCACTTCGTTTTTCACGATTACTCCATTGAAGTCGAGTTCAAAGGGCCGCTCCGGAAGCCGAGGGCGGGGGAATCGTAAGGGACGCCGTCGCGGCCTTCGACCCGAATGGTCTCATTCACCAGAGGGTGTCGGACTTTCTTGACCGAGACGTGGTATGACGAGTCGGAAGTTGACAGTTTTACTTCCACCCGCCGCCGATGCTTTGTGCACTTGTGTACGATCGACAACCTGGACGAAATCGACGTCAGTCTTTGACAACGGCCCAGCAGCTCATTCTAAACGCATATCGGCTGTGACGCAGTCGCATCAGAGAGGCAGTTACATGCGCGGCTGCTGCAAGCTGAAACGTGGCGCGCGTACAAGGCGCCTCTCCGAAGCATGGTGATGTTGCGCTACCAAAACTATGCTACTCGACGTTCGAGTGCATCTCGGGCGCTTTCTGTTGTGAGCCTATTTACGTCATTCAGATCGAGTGACCGAACATGTTCAGTCATGAAATCCACAAAGATGCGCACGCGCGCTGGCAGATGTTGCCTGCTGAGGTAGCAAATGTAGTGGCCTCGGTCTGTTCCGATATGTTGCGTCAACGTCATGACAAGTTCGTCGCGTCTGACGTAGTCCCAGATCTGGTGGGCAGGCATCTGAGCAATGCCGTGACCATCGAGGACAGCTTTTAGCACCAGATCCGCATCATTAAAAGTCAGCTTTGAGGTCGGCAAGTACTTTCTAATCTGGCCCGCTGTCTCGAACTCCCAGTTGTTTACGCGACCGGTTGCGGCTCTCGTGTTGATGCAATCATGTTGCTGCAGTTCATCGAGCGTTGTCGGAAGGCCGCGCTTTTGGGCATACGAACGTGAGGCACACACAATCATTCGCATCGGTATCAGCCGCTTTGCGATGATGCTGGAGTTTTCGAGGTAGCCATCACGAAATGCGACATCGATTTGATCGGTGACGAAATCCGCAGGCTTATCATCCAAGAGTAAGTCAACCGAGATATCGGGGTAAGTTTCGGAAAATTTCAACAGCAATGGTGCTACCACATTTCGACCAAAGCTATTGGAAGAGGAAACGCGCAGGGTACCGCTTGGTGGGCCGTGGCGGAGTTCGAGCATGTCATTCATCGCTTCGGCGATGTGGGTTACCCCAAGTTTGCAGTTCTCAAAGAATCGCTCGCCTTCTCGGGTTAGGCTAGTGGTCCGCGTCGTCCTAAGGAACAGGCGTGTGTTCAATTGCTCTTCAAGTCGCTGAACCTTGCGCGAGACAGCTGAGCGCCCGATTCCAAGTCGGTCGCCGGCCTTGGCGAAATTCCCTTCTGTTGCGACCGCCATGAACACTATGATCCCTGCATAGCTTGTCGCGAAACAATTTGACAAGTAATCGGCGTGAATCGGCATGCCGGGGCGGAAACCACCCTGTGACGTAATCATTTGATTCATTGTTGGCTCCAAATCTAATGCACGCAGTATCTAGGGGTGGGTGTATTTATATCGCGTTTGCGATACGATTGCTGCCGTAATTTAAGGATACGCGCACGTAGCCAGAATGCAATTCTTCAAGGGGTTGGTCGTGCTTTCCACATGGACGACTGCAGCTAATACCAAAGTATGGTGCTTCTATGCTAGGAAGTGAGGAGGGTAGAGTCTAACGGCGATGGACCGGGTCGTATTAGGGCATGCCTTGCGTTTCCACTTCTAAGGTCGGCACGGCAACGTTCGCAGCCGGACGTGAGGCGGCGTGGCTTAAAGCTGGTTTCGACATGGTTCTGGAGGGCAACAAGATCTCGAGTGTATGGATAAGCGGCATCTTGATTCAGATGGAGCGGTCGTGAGGCTCATCATCCGAGTTTTTTGCCCCACCGGGGCGACTGAAACATGGGCAAGGGGAACGCCAAACTGATGACTGGTGGCCTAAGACCGCGAAGTATCCTGGGGATCGGTGAACAAAAGAGGGAGATTCGTGGCGTTCAGACAGGTCGAGCATTTCGGCTTAGAAATGGCGTCATCCGTAGCAGCGGGCTTGGATTGCTGCGTCGTATCGACGCCTCGCTAATGCGCTTCGACTTCGGTGAGCAGGTGACGAATCCACGGTGACACTTTAGGGGGCCGGGAAGCCCCACCGACCTTGACGCAGCCCGGTAGAATCGCGTCATATTGTTTTGTGAACAATGGAAGCCTTGGCCGACGGGGCGATTACACTGGCATGAGATTTTTCCGCTGATTTGCAGTGGACTAGAGTGGTGCTCACGTCACTGGTATTCGTCCAGGTCGACCTTGGGATCAGACTAGTGAAATTCCCCCGTCAACTCGCAGGTTGACTCCGGTAATGAAATTGCCCTCGTCTCCTGCGAGGAACAGTGCAGCATTGGCAATTTCTTCCGAATGCCCAAGTCGGCCAAACGGAATAGCACCCGCTATGACGGCTTCAAAAGCAGGGCGATCCTGTGCCGTAATGCCAAGCTTCCCGAGGATCGGGGTGTTTGTCGGACCTGGACTGATGACATTCACGCGGATGCGGCGTTCCTTGAACTCCAGAGCCCAGTTACGGGCGAACGCTTCGAGCGCCGCCTTACTTCCCGCATAGACGGTATGCCCGTCCAGCACCTTGCTGCTCGCGATAGAGCTTATCAGCAAAATTGAACCGTTGTTGCTAAGCAGTGGTGCGATCTTTTGCACGCCAAAAAAGGCTGCCTTGGTATTGGTCGAGAACTGCATGTCATATTCTTCAACCGAGACTTGGTCAGACGGCGTAATGACGTTCATGCCGGCATTCGCTACGTAGATATCAACCTTACCGAAGCGCTCGGCAACGAGTGATGCAACACGTTCGTGTGTCGCGAGGTTGGAGAGATCACCGGTAAGACCCGTGGCATTCTTACCTAGTCGTGTAACCGCTTCATCCACGGCGGTAGCTCGGCGTCCGACGATAACGACACTGGCGCCCTCTTTGGCGAAACGTGAGGCTATGGCAAATCCGATGCCGCTGTTTGCGCCGGTGACGACTGCAACCTTTCCTGCAAGTGTGTTCATGATGTGGTCATGGAAGTTGATTCGCCTGAGAATCTAAACGTAGTGCGCTTCTTCCACTAGTCTTACAATGGGCTCATCACTAGTGCCACTCTGTCATCAATGACAATTGAACGTTTGCATGGCCTGTCGGCCTTCGTCCGCGCTGTGGATGCTGGTTCCTTCACCGGCGCCGCGAAGATGCTCGGCACTTCACCTTCGGCCGTATCCAAGAGCGTGGCTAGATTGGAGGCACGCCTTGGCGCTAAATTGGTGCATCGGTCAACGCGTTCGTTTGAGCTGACCGAAGAGGGGCGGGCGTATCACGGGCGAATTGCGCAGCTTTTACGTGAGCTGGAAGAGGCTACAGAAGTGTTAATAGCACCCTCGGTAGCAGCTGGGACGCTTCGAGTCAGCATGCCGAGCGATCTGGGGCGCACATTACTGCCAGCAATCACATCGAGGTTAATGCAGCGCCATCCCAAGCTCAAGCTCGATGTCGGTCTCAGTGATCAGTATGTCGACCTTGTACGGGATGGTTTCGACGTGGCGCTGCGGGTCGGGCATGTGGTGGAAGGTGGTCTATTCGCTAGGCCGCTGACTGAGTTGCCCCTGGTTCTGGTGGCATCCCCGGATTACCTGGCGCGGTTTGGCATCCCGGTCACGGTGTCGGATCTTGCGCAGCACTGTCATGTGCGGTACATGCTTGCCAGACAGGTGACGCCGCTCATGTTTGCTGACGGCAATTATTTTCCAAGCGACGGATCCTTCGATTCTGACAGTGGGGAGGCGATGAGGATCGCCGCCGTACGTGGCTTAGGTGTCGCTCAGATGCTCAAGGCTGCTGTGCAGGCCGATCTCGATGCTGGACGCTTACGTTTGGTATTGCCGGACGTGCCGTTGCTGGCTGTACCAGTGCGGGCCGTGCATGCATTCGGCCACCGTCTGCCAATGAGAGCTCGAGTTTTCATTGACTTCATTGCTTCGGAACTGGTCGCTAGGGCTCTTTAGCGAACTATGTCCGAGCCGAGTAATTTTCTCGGGTGATAGACCACACCAATAGAAACTCGCGAATTATGCGTCATCGTCTCGCGGTGGATTACACGTCTAATAAATGACCCAATATGAGCGGCCGTTCTGACCGGAGAGCTGGCGACTAGCTACGTTGATTTCGATGCTATTGTCCAGACGCGGCAATCGAAATTGCTAGATTTATGCTGGGTATATTAATCAAGTAGGCGATCGAGTTCTGGGAGGGTGTTGATGCAAATGCATTGTCGCGACGGAAATTTTAATTTTAACTTAAAAATATTTGCCATTTAATTTAATCGGATTTTATGATCGGTGATTGATGGTGCGGAATTTGAGACTGGCATCGTCGCCTCAATGAGGCTGATTGTTTGATTTGGGCTTTCCACGTGCATTGGCATGTGCATTGTCAGTTCAACTTTTCCCGTTGCCGTTGCATGATGGTAGTGCTCAGCCATTGGGCACTCGAGACGTGCATCGATGTCGTCTGGGACGCTGCGGGAATGGTGCCTGGGCGGAAACATAGTAAGCCTCATTGCAGTACTACCGGCACGCCACGCTGTGCCCTAGGATCTGTTTAAAGAAGTCCTGCGGTGCGTCACATGTCGCACGCTTCATGGATTCATTCAGTAACGCGCGCTGTCGGCAGTATTCCAAGGTGCAGGAACGGTGCTTTATAGCGATCTTTTCGCTCGTATCCCATCCGTGTTCTGGCGACCTTTGCGTCCTGTGGTCGGCACGGTTCACATTGTATTCGCCACACAACTGAAGAGGTAACTACTTTGAAACGAAATATCGTGATCGTCGGCGGTGGCTTTGCCGGGCTTTGGGCGGCACTTGGTGCGGCGCGGGTGATTGACATGCAGCGCGATAAGGGATTGGACGTCGAGATCACGCTAGTCTCACCGCGTCCGGAGATTCACATTCGCCCCCGTTTGCATGAGGCCCATCCGGAGCAGATGGCTGTGCCATTTCTGCCACTTCTGAATGCTGTGGGCGTGAAGTTCATTGAAGGTACGGTCGAACGTGTGCATCCCGCCGATCACAATGTCGACCTCGTGACAGCGCACGGCGAGTCGAGGAGCATCCGTTACGACCGACTAGTGCTGACTACAGGAAGCCAACTGTCCCGTCCGTCGCTGCCTGGCCTTGAGCATGCGTTCGCAGTGGATCAGCTCGAAGAGGCGGTCCAACTCCGAGAGCACCTCGAACGCCTGGCGGGAAAGCCGGAAACCGCGGCTCGTAATACCTTCGTAGTCGTAGGAGGAGGCTTTACCGGACTAGAAGTTGCGACGGAATTGCCGGAGCGACTCCGTGCCATCCTTGGAGAGGGCGTGCGTCCTCGTATCGTTATTGTGGAGCGCTCGAAGGAGATCGGCCCTGACATCGGCACAGGTCCGCGTCCGCAGATCATCGAAGCGTTGGATCATTTGGGCATTGAGATGCGCACTGGGGCGGGGGTCGTATCGGTTGATGCTACCGGTGTTGTGACGGAAACCGGTGAACGCATCGATGCGAACACCGTTATCTGGACAGGTGGTATGGTTGCGAGCGCGTTGACAACCCAGGTCACACCGAGCGTTGATCGTCAAGGTCGCATGGAGGTGACGAGCGATCTGCGCGTGATCGATGCGAAGGATATCTTTGGTGCTGGCGATGTGGTGCGTGCGCTCACCGATGACGGCGGGCACTATTCGCTAATGTCATGCCAGCACGCATTGTTCATGGGTCGCTTCGCTGGCCATAACGTCGCTGCGGATCTGCTGGGGTTACCGACCCTTAAGTACCGTCAGGAGTTCTACGTTACCTGTCTCGATCTCGGCACTTGGGGGGCAGTTTATACCGAAGGTTGGGACCGGCAAGTCAAGCTGACGCACGCCGAAGGTAAGGAGCGGAAAATTCTGATTAACACGCAATGGATCTATCCGCCTGCACCGGATCGTGAACTGGCGCTTGCCGCCGGCAATCCGGCAATCATATATGCCTGAACAGCTTCCTCTGACGCTAAGAATGAACACAATTAGCCCGTCATAACGTTCGTGCCCGTTTGCCGGCGCTCTCTACCTCCCGGAGCGCCGGCTTTTTTAATTCTGGACAAATCTATTCGAACCAGGATAGTAATATAAATTTCCTGAATTTAGTCGAGTGCATTGCGATTGATAGTGGTGTGGAGGGGTTTGTATTGAAATGGTGACTAAATTAATTGTATTTATTTTGTCGAGTAAAGGCTTTATTAAATTATAAGTCGATTGGAATTATTGTGTCATGCGGCTCCGTCATTTAATATGGCGCGCGTAAATTGAGTTTCTTTGAAAGCGGGATATCCTGATTTTATATGGTTACTCTATCAATCGATCCATGGATGCAGACGATCAATTTGTTGGCGGCATGTCAGGAGAGCATCGTGACACGAACGCACGTCATTGTTAGCAGTGAGGATATCCGTGCGCAGAGGATTCCGGCGAGCCTACCGCTGCGGGCATCTATCCGTTTAATAGAGCGCCCGAATTCAACCACAGTTACCGTAGCTTGGAGCGATCCGACCATCGGTAATTTCGGAGATCAGACGTGGCGCTTGACTAGAGCGCGTCGCACTGGGATTTGCGCGATCAGTGGGCGATTCATTGGATGTGGCGATGAGATATATCGGCCAATGAGTCGGCCTATCCCGGTGAATGCAAAGACTATGATCTTGGCAGACATAGTGGTGGAATTTGATAGGCTTCGTTGTATGTGGTAAGTGTCTTGTTGGTGGAGGGTATTGGTGAAGTTTTGTTAATTTAATAAAGCTGCAGGGGTGTATTGTGCTATCTCATGAATTAATATCTCGATATGGGCCTCTGATTGTATTTTTAAATGTCTTGGGATCTTCGCTTGGTTTGCCCTTGCCCGCTATTCCGACATTGATTACTGTTGGAGCCAGTATTGCCATCGCGACTAGTACGACGACTTCGAATTTGTTGCATTTCTTTGTCATGCTGGTTGCTGCCGTCCTGGCTGGCGTCATCGGTGATCTCGTTTGGTTTCAAGGGGGAAAGCGATATGGCGAGCGAACTCTTCAAACGGTGTGCAAACTATCACTATCACGCGATACCTGTGTGAGAAAAACAGAGCGGTTCTTTGGGCGGTACGGTGTCCGCGTCATGATTGTTGCGCGATTTCTGCCTGGCCTATCGCTTGTTGCAGTGCCGTTGTGTGGTGCTATGGCCGTTAGATTGTCTTCATTCATTTCATACGATTGCGTTGGAGTATGTCTCTGGGCATTCGCCGGCTTGATATTGGGTTCGCTGTTTTCGGAGCAAATTGGAATTTTATTCATTTGGATGTCTCGCTTTGGATGGCAGGCTCTGGTTGTTGGTGGAGCCGCTCTTGCGCTTTATATTCTGTATCGATATTGGCGCCGGATTCTCCTTGAGAAGGCGCTAGAAAAGGAGAGAATAAGTGTGGATGATTTGCACGCTTTATTAATGGAAAATTCATCTCCACTGATATTCGATATCAGATCTCCGGAGCGTCGCCTGATTGACCCGTTTGTCATTCCTGGTTCAATTTTTGGTGACGAACGGAAGGCTCATGAGGTCGTTAATGAGTTCGGGACGCGTCGAATGATTGTAATTTATTGCTCATGCCCAGCGGAAGTGTCGGCTGCTTGGATGGCCAAGCGATTGCGAATAGCCGGTGCTCAAATTGCGTTGCCGCTAACTGGTGGAATCGATGCTTGGCGGATCGCAGGATTTCACGTTGATCCGATTGAATAGATATTCTCCGCGAGTATGCGGATAACAGTGTGCGTCGCGTGATGGAGCTTTGGCGGTACGAAAATCATCTCTCTCGAGAATAACGATTAAGAGATTTATTACCTATTCTTCGGAGTCTGGTCGCATGAATTCATCGAAAGCCTACCACGATGACGAATTTTCGCGGACTATTGCAAAGCAAGCCAGTGAGGGGCGAGCCGATGAGATTGGCACGTCTGGGATTAGCAAACATGTGACTGCCGATGGTGCTGATGAGTTGTTCTCTACTGTCGAGTCAAGAGCCGAGCAGATGCGCCCATATCTGTCTCCGCCCGAAATTGAGCGCATTCGTCGCTTCGGTATACCGAGGCGATATCTCGCAGGCGAAGGGTTGTTTCGGGCCGGATCTCCAGCAGAGGGACTGTTCCTGGTGCTGAATGGGAGAATCCGTATTACCCGCCGAGATGGGCGGGGGGAGAAACATTTTGAAGCTGATCTTCATCCTGGTCAGTTTCTAGCGGAGATCGGGCAACTATCTGGACATCCTGCGCTTGTCGACGCAGATGCCCTTGAAGACGTTAATACACTTTTGTTCTTACCAGAACAATTGCGAAGCTTGATTGTCGCCGAGGCGGAGCTCGGTGAGAGAATTATGCGCGCGTTGATCCTGCGACGCATGCATCTCGTGGAAAGCAAGAGTGGTCCAATTATCGTTGGTTATGCAGATGATCCGATGCTTGTCGCGCTGCAGGGCTTTCTGACGCGAAACGACTACCCTCACGCAATGCTCGATGCACAGATGGATCCCGAAGCGGTGAGATTGTTGGAGGGAATGGCCACATCGAGAGCTGATTTCCCGCTTGTGATCTGTCCGGATGGTACGGTGATGCGTGCTCCGAGTCCGAACATATTGGCTTCGAAGCTTGGTTGGATTCCGGAGTTCGAACAGGATTACGTGTACGACGTGGTCATTGTCGGGGCTGGTCCTTCAGGTTTGGCCGCTGCAGTCTATGCGGCGTCCGAAGGACTTTCGGTCGCAGTGTTTGACAGTCGCGCTCCTGGTGGCCAAGCGGGTGCCAGTTCGCGGATCGAAAATTACTTGGGATTTCCTGAGGGAGTTTCTGGACAAAGTCTTGCGGTGCGCGCATTTGCTCAGGCGAAAAAATTCGGTGCACATATAGCGATACCAGTCGAAGTGAAGTCACTCCATTGTGAGTGCACGCCGATTGAGATCGAGTTATTCGACGATCGCCGTGTGAAGGCACATACGATCGTGATTGCCGCGGGTGCGGCTTATCGACGTCCAGACTTTGCTCACGTGCGGGAAGGGCAGCAACGCGGTATATATTACTGGGCTTCACCGGTTGAAGCAGGCTTGTGCAGAGGAATGGAGGTTGCCGTGATCGGTGGCGGGAATTCTGCTGGACAGGCAGTGGTGTATTTGACGTCTCACGCATCACACGTGCATATGCTTGTTCGAGCGACCGGGCTTGAGACCAGTATGTCCAGGTATCTGATCGACCGAATTGCTAAACTTTCAAATGTCACGGTTCATTTGCAGACAGAAGTTCAGTCGTTTGAGGGCGACGACCCGAAGTGTGCCGTATTGAACTGTAAAGCCTTTGGTGGCGAGGTGAGACTAAATGTTCGGCATGTATTTGTCTTCACTGGGGCTAGTCCGAACACTGCATGGCTGCAGGACTGCCGGGTTAGTACGGATAAGAATGGATTTATCGTGACAGGGACTGCGACGTCGCTGCGCTCCGCAAGGGCTGCGTTGCCTTTGGAGACCTGTGTGCCGGGAGTATTCGCTATAGGTGACGTACGAGCTGAGTCGACAAAACGTGTCGCAGCGGCAGTCGGCGAAGGGGCGACGGTAGTGTCTCAAATTCACAGTGTGCTCCCAGAACGTAAAACGTTAGCAAACGGAGAAGTGCTGCCTGCTCAGTGAGCTAATCTAGTTCCTTTCGTTTTCTGCTGGGGGCGGGACGACCTCGATATACGTAATTGTTGCCGTTGGCGGGAGTACGCGCTCTTGCGAATGATGATTCGGTGAGGGCGACGATTCGATATGCTGGCGGAGTTGTGGTTTTTCGGTACCCATGGGTCCATTTGTCGCACCGAATGCAGATCTGATGACACCTTAAACATGCATAATAGATGAATGTTTCTGGATTTCTCCCAGAAACCCATCTCGCAAGGGGAACAGAAATGCAAGAAACCGTACTGATTTCCGGTGGCAACTCCGGCATGGGGTTATCGACAGCGCTGCTGTTGGCCCAGCGAGGGTACCGCGTCTTCGCAGGAGCCCGCTCCGAGGAAGGGCTCGCAACGATCCGCAGCAAAGCGAGAGAGCACGATCTCCCAATTACACCGCTAGCACTCGACGTACAGAATACGGATTCTGTCGCGACCGCCGTCAACGACGTGCTGATTTCATCCGACCGCTTAGACATAGTGGTGAATAACGCCGGTTACGGTTTGGTGGCGAGCGTCGAGGATGGTACCGACGAGGAGTTCGTTCGTCAGTTTGACGTCAATGTCTTTGGCGTGCTCCGGCTCATTCGTGCGGCTGTTCCCGCGATGCGTCAAGCGAGGCGCGGTGTCCTCGTGAATGTCGGCTCATTCCTTGGACACATGGGTCTACCACTGCTGACACACTACAACGCGAGCAAGTACGCAGTCGAAGGAATCACCGAATCGCTTCGATTGGAACTATCGCCCTTTGGTATTCGGGTGCACACGGTGGCGCCGGGGCTGTTTCGGACCGGCTTCGTGTCTCGCGGCTTGACCGCCAATCCCCGCACAACCGCATCTGATTCTCCCTATGCAGTTGTGGCAAGCAAGCTACTGCCGTTGGTGGTGAGCCGCATTAACGAGGGCCCGGATCCGATCGCAGTAGCGGACGCTGTTCTCAGTGCTATCGAACAGCCGGATGCGCCGGCCCGCATTCCTGTAGGTGAGGAGGCAATTCGTGCCGACGAGTTGAAACGCAGCTTGGCGCCTGCGGAGTTCGAAGCCGCCGTATGCCGTCTCTACGGCCTGGCGGCTCCAGCATGACTGCGTTACCTCTTAGAAGCTGTTGCGAAATTAATTGGGCGCTGTTTTGAGTTGGTTCCAGCAAATCAGGCAGCACGCGAGCGAGAGGAATGCTTCATGCACGTGTGCGTATCGTTCGTAGCGAATCTTGAGCCGTCTGAATGCATGAAGCCAGGCAAAGGAACGTTCGATGAACCATCGCGTTTTACCGAGGCCGCTGCCATGAGGCGAACCGATTTTGGCAAGCAAGGGCGTGATGCCGCGTTCGCACAGGTGCTGTCGGTGTGGCTCGGAACTATAGCCCCGGTCGCCCAGAACAATTTTCGGTTTGCGCAGAGGACGTCCGCGTTTTCCTCGAATGGGAGGAATCGCCTCGACCAACGCATCGAGTTGCGTGCTGTCGTTGCAATTCGCGGCAGTCAAGATGACCGTGAGCGGGATGCCTTGCGCGTCGACGATGAGGTGCGCTTGCTGCCGAGCTTGCGCCGGTCCGTTGGGTTCGGACCGGGTTTTTTCCCGCCAGCATCGCGCGAACCGAAGGGCTGTCGACAATGGCGCGTGCCACGTCGAGTTGGCCACGACGGGGTAACTCAGCCAGCAACGTCTTGTGGATGCGTTGCCAGACGCCCGCCTCTTGTCATGCAACCGGCCGTCGCCAGCACGCCGTGCCTAAGCCGCAGCCGCATTTCTTGCGGTAGCAGATTCCTGGCGATGCCCGAGCGAAGCACGAATACGATGCCGGTCAGCACCGCTCGTCCGGCGTCGGCTTGCCGCAATGTCTCGAAGATCTGAGTCGCCACGAGTGCATCAATTTTCGCTTTGCCAGTGGTCGCATATCCGAATGGGAGTTCCAAATCGATGGCCGTGTGCAAAAGTACCTACCGACGTCGCGTCTTACATTCAACGACCCGGATCTAGTACGGCGTGCAGTTCTGAATGGATCGGGAATTGCTCGGCCGGCTAGATATCAGATCCGCGATGATATCGCGTGCAACAAACTTGTCGTCGCGTTGGAAGGCCATATACCAGCCGACCGCGGCCACTATATCTGCTATCCCAACCGGACACACGTTCCGACACATATTCGGACCTTTGCCGATTTCATGACCGAACAGAATCGCACGGCGGCCCCGAGCTGTATAGCTCGATCCACTCCGGAGAGTGGGGGCTACTGGTAACCAAGAAATTTTGGTATGCGATGTAATGAGTTCAGGGAAACACTCTCCCTGCTATTGGATTGATGAGCGCGTGGGAGCGGGCGGTCAATGATCTCAATCAGGCTACAGACGAGGGCTCCGAGTGGGGCCTGGCTTCTGGCATTGACTGCATGTCTGCCATCACCTTTCTTTTATCGAAGAAAGTAATCGGTGCAACGCGATCATCGCTGCTTGTTCGTGGTGACTCTCCGCAAGTTTGCATGCCCTTGACCGCTTCCGATTGGTGCCCGGGAGGCAACACCATCGTGGCTTACTGAGGTCTACCACTATACGAGGGGATCGCTTATGTTGACGTTTCCCCATATTTAATCTGAATAAGGCGAACCGCTTCTAAACGGCTCCGCGCTTTCCTATCGAAATCGTGGTCCCGCGCACGCGCACCGCGCTATCTGCATGTTCACAATATTTCACCTTAAGAACGTTGCGATCAAAATACGTAATGTCGAGGTCGCTTACCAATGAATGAGCAGATCCTTCTCGCCGATCGTCCGACGAACGATGCCGGCTCGCCTGGCACGGTATTGGCGCCGCAGCCTCAATTCAATTTCCGGCTCGCTGTGGGGCTGATTGGCATTCTCCTCGCGTCACTTTCGTCCGGACTCAATAACCGTGTGACCGACATTGCATTACCGGACTGGCGCGGAGTCGTCGGAATGGGGCATGACGAGGGTACATGGATCGCTGCGGTCTATAAGGCGGGCGAAGTCTCCGGCATGATGGTGTCCGCGTGGTTTGGAGTTACGTTTTCGTTTAGACGATTTGCGATCGGCGTTGCAATCGCATTTGCAGCATTGGCTGCCGTCTTTCCGTTTGTGAGCAGCTATCCGTGGCTCGTCTTTCTACGCGCGACTCAGGGACTTGTCGGCGGATTGTTGCCCCCCCTGTTGATGACCGCCGCGCTCAGGTTTCTTCCGCCGGGAATCAGACTGTACGGGATGAGCGGTTACGCTCTTACGGCTACGTTCGGGCCGAATCTCGCGACGCCGCTTGCCGCATTGTGGACCGACAAGGTTGGCTGGCAGTTCGTGTACTGGCAGGTCATTCCGCCCTGCGCGTTGGCGGCCGTTCTCATGGCATGGGGTTTGCCTCAAGACCCTGTTCGGTTGGATCGATTTAAGCAGTTTGATTGGCGCGGTGCGATTCTCGGTTGCGGCGGTGTCTCCATGCTGGTTCTGGCACTTGCACAAGGCGAGCGACTCGACTGGTTTGCATCCCCGCTCATCAATGCCTTGCTTGTATCCGGTGTGCTTTCGCTGACATTGTTCTTTGTGAACGAGTGGAACCATCCGTTGCCGCTCTTCAAATTGCAGATGCTTGCCCGGCGGAATTTTTCACATGGCCTGCTCACGCTCGCTGGGATCCTCATTGTGTTTATGTCAGCGTCTGCATTGCCTACTGCGTATCTATCAGAGGTTAGAGGCTATCGTCCACTCGAAATCGGCCCGTTGACACTAACAATCGCGATTCCTCAACTGATCGCCGCTCCGTTGGCAGCAATGCTTTGCAATTTCCGATGGCTTGACAGCAGGGTGGTGCTCGCGACTGGGCTCGCATTGTTGTCGGGCGCATGTTTTGCGGGGTCCTTTTTAACATCTGACTGGATCCGTGACAATTTCTATCTTCTGCAGGCGATGCACGCGTTGGGTCAGCCATTGGCGGTGCTCCCGGTACTAATGGGGGCAACAGGGGTGGTGCAGCCGCAGGAGGGACCGTTCGCGTCCGCGATGTTCAATACTATACGCGGAATGGCGACGGTATTAGGTGCGACGCTGGTGGAGTCGCTAATGACCCACCGGGAACACTTTCATTCAAACATCTTGGTTGACCAGATCGGCCAACGCATTCATTTGCTGTCGCAATCGGGGGGGCTGCTTTCGCGTGAGAACTTGCATATGTTTGCCAGGCAGGTGAGGCAGCAGGCACTCGTCATGAGCGTCGCCGATGTCTACCTTACGCTCATGGCGCTCGCGGTCTCATTGATTGCATTGCTTCTTTTGCTGCCCGAGCGTGCTTATCCCCCAGGTGTGCAACCTGGTTCTATCAAGTGAAAGTACCCATGACGAAGAAATTGCCCTTACTAATTGCCTCGATGATTGTTGTACTGATTGCCGTGTTTGTCGGATTTCGTACTACAGGGGCGTCCGGTCGAGGCACCGAGGTCACGGACGATGCCTATATAACGGCGGATTTCACACTCGTGGCACCCAAGGTTTCGGGACTAGTCTCGAAAGTCGCAGTTGCAGATAATCAGCGTGTACGCGCAGGTGACTTGCTTGCAGAAATCGACGACCGTGATTTCCGCGTGGCACTGCAAAACGCACAGGGGGAGCTCGAGGCAGCACAGGCGCGCCTCGAGAACGTGCGGGCTCGCGATACTAGACAGCGTGCATTGATCGAGCAGGCTGAGGCTGTAGTGCACGCCGATGACGCTGCGTTGGTTTTCGCTGGGCAAAATGCGAAGCGATACGAAGAGTTGTCTAAACGGGGCGCTGGGACTCAGGAGCAGCAGCAACAGACAGCTTTCTCTCAACGACAACAGGGGGCCATTCGGAAGCGTGACGCTGCCGCGCTTTCGGCTGCGCAAAAGGAACTGGGTGTATTGGCAAGCGAGGATACGGAGGCACGAGCGGCCGTCGAGCGAGCTAAGGCCGCCGTCGAACAGGCTAGACTCAATCTCTCTTATACAACGATCGTCGCCCCGGTTGACGGCGTAGTGGGACAGCGCAATGTGCGTGTCGGTGCGTACGTCAGTCCTGGAACGGCGCTGCTGGCAGTTGTGCCGCTCGAAAAAGCATTCGTGGTAGCCAATTTTCGCGAGGTTCAGCTTACGCACATGAAGCCCGGGCAGCGTGTGCGAGTACGCGTCGACGCGATGCCGGACGTGGTTTTGGCCGGACGCGTTGAGAGCATTGCGCCGGCGACCGGACTGACCTTTGCACCGATGGCACCGGATAATGCCACCGGCAATTTCACGAAGGTTGTTCAACGGTTGCCGGTCAAGATCGTGTTCGATGCAGATCAGACGGGCGTGGCACGACTGAAGGTGGGTATGTCTGTCGTGCCGAGCGTGGATGTGAGTGGCGGAGAGGTGCGATGAGGACGGCTCGGCCCTTGTTCGCGACTGTGATCGCGGTGCAGATCGCTATGCTGCTCGGTGGTTGCATGGTTGGCCCCGACTTCATTCATCCGGACCCGAAAGCGCCAGCTGGGTGGCGTGATCATGTGAAGGGCGAGAGCGAAAGCCGGCCGGTCGCGCGTGCGCCGGAGCCCCAATGGTGGACGGTGTTCGGTGATCCGATTCTGCTGAGGCTCGTCAATCGGGCCGCGGTACACAATTTCGACATCCAGGTCGCAGCGAGCCGGCTCCAGCAGAGTCGCTGGGAGCGCCGGATCGTGAGTTCAGCCGGTTTGCCGTCGGTTGGCGCGAACGCAAACGCACAACGGGTAGGCGCGAGCGAGAACGGGTTGATGAGCTTGACGGGGGTGGGTTCGCAACCTCCGGCTGCTGCGATGGCCAACGGTGTTGGTAACGGCGTCGCTGGTATCAGCGGCGCTGACATCAGTGCCCCACTGAACGTGTATCAATACGGGTTTGATGCGATATGGGAACTCGACATCTGGGGAAAGACGCGACGCAACGTCGAAGCGGCTGACGCGCTCAGTACCGCGTTGGACGAGGTTCGCCATGGCGTGATTCTTTCCGTTGTCAGCGAGACTGCGTTGAACTATGTGCAGTTGCGTACTGTGCAGGCAACATTGGCGGACACGCAGGAGACCCTTGAACTTGCCCGGAGAAGTCTCGAGCTGACAGAGCGTCGTCGCGACGCAGGGGCAGCAACGTCGCTTGATGTTTCGGAGGCGGCTGCACAGGTTCAGTCAGTCTCCGCGAGGATTCCAGATCTGGAGTCACGAGAAGGGCGGTTGATCAATGCCCTGAGTTTGCTTCTAGCAGAGGAGCCTGGCGCACTCGAGACTGAGCTGAAGTCGGCGAAGCCGATCCCTCCCGTACCGCCGGTCGTGCCAGTTGGTCTTCCTTCCGAACTGGCGAAACGCCGGCCCGACATCCGGGAGGCGGAAGCGCGTCTGCATGCAGCTACCGCTGGCATTGGCGCGGCAAAGGCTGATTTTTACCCATCGGTGACACTCAGCGGCAGCTTTGGGATGCAATCTCTGAACTTCGCGACCTTGGGAACGTGGGCCTCTCGTCAGTTTGCGGTCGGGCCGACGCTTAGTCTGCCAATCTTCGAGGGGGGGCGGTTGACAGGTATGCTGCATTTGCGAGAAGCGCAGCAGAAGGAGGCGGCATTGAATTACCAGAAGACCGTGCTGACGGCCTGGCACGAGATCGACAACGCATTAATCGATTTCGACGCGCGTCAGCGGCAGCGCAAAAATCTTTCCGCCGCGCTCGATCACAGTCGAACGGCTTATGACGCGGCGGTTGCGCGATACAAGGCAGGGGCGAGCACATTCCTCGACGTGCTTGTGCTTCAGCAAGCACTTCTTGAAGCTCAGACTCGATTGGTCAGTGCGAACGGTGACGTATCTTTGACCGCGATTCGTCTCTACAAAGCACTCGGCGGGGGGTGGGAGAGTCTCCCATCGTCTGGTGCAAGTCAAAAGGAACCAAGAACTTGATGCCGGGCCGGGGAAAGGTGGCTTTGTCGCGGCAACACGCGTACGAAGGGCACATATTGCCGACCACTTTGCTCGCGTAGTTACGTTGAGTACGTATTGTCTCTAGTAGCATCGGCCTTGGTGTGATGACCCGTCGCTGGCGTGGATCCGACAGGTTCGGTCAAGTGCGGGACAAGGCGACATGGACCACTATTCAGCAGCGATCCATTGATGAACTGAGCCGTCGCGTGTCTTGACTACGGGAATGGTGCTGCTTGGCGACCGCGCGTAGCCACGGTTGGTTCATGCAGTAAGGAGGCGAACATGCCGTTGAGTAAGCGCAACAAACTGCGGGAGCCGTCTCGCTTGAAGATTCCCGCTTATGACGAAATTGGGGTCGCGCTTCAAGGCGGTGGGGCACTGGGCTCTTATCAAGCCGGTGTGTGTGAAGGTCTGGTCGAAGTTGGTGTTGAGCCGACGCGTATATCGGGGGTAAGGGACGTGAGCTTCCCAGTCGTCGTTCGCGGTAAATCGTGGCGTTGACGCTGCGAGTGTGGGCTCCGGATGGGGTTGTGGATGGCGGCAATGATGTGTCTGGCCACCGCCAGATGGCCAGAGCAACAACGACCACAAATGCCGTGCAATTGAAGCGATAAGGAAGTAGGTATAAGGCGTGAAACCTCCGAGCGAAGTGCGCCTCGACGCGATTGCTGAGTCGGAGCAGCCGTAGGTGGCCGTACTCATGGAGGCGATATGTCACTGAAGAAAGGCATTCAGCGTTTGATATCTATGGTTTTGCGGTGAAGAAGTGCGCGGAGCACTGCAATTGGGACTTGGAAGACAATAGCACACCCGTGTTCTTCCTCGGCCCGCTCAAATTCCGTTGGGTCTAGCAGCGCGCGAGGCATGACCTCGCGGAGCGTTGAGTAAGCATTCCGTCTAAAATTCGTGGCGAATCCCGATGCGTGCTACCACTTATCGTTTTGTAGACGACTGGCTGTCCGTTGCGCCGTCGTAGATGTCGGCATGGGCACCGCCGGTTGCTTGCTGGTAGATGGCCATGAGGTACACATCGGTGCGTTTGGACAGATAGTAGTCGAGTAGGGCGTTGAATTGGTGGTATTTTGGTCTGGTACGGACGACGTCGGCCTTTGTGTTTGTGAACGTATAACCGACTTATGCGCATCCGCAGGATGCGCCTTCGAGTAGTTCCGTTGAAAATTACGCACCGAACGGTGGGTAATCGACATAGCCCTTCAGACCGCCACTGTAGTATGTTGCTCTATCGGCGGTAGCGAGCGGCAATCCGGTTTTGAGTCTGTGCACGAGATCCGGATTTGCGATGAACGGCTGTCCAAATGCCGCGAGATCGATCAGGCCATCATCAATAAGTACCTTCGCACGGTTAATCGTCATGCCTCCCGCGAGGATGATCGAGGTATTGTCTGCCACGCGCTTGATACAGGACAGCAGTTCAATAGTGCGATCTTCCGAGGCTGTGTCGTCTTTGGGCGCAACCGAGACATTCGACTGATCCATGACGTGAATGTACGCTATGCGCCGCATGCCGAGCTCGAACGCAAGCGCTCCATAGGTATCGAGAATGCCCGGGTAGTGCGGCATATCGAATAGCTGCCCATATGGTGAAATCCGGATGCCTATCTTTCCCGCGCCTATACGTTCGGCAACGCCATCGACGACTTCAAGCGCGAAACGCAACTGATTTCCTGGTGTCGCCGAATAGCGGTCAGTGCGATCGTTGACCAGAGGATTCAAAAACTGCTCGAAGAGATATCCGTTTGCCGCGTGGATTTCCACGCCGTCGAATCCAGCCTCCATGGCGTTGGCCGCAGCGGAAACGAAGTCCTCGACTACGCGCTCGACTTCCATTGTCGACAATGCGGAGGGCGTTGACGTCGGGACGAACCCTGGCTTCCGATTCTCGTCGTAGGCAAACACAATTGAGTCTTTTGCGATCCGTGATGTGGCGCTGCGTGGCGCACCGCCACCAGGCTGGAGGCTTGTGTGCGATACACGACCCACGTGCCACAGTTGTGCGAAAATCTTGCCGCCGACGGCGTGAACCGAGTCCGTGGTTAGCCTCCAACCGGCTACCTGTTCGTCTGAATAGATGCTCGGATTGAAAAGATAGCCCTGACCCTCACGGGAGATCGGGCTTCCTTCGGTCACGATGAGGCCGGCGGTCGCGCGCTGCGCATAATAGAGAGCGGTGCGTTCATCGGCAATATTATTTGCAGCGCGAGATCGAGTCATCGGTGCCATGACGATGCGATTCGTTAGTGGAATCCCGTTGAGATCGAAAGGCTTGAAAAGTTGAGTCATGTCTGTTTCCTTGTGTGGTAACTCAGCGCTGCAGGTATAGTTCGAGTGCTTCGGCTCCGCCGATGTACTGACCGTTGATGAATACCTGCGGCGCGGTCATGCTTCCGGATACGGCGCCCAGTACTTTGCCCCGGATTTTGTGGTCGAGTGGTATGTCGACGTAGTCCATCTCGTGTTCAAACAGCAACTGTTTAGCCTTCGCGCAGTAAGGGCAGCCGACCTTGGAGAACACCACAATCTGATCCGGGCGCAGCGCGTCCGGTGCCACATGGTTTAGTAGTGTGTCGGCATCCGACACCTTGTATGGATCGCCTGGCTCATCCGGCTCGATGAACATCTTGTCCACGACGCCGTTCCTGACCAGCATCGAATAACGGCGGCTCCGTTTGCCGAAACCTAGGTCGGCTTTGTCGACAAGCATGCCCATGCCGTCGGTGAATTCTCCATTGCCGTCTGGAATCATGACGATATTCTGGCATTCTTGGTCTCGGGCCCACTCGTTCATCACGAAGGTATCGTTGACGGCTACGCAAAGGATGGCATCGACACCGGCGGCACGGAACACAGGTGCCAGTTCATTGAAACGCGGCAGGTGGGTTGAGGAACACGTTGGGGTGAAGGCGCCCGGTAGCGAAAATACGGCGATCGTTTTGGAATTGAATAGTTCAGCAGTGTGAACGCTTTTCCATACGTCGTCTTCGCGGATGCGGAACGTCACATCTGGGACGCGTTGACCTTCACGGGATTTCGGCATGTTGAGTTCCATTAGCAGTCGGTGATCCAAGCGCAAAAAATCGCGTGTCGAGCGCGGAAGTCTGCGCACCCGGTTGATTGTTGCTGGTGAACATTATGGAATGCGACTGGTTCTGATAGACGGAGTCACCGGGCAATACTGTCGTGCGTGAAGTGCACCAACGGGTCAAAGTAACCATGGCAGGCGCCTCCTGGTATCGTCTGATCATCGAAGGTATCGCGCTATTGCAGAGCTCGAACGCATCGTGGGTTTTCTACCTACCCGTGTTCCGTAGGGACGAATCTGGTTTTCGTCGAATTCTCCAGCTTTGCACGACGTGATGCTTGTAGAGCAGTTCCACCTTTCTGGGTATGGCGGATTGTTGTCGCCCAGGCAATATGGTGGGCGCGTCTATGGTGCTACTTATGTGTGAATCTCGAGCCTAGAATCCGCCTTGGCGACCGTTACGTACACTGTATTTCGAGTGTCAAACTGGTCGTACGAAACGTCGAACTGAACCTATATTGGGAGTGCGCCATGAGATTGGGTATTTTTCTGCGATCGAGTATCTGTTCCACGATACTTTGCGCGGTCATGCCAGCAGTTGCTTTTGCTGATCCGCTCGCCGTCAAGGTTGACGATCTCGACCACGATGGTCAGTTTAAGGGTGCACAGGTGTACAACGGATTTGGATGTCGTGGCGATAACGTCTCGCCTCGAGTCTCGTGGGCGAATGTTCCGCCTGGAACAAGAAGTGTGGTCGTCACGATGTACGATCCTGATGCCCCGACCGGAGGGCTCGGATGGACGCATTGGGAAGTCGTCAATATTCCGCCTTCGGAAACGTCGATTCAGAAGGGGGCGTCAGGAAATGTGCGACTAATGCCGGTGGGCGCGCTCGAGACGTTGACGGATTTTGGCGAATCCAAGTATGGTGGGCCGTGTCCGCCGCAAGGTGAGTCGCATCGATATGTCGTAACGGTGTCTGCGCTGTCCATCCCGAGTGTCGACGTGAAATCGACGTCGAGTCCGGCGGTCGTTGCATATCAGATGCATGGAAACATACTTGGGCAGGCGCAATATATCGCGACCTATCACCGATCGTCGAATTGACAGTGAGCGCCGATTGAGAGCGTATCTGTGACATCTCTGCATGACTGCGGCACGCATCTTGGCAATTGGGATCGGAGTAGCACTCATGTTCGACACAAAAGATTGCCGTCGAGGTGCCGCGTTCAGCGGATATGCCGCACTAGCATTGCGGGGCGATTGCCGGGATCTTGCGGTCGCCCGATCCTGAAAAGTGTTCTCGCGGGCCTTCGTGCCGACGGTGCGGCGATTGAGCCGACCCCAGTGACTCAACGAGGCGCGCTAAGACTCAAAATCGATAACGTACGTAGCCCGTGTAGAAATTGCTTCCCGGGTTTGGCTCCTTGATGCTGGCATTAGAGATATGCTGGAAACGGAACCCAATTTCGATGGCGGAATTTTTTCCCATGCCCATGCCTACGCCAACCATGTCCGAGAATTGAAACGCGCTACCCATGCGATGCTCGTCGGAGGTGCCAGCGTGGCTTAAGATACGAACGCCAACTGAACCCTCAATGAACGGTGAAAAGTAACTCCCATGGTTTTCGAGGCGGATTATCGGTGAGAGTCCGAGTTCTGCTAAGTCACGTTGATTTGTCTGACCGCGGGTGTTCCAGCCAGCCATATCTGCTTCCGCCTGGAGCCTTATCAACCAGCCTTCTGGGTTTCCATACTGGATTGGAGTGTTGAAGTTGACGCCTAGCTCGTATTTATTGATGTCGTGGCTTGTATCTCGACCAAATCCGAAATGTACGGCAGGGTGTCTCCATCCGACCAGCTCTTCGGCAATAGCATTTGAATTGGACATAATTAATAATGCGGAAATCGTGATTGCGCGTGCGATGGAAATGTTGAGAATGTGGCGCGTCTTGTGCGAGTGAAAAGCTGGTTTATAAGTGTTCATAAGGGAAATGTGGAATTGCCATCCAGCTATCCGTTTGTCGAAATTTCATGCGACAAATCGTACATTCGTTGTTAATGCTTCGGTAGCTCAGAAGACTGCACTTACATGTTGTCCGGACCACAACAATCAAGAACCAGTGGACGGTGAACCGCTTACGCCGTGGAGGTAAGTCTATTTCCATAGACTCGGTCGGACCGTGCGTGGTCAGATCATGGACTATCGCTCGTTGCCTCCGCCATCAACCGACGTACGCGCGAAAATCATCGCGGATGAGTATCCTCATCTTCGCGACGTAGCCCGCGTGTGGTCAGGTTGACCTGCTCCCCGCGTTTAGTACGGTGACGGTGTAGAGTCCGTTCCAGAGAGGAACGGCAATGAAAAAGCGATTCACCGAAGAACAAATCATCGG
>NZ_CADFEH010000062.1:0-22951 GCF_902833155.1 Burkholderia sp. BCC1047 | reverse complement strand
TGGCAGCATCACTACAACTGGCATCGAGCTCATAGCGCCATCGGCGGCATTGCGCCGATGGCGAGACTTCCTGCGTCGAGAAACAACCTCTTGACGCTTCACAGCTAGCGCGGCGCGATTGCATGCAAGGCGGCGAGCATCGCGCCGTCCGGCGTCGCGAGATCGTCGAGCACCGCGAAGTGCTGCATGCCGCGCAGCCATATGCGGGTGATCCGCTCGCCGGCGGCTTCGCACGCCGTCGCGTATTCGTCTGCTTGCCGGATGAGTTCGGGCAGTTCGGCGTCGCCGACCGCGATGACGGTCGGGGCGCCGGGCCCGATGTGACGCAGCGGACTGTATGCGTCGACTTCGCGCGCGGTGAGCTGCAGCTTGTCGTTCAGGCAGCACAGCGCGATCGGTTCGAGATCGACGAGCGGGCTGATCGCGAGTGCCGACACGACGGCCGGATGCGCGCGATGCATGGCCGTCAGGTGGCCACCCGCCGAATGGCCGCTCAGGTGGATCGGCCGCCCCGCGGTGCCGAGGCCGTCGCGGTCGGCCGCGAGATGGTCGAGCAGCGCGCCGATCTCGCCGACGATATCGGTCATCGTCGCGACCGGCGCGAGCGTGTATTCGGCGAGCACGACGTCGTAGCCGCGCGCGAGCGGCCCGCTCGCCGCATACGCGAAATCCTCTTTCGTGCAGTGCTGCCAGTAGCCGCCGTGAATGAACACGAACAGCGGCGCGTCGGGCTGTCCGCACGGCAGCCAGTCGAAGCGCTGCGCGGGTTGCGCGCCGTAACGCAGGTTGCGCCGGCCGGGCGTTGCCGCGTACAGCGCCGCGCTGCGCGTCTGGCATGACGCCAGCAACGCGGGGAAATCGGGAACGGCCTTCGTGTTCAGGTACGCGGCGTCGAGCGCCGTGCGGTCCATGCCGCGATAGAGGATCGTCATTCGGAAAGCGCCTGGATCGGGTTGCGGATGCGCGCGGCCGGTGGGTTCCGTGCGCGGCGAAGGCGGCGGCCGCGCCGACGCCGTGGCGCCATTATCCGCAGCGCGGCCGCGCACGGCTATCCGGAATCGGCGGGCGCGGCGCGCGCCTGTCCGCTTTCGGCGAAGGACTGTGGCGGCGTGCGCGCAGCGTGCCGGTGCTCGCGCGGCCGGTCAGATCGGTTCGGAGATTTCGATCAGGTTCAGGTCGGGATCGCGCACGTACACCGAGCGGATCTTCTGCGTCGCGCCCGTGCGTTCGACGGGCCCTTCGACGATCGGCCAATCGACGCGCCGCAGGTGCGCGATCACGTCGTCGAGCGGGACCGACGCGATGAAGCACAGATCGAGCGCGCCCGGCACCGGCACGTGCGCTTTCGGCTCGAATTCCGCGCCGCGCACGTGCAGGTTGATCTTCTGGTTACCGAAACGGAACGCGAGCCGGCCCGCGCCGAAGGTGTCGAGCTGCATCTGCAACACCTCGGTGTAGAAATGCTTCGTCCGCTCCGGATCGACGCAGGTCAGCACGAGATGATCGAGGTGGTCGATCAGCGCCATGGGATTCGCTCCTGTTTCTGTTGACGTTCACGAGAAAGCGCGTTGCGCGGGCATGTCGCAGGTATCGGCGCGCGGGGGCGGATGAAGGTCCGAGCGACGCCCGGCCTTCAGGAGCTGGCTCGGCACGTCGTGCCCGATCAGCGCGGGCAGCCGCGCCGACGCGGCGAGCACGGCCGCAAGATCGATGCCCGTCTCGTAGCCGTCGAGTTCGAGCATGTGCACGAGTTCCTCGGTGCACGCGTTGCCGGTCGCGCCCGGCGCATACGGGCAGCCGCCGAGCCCGCCGAGCGACGCATCGAAGCGGTCGATGCCGGCGTCGAGCGCCGCGAGCGTGTTCGCGAGCGCCATCCCGCGCGTGTTGTGAAAGTGCAGCGTGAGCTGCAACGCGTGGAAGCGCTCGCGTGCGCGGCGCGACAAGTCGCGCACCTGCGACGGAAACGCCATGCCCGTCGTGTCGCACAGCGTGAAGCCGTGCACGCCGAGATCCGCGAAACGCTGCATCCACGCGAGCACCGTTTCAGCCGGCACGTCGCCTTCCATCGGGCAGCCCATCGCGGTCGACAGCGACACGTTGATCGCGACACCCGTGCCGCGCACCGCGTCGATCACGTCGCGCAACTGCGCGAACGACTGCTCGCGCGTCATCCGCAGGTTCGCGCGGTTGTGGCTCTCGCTCATCGACATCACGAGGTTGACCTCGTCGACGCCGCACGACAGCGCGCGCTCGGCGCCGCGCACGTTCGGCACGAGCACCGTATAGACGACGCCCGGCGCGCGCGCGATGCCGTGCATCACGGCCTCCGCATCGCGCAGCGCGGGAATCGCCTTCGGCGACGTGAACGACGTGACCTCGATCTTCGCGTAGCCGCAGGCGCTCAGCGCGTCGACGAGCGCGATCTTGTCGTCGGTGTCGACGAACGCCGCTTCGTTCTGGAAACCGTCGCGGGTCGCGACTTCGTGAATATGGAGTCGTTGCGGATGGGGGTTCATGTCTTCGTCCCGGTGGTCGTTTCAGATCACGCCGCGCGTGCGCCAGTCGTCACGGGTCGCCGCGTCGACGCCGAGCGATTCGAGCACCGCATCGGTATCCGCGCCGAGCGCGGGCGCCGGCCGCTCGATGCGCCCGGGCGTCGCGTCGAGTTTCGGCACGATGCCCGGCACGAGCACCGGGGTGCCGTCGGGCAGCGCGGCGTCGACGATCATGTCCCGCGCACGGTAGTGCGGATCGGCCGCGATGTCGGCCACGTCGTAGATGCGGCCGGACGGAATGCGCGCGTCGTTCAGCGCGGCGAGCACGTCGTCGAGGTCGTGACGCGCGCTCCATTCGCCGATCGCCGCATCGATGCGCGCGACCTGGGCGACGCGCCCGTCGTTGTGCGCGAGCGCCGGATCGTTGCCGAGATCGGGCCGGCCGATCAGTTCCATCAGCCGCCGGAAGATGCTGTCGCCGTTGCCGGCGATCAGCGCGTACCGGCCGTCGCGGCAGCGGTACGCGTTGGTCGGTGCGATGCCCGGCAGGCTGCTGCCGGCCGGCTCGCGCACCGCGCCGAACGCCGCATATTCGGGCAGCAGGCTTTCCATCATGTTGAACACCGATTCGTACAGCGCGACGTCGACGACCTGTCCCTTGCCGCCCTGCTGTTCGCGATGCCGCAACGCGAGCAGCACGCCGATCACGCCGTGCAGCGCGGACAGCGAATCGCCGAGCGAGATGCCGACGCGTACCGGCGTGCGGCCCGGCTCGCCGGTCAGGTGGCGCAGGCCGCCCATCGCCTCGGCGATCACGCCGAAGCCGGGGCGGTCGCGATACGGGCCCGTCTGCCCGAAGCCCGACACGCGCAGCATCACGAGCCCCGGGTTGATCGCGGACAGCGCGTCCCAGCCGAGCCCCCAGCCTTCGAGCGTGCCGGGCCGGAAGTTTTCGATCAGCACGTCGGTGTCGGCGACGAGGCGGCGCACGACGTCCTGCCCTTCGGGCGTGCGCAGGTCGAGCGTGAGCGAGGTTTTGTTGCGCGACTGCGCGGCCCACCAGACCGACGTGCCGTCGTGCAGCAGCCGCCATTTGCGCAGCGGATCGCCGACGCCGGGCGGCTCGACCTTGATGACCTCCGCGCCGAATTCGGCGAGCATCCGGCCCGCGAACGGCCCGGCGATCAGTTGGCCAAGTTCCAGCACGCGGATGCCGTCCAGGGGGCGTGTCATGACTGTCTCCGATGAAATCGTGTTGTCGATGACGGCGATCATGACGGCGTTCGCGCCCGGCGAAAATCGATCGATGGTCAACCAGACTTTCCGAAACGGAAAGGCGGACGACGGCGCGAGCACGGTATCGGCCAGGTGTGACGCGCCAGCCTTTCCATCCGGGAAAGCACGCTCCGGCAACGGTCAAACGACGGCGCGCGCGCCGCGTGCAGAATCGGATCCGTTCCGCGCCGCCGGGCGCCTGTCAGCGAGACCCGCCATGTTTTCCGTTTCTTCTCCCGCGAAGATCGTGTTCCTCGATCGCGCGACGCTGTCGCCGCAGACCGTGCTGAAGCCGTTTCCGTTTCCGCACGTGGTGCAGACGTTCGATCGGACGGCCGCGCACGAAGTCGCGGCGCGCATCCGCGATGCGGACATCGTCGTGACGAACAAGGTGCGGCTCGACGCGACAACCGTCGCCGACGCGCGGCGGTTGCGCATGATCGCGATCGCCGCGACCGGCACCGATATCGTCGATCTCGATACCTGTGCGGCACGCGGCATCGTCGTGAGCAATATTCGCGGCTATGCGGTGCGGACGGTGCCCGAGCACACGTTCGCGCTGATCTTCGCGCTGCGCCGCAGCCTCGTCGCGTATCGCGACGCGGTACGTGGCGGGCGCTGGCTCGACAGCGGGCAGTTCTGCTTCTTCGATCATCCGATTCGCGACCTGGCCGGTTCGACGCTCGGGATCGTCGGCGACGGCGTGCTCGGGCGTGCGGTGGCCGCCATCGCGCGGGCGCTCGACATGCGCGTGTTGTTCGCCGCGCACGACGACGCAGCGGGCGACGGTTATGCGCCGCTCGACACGCTGCTGCGCGTCAGCGACGTGATCACGCTGCACTGCCCGCTCACGCCCGCGACGCGGCATCTGATCGACGCACATGCGTTCGCGCGGATGGCGCGCCGGCCGCTGCTGATCAATACCGCGCGCGGCGGGCTCGTGGACGAAAGCGCGCTCGTCGACGCGTTGCAGTCGGGGCAGATCGCGGGCGCGGGGTTCGACGTGGTTACGCAGGAGCCGCTGCCGGCCGCGCATCCGTTTCACGCGATCCTGTCGCATCCGGCGTTCATCCTGACACCGCATGTCGCATGGGCCAGTGACGAAGCGATGCAGGCGCTGGCCGATCAGCTCGTGGACAACGTCGCCGCGTTCGTCGGTGGCGAGCCGCGGCATGTCGTGTGATACGCGCAGACATGCACAAACAGAACGGCCCCGCTCGATTGCTCGAAGCGGGGCCGACTGGATGCGAGGCTGCTTATGCGGGCGACTCGGCACGTAACGGGTTCGTACATTCGCCGCTGTCTTGCGCCGGTTTCCGAATACGTGACGAGACGACTTCAGGGCATTGAGACCGGCAGTGACGCCGCGCAAGCCCGAAAAGCGGAAAGCCGGCTCAGTAAGCGGACATCTCGACGCAAGGGTCGACCTTGGACGGCGAGCAGATGACCGAATACTTGGCGCTCTCGCGCGTCAGCGCTTCGCCTTCGTGCAGCGCGATCTTGATCTCGGGGTGACGCTCGTACGCGAGGAAGGCCGAGCACACGACGGCAGACATCACGACGAGGGAAAACACAAATTTTTCAAGGGTTTGGAAGCGTTCAGGCATGTATGACCTTTCTCTCATGGCCGGAATTATACCTTGAGATAAGGGTTTTCCCTATAAGCCTGTCTGCATACCGAGGATGCGTTCAAACGAGATAGGCGCGATGCTCGCGCCCTTTTTTATCGGGAAAAAGCAGCAGTGCGGTCCAGGCTGGCCGCCCTCGCGTCACTCCGCCGCCGACGCGCCGCTCGCCGCATTGCCCGGCCAAGCCTTGCCGATATGGTCGATCAATGACTTCGCGGTGCCCGTCACGAGCGCCGCGTCGACGCCCGACGTCTGCCATGAGCCGTCGGCCGCCTTCACGAAGGTCAGGTTCGCGCGCGACGGCGAATAATCGGCATTCCGCCACGTGACCACGACGTCGCACGAGTACGTGCGGTCGCCGAGCTTCTTGCAGTCGCCGTCGGGTTTCGCCGACACGACGTCGGCCGACACGGGCAACGGCTGGCCGAACAGCGCGTTCAACCCGCCGTGGTTTTCGGCCTCGAGCGCGCGGCGCACGGCGGCGTCGACGTCGCTCGATCCGGGACCGTCGTGGAGCAGATTGCAGGCGGCCAGCAGCGTCGAGGCGCCGGCGAGTGTCAGCAGCGTGTGAAACTTCATGGATATTCGTCGATCGGGTGAACGCCGCGTAGTCTGCAACGTCCGCGTATCGTGCGCGGTATCCATTTGTAACCAATTGCACGGCGGCCCGGCGCGTCCGTTGCCGCCCTTGCCTACTGCCGCTCCTGCTTCACGCGGCTCACGAGCTGGGTCGGACTGACGAACTGCAGCGCGATCACGACCCACACGAGCGTGATGGCCATGTAGATCATCGCCATCGCGTCGATCGACTGCGGCGCGCGCACGCCGGTCGAGAACACCGCGTAATACAGCGCGACGACGAGCGTCTGCGTGCTCGGCCCCGCGGTGAAGAACGTCAGCTCGAACATCCCGATCGTGCGCACCAGCACGAGCAACCCGGCCGCGAGCATGCCGGGCACGAGCAGCGGCAGCAGCACGTAGCGGAAATAGCGCGACGTGTTTGCGCCGAAGATGCGCGCGGCGGCTTCGAGATTCGGGTCGATCTGCTCGATGAACGGCGTCATCACGAGGATCACGAACGGCAGCGCCGGCACGAGGTTCGCCAGGATCACGCCCGGCAGCGTGCCCGCCAGCCCGATCTTGTACATCACGGTCGCCATCGGAATCCCGTAGGTGACGGGCGGCACCATCAGCGGCAGCAGGAACACCAGCAGCGCGAAGCGCTTGCCGCGAAACTGCACGCGCGCGAGCGCATACGCGGCCGGCACGCCGAGCGCGATCGACAGCAGCACGACCGCGCCGACGACCTCGACGGTCACCCACAGCACGCTCGCGAGCTGGAAGTCTTCCCACGCCTTCGCATACCAGTGCAGCGTGAAGCCCTGCGGCAGCGGCGTGCCGAACCAGCGCGTCGCCACCGAGTTCACCGCGACGGTCGCGATCAGCAGCATCACGTTCAACAGGAAGAACGCCATCAGCCCCCAGACGAGCGCCTTCCATGCGCGGCCGGCGAGATTGCTTTTCATCCGGTGCGGTTCCCTTGCGTCGACGGGCCGCGCATCGGGCGCGTCGTGCTTCGGCGGCCACGTGCGAGCGGCATGATTATCGGTCGCCATCAGCCCTTGCCTCCCGTGACCGCACCCGTATAGAAGAAGCGGCGCGCGCCGAGCATCGACGCGACCACCAGCAGCTGCACGAAGCCCATCACGATCGCGATCGCCGACGCGAGCGAATAGTCGTAGCTCTCGAACGCGGCTTCGGCCGCCGCGATCGAGATCACGCGCGTCGGGCCGGCCGGCGCGCCGAGCAGCACGGCCGACGGGAACACCGAGAACGCCTGCACGAACGACAGGCACGCGGCCATCGTGAGCCCCGGCACGAGCAGCGGCAGGTAGATCCGGCGAAACTGCTGCCACGGGTTCGCGCCGAGCGTCGCGGCCGCGCGCGCGAGCGTCGGGTCGATGCCGCTGATGTACGACAGCATCAGCAGGAACGCGAACGGAAAGCCCGACACGATCAGCG
The DNA here is from genome assembly GCF_902833155.1 of Burkholderia sp. BCC1047. Taxonomy (NCBI): domain Bacteria; kingdom Pseudomonadati; phylum Pseudomonadota; class Betaproteobacteria; order Burkholderiales; family Burkholderiaceae; genus Burkholderia; species Burkholderia sp. BCC1047. The sequence goes on along the minus strand of NZ_CADFEH010000062.1, from coordinate 15,531 downwards.
ACAGCAGCACGCCCCAGTAGTTGTGCGTGAGGCGCACTTCGTCGGTGTACAGGTGCAGCCCCTGCAGCGCCTGCGGAAACCAGCCGTTCGGCCCGAAATACGTGAGCATCCCGTCGGCGACGAGCACCGTGCCGAGCGTGACGGGAATCACGAGCAGCGTCGTGACGAACTTCTGGTACGGCGAACTGCGGCGCAGCGCGAACGCGACGGGTACCGCGATGCCGACGTTGAGCAGCGTCGCCGGCACCGCGAGCTTCAGCGTGACGAGCACGGTCGGCCACATCGCGGTGTCGGTGAAGAACTGCACGTAGTTCGCGAGCGCGCCGCCGCCGTTCGTCGGCTGGAACGACAGCACGAGGCCGTACGCGAACGGATAGATGAACAGCGCGGCGATGAACGCGAGCGCCGGCGTGACGAGCCACGCCTTCGCATCGCGCGGCGTGCCGCCGGTCGCGAGCGTGCTCATGCGGCCTCCGGGCGAGGTACTCCCGCGCATGCCGATTGGCGCAGCCCGTTCATTGCACGTCTCCCGCATAGACGAGCGTGCGCGCCGGCGCCACGCGCAGCCGCAGCGCCGCCCCTTCCGCGAACTCGCCGGCCACGCGCGCCCAGATTGGGCCGAACGGCGTGATCGCGCGGATCAGGGAGTCGCGGCCGCCGTATTCGACCGTCTCGACGGTCGCGTCGAACGCATTGTCGGCACCCGCTTCCGCGCGCTCGATGTCGTCGGGGCGCAGCGCGATCACGACGTCCTTCGCGTCGAAGCCGGCCATCGGCACGCCGAGGAGGCGCACGCCACCTGCTGTCACTCGAACGCCGTCGCCGGCCATCCCTTCGAGCGTGAACGGCAGCACATTGCGATAGCCCATGAAGCGCGCGACGTGCAGGTTGTGCGGACGCGTGTAGACGTCCTTCGGCGACGCGACCTGCTGCACGACGCCCTCCTTCATCACGACGATGCGGTCGGCCATCGACAGCGCCTCGTCCTGGTCGTGCGTCACGTAGATCGTCGCGCGTTCGAGCTGGGTGTGGATGCGGCGGATCTCGGCGCGCATCTCGATGCGCAGTTTGGTGTCGAGGTTCGACAGCGGCTCGTCCATCAGTACGAGCGGCGGCTCGATCACGATCGCGCGCGCGATCGCGACGCGCTGCTGCTGGCCGCCCGACAGTTGCCCGGGCAGCTTGCCTTCGTGACCGACCAACTGCACGAGTTCGAGCGCCTGCTGCGCGCGCCGCCGCGTTTCCTGCTTCGCCACGCCGCGCATCTTGAGGCCGAAGCCGACGTTGTCGAGCACCGACATGTGCGGAAACAACGCGTAGTTCTGGAACACCATCCCGAAGCCGCGACGCTCGGGCGGCAGCACGTCGATGCGCGTGTCGTCGAGCCAGATGCCGCCGCGCGTGAGCGGCTGCAGCCCGGCGATGCAGTTCAGCGCGGTCGATTTGCCGCAGCCCGACGGGCCGAGCAGCGCGATGAATTCGCCGCGCCGGATCTCGAGGTCGAGGCCGTTCAGCGCGGCAACCTGCGCGCCTTGCGCATTGGTGAAACTGCGGCACACGCCGTCGAGCCGCAACCGTTCGAAACTGTGCTTCATTTACGCGAACTCCGTCGGCGCGGGCGCCCGAGCGCCCGCGGGTTCATGCGTTATTTCGATTTCTGCGAACCGATCTCGCGGTCCCATTTCTGGAACGCGGCGACCATCGCCTGCGCGTTGAGCGGCTGCACGTGCGGGCGATCGGCGAGCAGCTTCGCGTATTCGGGGCGGCCGAATTTCCTGATCACTTCCTGGCTGTGCGCCGGCGCCATCTCGAGCGTCACGCCCTTCACCGCCGGGCCCGGATAGAAGTAGCCGTCGTCGTAGGTCATCGCCTGCTGCGCCGGCTCGAGCAGGAAATTCATCAGCTTGAACAGCACGTCGAGCTTTTCCTTCGGCACGCCCTTCGGGATCACCATGTAGTGTGCGTCGTTGACCCACGTCATGTTGTCGAACGCCTGGACTTTGAATTCGGCCGGTACGATGCCGAGCGCGCGCGGATTGAGATCCCAGCCGGTGACGGTCACGGTCATGTCGCGCGTGCCTTCGCCAAGCTCCTTCATCACCGCCGACGTGCCGCCCGGGTAATACGGTACGCAGTCGTTCAACTGTTTCAGGAATGCCCAGGTCTTGTCCCAACCGTTGATCGGGTCCTGCGGATTCTTGTCGCCGAGCACGTACGGCAGCCCCATCAGGAACGTACGGCCGGGGCCCGAGTTCGCCGGGCGCGCATAGATCAGCTTGTTCGGATGCGCCTTGCACCATGCGAGCAACTGGTCGGGCGTCTTCGGCGGGTCGGAGACCTTCGCCGGGTTGTATTCGAGCAACGGGCCGGCCGGCATGTAGGTGACTTCGAGGCCGAAGCCCTGCGCCAGATCCTGCATCTTGCGCGGGCCGGGCGCGTACTTGTCGAGCACGCCGGGGAGCGCGGCCGCGTTGTCGGGCAGGAGCTTCTGCCACAGGTTCTGTTCGATGCCGGCGGCCAGCGCGTCGGTGCCCGTCAGCACGAGATCGATGTCGGAGCGCCCCGCCGCCTGCATCGCCTTGATCTTGCCCGGCAACTGCGGCGCCGGCGCGTTCGTGAACGTGACGTTCGCGACGAGGGTCGGGTTCTTCTCCTTGAACGCCTCGATGGCCTTCTGCGTGAGCTGCAGGTTGCCTGCGACGTCGACGATGTTCAGCGATACGGGGGCGGCAGCGGCTCCTGCGGCCGACAGCGCGAAGCCCAGGGCGAGTGCGATCCGGCGGACACGGCGAGCGATCGGGGTGGTGTTCATGTCTCTTCACTTCGGTCGGTGGATGGGACCTTTCTTGTCAGGAAATCATGACGGCGTTATACGATGTCGGTCAACAAAAAACCACCGGATGCGGGGCGGGACTTTCCCTGACAAAAAGCTTCAACGACAGCAAGGTCCAGGAAGCGCCGGTATGTCACACGGTGTGTGTTAAGACGTCATATGTCGACGTACGAACGGCGAAAGCCTGATTCTTCCGAGCGGTTGTTTGCAGAGTGATCGACGGGCAGTTACGGCGAGGACACCGCAGAAGGATGAATCGATGGGCCGCCTCAGCGAGAAACCAAACTTTCCCAGACCGCACTGAAATACTCGGCCAGTTCTTCGCTCGTGACGCTGCCGTCCGCAACGTCAACCATGAGATCCTCGAGATCGGCCAGACGGGGCATCGAGATGCCTTGTCTCTCCATGTACGTCAATGCACACGTCAGCCCGGTGCGCTTGTTTGCGTCGTTGAATACATGGCCGCGCGCGATCGCGACGGCATAAGTCGCCGCAATGCCGAACACGTCGTCGAGACCGGCGTAATGGACGTGATTTTCAACCCGGTGCAACGCGGCTTCGACACCGCCACGCCCGGCATGCGCAAACCCGCTCAGACCGCCGAGGTCTCGAATGATTTCGTCGTGGATGGTGATGACGTAATCGAGATCCAGCAAATCAGCGGTCCTTCAATGCGATCAGCACGTCCCGGTGTTCGGAAATGACTTTCCGGGCTGCTCGAAGGACATCGCTTTTCTCGGCTTCGGTCGAAGCCTTGACCTCGGTCGTGGGACGAATAATCGTGCGGGGTTTCAGTTCAACCCCGTACAGCACCTTTCTTTTTGGGGCCATGATGGCATTCCATTAAAAACGATAACAATCAGTGGTTTATTCCGCATTTTCACGCGGCACCGCACGTCCACAAATCATAGCACCAGACAAGTCGGTCAATGACAGTGGAAAGTCGTGAACGGTGCGTGAACGTCAATTTCTTCAGCCGGAATGACTACCCCCGAGCGCCGCCACTTCGCCAATCCACCGCTCCGCATCACGCCACTCGCCGTAGCCGGCCGCCGGGTTCAGGTGCCCGACCTCGCCGAGATCGATGAGCCGGCTGCCCCAGCCTGCCGCCAGCCGCTCGACGCGCTCGAAGCGTGCGAGCGGATCGTTGCGGCTCGCGGCGACGATGCTCGGGAACGGCAGCGGCCCGGTCGGCACCGGGGTCCAGCCGTGCGCAGCCAGCGCGTCGGGCGTCGGATAGCCTTCGGGCATCGGCGTATCGAGATCGGCCGGCGCCGCGAGCAGCGCACCGTGAATCGTGCGTGGGGCCTGCCGTGCCCAGTGCGCGACGATCATCACGCCCGCGCTGTGTGCAACGAGGATTACCGGCCCGTCGATCGCGGCCAGCGCCGCATCGAGTGCCGCGACGCGCACGGCGCGGCTCAGTTTGTCGGCGTCGAGCGGCGCGACGGAGCGTGCGTTCGGCACGCGTCGTTCGAGATGCGTCTGCCAGTGGTCTTCGACGTGATCGCGCAAGCCGGGCACGATCAGGATGGTGGGTGCGGTCGCCAGGGTCATGCAGCCTCCAGGAAGCGTGCGGGAAGAAAGTTCAGGAAAGTCGTGTCGCGCGCCGTTCGCGTTCGACGCGCGCGAGATCGGCCGCATAGCTCGCGCGTCCGACCGCGAACAGCACGGCCGCCGCGAGCGGCACGACGGGAATCCATTGCAGTGCGCCGACGAGCCCGGCGCGATCGGCCGCCCACCCGGTCAGCAGCGGGCCCGGCGCCATGCCGAGCAGGTTGTTCGCGAGCGTGAGCGTCGCGAACGCGGACGCGTGGATCGCGGCCGGCGTCAGGTTCGCGACCATCGCGCCCGATGCGCCGGACGCGCCCGCGCCGACCAGCATGCCCGCGCAGATCAGCGCGAGCTGCAGCGGCCCGGGCGGCAGCCGGAACGCGACCGCGAGGCACGCGCCGGTGAGCACGCAATACGCGATCGCGGTCAGCCATTTGCGCGAGCCGTCGGCCCGCCCGACGCGGTCGGTGACGATGCCGCAGCCGACCATCCCGACGCCCGCGAGCAGCACGAAGCCGGCCGCGACGACGGCCGCGCGGTCGGGCGCCATCGCGTAATAGCGGTTCAGGTAGCTCGGCAGCCATGCGAACAGCGCGCCGGGCACGAACAGGTGCAGCCCGCTGGCGACATACGCGCAGATCACCGAGCGCGACGCGAACAGCCCCGACATCAGCGCGCGCACGCTGCCGCGCAGGTCGCGCGGCGCGTCGGCATCGCGCCGGCACGGTTCGACGCGGTATGCGGCGAGCCGCCGCTCGGTCACCGCGCAGCGATACGCGACGAGCAGCACGATGCCGAGCGCGGCCATCACGCCGAACGACCAGCGCCAGCCGAGATGCGCGCCGACCAGCCCGCCGAGCGCCATCCCGAACACGGAACCGAATGCGCCGCCGGCCATGAACGCGCCGGTCAGCGTCGCGCGCAGCCGCGCCGGAAAGATGCTGAGGATCAGCGCGACGCCGACGCTGCCGTACGCGGCTTCGCCGAGCCCGACGAGGCCGCGCGCGACCAGCATCTCCGCGTAGTTGGTCGACAGCGCGCAGCCGAGCGTCGCGACGCTCCACAACGCGGCCATCAGCACGATGCTGCGCACGCGCCCGAAGCGGTCGGCCAGCACCGACAGCGGGAACGTCAGCAGCCCGACCAGCAGCGCGACGACGCCGGACAGCGAACCGAGCTGCGTGTCCGACAGCGCCCATGCGTGCTTGAGCAGCGGAAACACTGCATTGAGCACCTGCCGCGACATGTAGTCGGACAGCAGCAGCCCGACGGTCAACCCGAACACGAGCCACGCATACGCAGGCGCGCGCCGCTCGGTGGCCGTCAGGTCCTGCAGCGACGGCTCGACGTGATGAATCAACATGCGTGTCTCCTCCGGCGCCGGGGCGGCAATGCGCCGGCGCGGCTTGCGCGGCCCCGCTCCGTTTCGCGGAGCTTGCCTCGCGCCATACCGATACGCGAGGATGGGTGCCGCGCCACATCGATCGGCGGGCGGCGCTCGCGGGCCGCCCGGTGCGCTATGCGTCAGGCTGCGCGCAGCGGCACGCTCACCTGGCCCGGCCGGCGGTTCGGCGCCATCCCGAGCTGCGCGAGCGTTTCGTCGACGCCGTCGTACTGCACGCCGATCCGGTAGATCGCCTTCGCTTCATTGCCGGTCGCGATCTCGCGGCCGAGTTCGCGGGCGATCCGCACGCACTGCTCGACCTGTTGCACCGACGTCATCCGGTTGCCCTTCTGGTCGATGATCGTGTCCTCGATCCCGCAGCGCGGATGCAGGCCGAGCGCCATCGCGACCGTGTTGATCGGCAGCACGTTCTTCATCAGCGATTCGAGCGTGATGCACGCGCCGTCCGGGCAACGCCGCACGAATTCCATGAAGTTGTACGGATTCGGGCCGTCGAAACCGCCGCCGATGCCGACCCATGTGACGTTCAGCGGGCCGCGATAGACGCCGCGCCGAATGATCCGTTCGAGCGTTTCGAGCGCGTGCATGCCGGTGAGCTGGAAATGCGGCTGGATACCGGCCGCCTGCAGGCGGCGCAGGTGCTCGTCGACCCAGCCGGGGCCGGCCGGCACCGTCATCTCGCGATAGGCGTCCCACAGCGCGTTTTCGTTCAGCGACGTGCCGGCGATGTCCTTGCGGCTCATCAGCTCGGTGATGTTCATCTGCACGGTGTTGATCGCGACCGTCACCTGGTCGGGCTTCGGCGTCAGCTCGGCGAGCATGTGGCGCGTGTCGTCGGACAGCCATTTCGCCTCGGCGCCGTCGCCTTCCGGCGCGAACGAGATCGAGCCGCCGACCTGCAGGATCATGTCGGGCACCGCCTCGCGCAGCCGGTCGAGCAGCTCGTTGAATTTCGACAGCCGCTTGCTGCCCTTGCCGTCGAGCTCGCGCACGTGCAGGTGCAGCACCGTCGCGCCCGCGTTATAGCAGTCGACGGCCTTCTGCACGTGCTCGTCCATCGTCACCGGAATGTCTTCCGGAAAATCGGCGGGCATCCATTCGGGGCCGTACGGCGCGACCGTGATGACCACCTTGTCCTGGTTTTCCGGGTGCAGCGAATCGTCGAGAAATTGCATGTCGTCCTCCAGTGGGAATCGTTGTGTGTCGGGCGTACGACGCGTACAGGCGTGCGTACCCCGCCGCGCCGGGCGGCGAGCCCGGCGCGGCGTGTATCGGGTGGCGAATCGGTTAAGCCGCGGTCGTGCTCAGAACGGCACGTCGCCGACGATGCCCGCGCGCTCCATCCGGCGCACGCACGGCGGGTAGTCCATCACCGCGTAATGCTGCGTACTGCGGTTGTCCCAGATCGCGACGCTGTTCTTCTTCCAGCGCCAGCGCACCTGGTATTCGGGGATATAGGCCTGGCTGATCAGGTACTGCAGCAACTGGCCGGCGCCGGGGTTCGCGTCCTGCCCGAAGCGCACCCGCGCCGGCGTGTGGAAGTTCGTGAAATGCGTCGCGAACGCGTTCACGTACAGCACCTTCTCGCCGGTTTCCGGATGCGTGCGCACGACCGGATGCTTGGCGTCCGGATACTGTGCCTTCAGCGCGAGGCGCTTGTCGATCGGCATCGCCGCGCCGAAGCTCGCCTCGATGCTGTGGCGCGCGCGCAAGTCCGCGATCTGCTGCTTCACGTGGTCCGGCAGGCGCTCGTACGCGAGCACCATATTCGCCCACATCGTGTCGCCGCCAACCGGCGGACCGTCGATGCAGCGCAGCACGCAGCCGAACGGCGGCGCCACGCGCCAGCTCGCATCGCTGTGCCACGCATTCTCGTAGTGGTCGTTCGGCTGGTCGGGCGACTTGTAGATCCGCACGAGCCCCGGGTGCTCGGGATCGCTGCCGGCGACCGGATGATCCTCGAGTTCGCCGAAGCGCCGCGCGAACGCGACGTGCTCGGCGCGCGTGATGTCCTGGTCGCGCAGGAACAGCACGCGGTGCCGGAGCAGTTGCGCGCGGATCTCGGCGAACAGGCCGTCGTCGTGCACGGCGTCGGCGAGGTTCACGCCGAGCAGCTCCGCACCGATCGCACAGGTCAGGGGTTCGACTCGCATGCGCGCCTCCTCAGACGATGAACACCGATGAACCGGTGGTCTTGCGCGATTCGAGATCGCGGTGCGCCTGCGCGGCGTCCTGCAGCGCATAGCGCTGGTTGATCTCGATCCGGATGCGGCCGGCCGCGACGTGCGCGAACAGTTCGCCGGCCAGGTCGTTCTTCTCGGCCGGATCGGCGATGTAGTCGGCCAGCGCCGGGCGCGTCAGGTACAGCGAGCCCTTCATCGCGAGGCGCTGCGGATCGAACGGCGGGATCGGGCCCGACGCGGTGCCGACGCACACCATCAGCCCGCGCCGCTTCAGCGAATCGAGCGAGCCTTCGAAGGTGTCCTTGCCGACGCTGTCGAACACGACGTCGACACCCGCGCCGTCCGTCAGTTCGCGCACGCGCTTCGCGACGTCCTCGCGGCTGTAGTCGATCGTATGGTCGCAGCCGTGCGCGCGGGCGATCGCGGCCTTGTGTTCGCTGGAGACGGTGCCGATCACCGTGAGCCCCAGCAGCTTCGCCCATTGCGACACGATCAGCCCGACGCCGCCGGCGGCCGCGTGCAGCAGGATCGTGTCGCCCGGCGCGAACGCGTGGATGCGGCGCAGCAGGTAGGCCGACGTGAGGCCGCGCATCGTCATCGCGGCGGCCGTGTCGCACGCGATGCCGGCCGGCAGCCGGACGAGCGGCGCGGCCGCGATCAGCCGTTCGGTGCTGTACGCGCCGAGCGTGTTCAGAAAGCCCGTGTACGTCACGCGGTCGCCGGCGGCGACGTTCGTCACGCCGGGGCCGACGGCCTCGACCACGCCGGCCGCCTCGACGCCGATGCCGGCCGGCAGCGGCACCGGATACAGGCCGCTGCGGAAATACGTGTCGGCGAAGTTCAGGCCGACCGCCTCGTGCCGCAGGCGCACCTGGCCGGGGCCCGGATCGCCGACGTCGACCGCCTCCCAGCGCAGCACGTCGGGGCCGCCGGTTTCGTGGAATCGCACTGCATGAGCCATCTTGTTCTCCGTAAGTCGTCAGTCCGATGCGCGGCGCGCATCGGCGGGTTCGTTCGTGCGTGGCGGCGTCGCGGCTGCGCCGTCCGCCAGCGGTTCGTCCAGTCCGGCCCAGTCGGCGTCGCCGAGGTAGCGCCGCGCGGCCGGGAAAATCACGCCTTCCATCCGTCCCATCTGCTCGAACGCGCCGTGCGCATAGCGGGCCAGCGCGGTGTCGAACGCGGCCGACGGCAGCCCGTCTTCGGCGAGCCGGGCGAGCGCGCCGAGGGCTTGCGTGTCGCGCTGCCGCTGGCGGTCGAGTTCATCCAGTTCGGCCGCGACGCACTCCGCGCGAACGCGCAGTGCCGCGAAGAGCCGGGCTTCGTCGGCCGTGCCGAAGCGGGCGTTCTGCAGTGCGGCGAGCGACGCCAGCGCATCCCGCGCATCAGCCGCTTGCCGCTGCTCGTGCGCGGCGTCGCCGGACGCCATTAGCGCGTCCAGCAGCACACCGACCGCGCGATGCGCATCGAGACAACGCGCGATCACGCGCGCCGCGGCGGGCGCCCGGTGCGACGGGCACACGAGCACCGGCACGCCGCTCGTCGCGAGCAACTGCTGCCGCCGTGCGCGGGCCGCCGCATCGGCGTCGGGCGGCAGCGCGGCGACGCCGATCAGGTCGCAGCCGAGCTCGTCGGCGAGCGCGCCCGGCGATGCGTCGCCGGCCCCCGGATGGCCGGCCCCAGCGATCGCATGGGACAAGCCCTGCGCCCGCGCGGCGGCTTCCACTTTCGCACCGTGTCCGGGCAGCCGCGCTCCGGATAAACGCGAGTCCGGCGCGGCGGCGGACAGCACGAACGTGACCCGGGCACCGACCGCGCGCGCCAGTTCGAGCGCATCGCCGATCGCGTCGATGCCGCCGGGCGCGCCGTCGACCGTCACGAGCAGATGGCGGTACATCGTGCCGCTCCGCTTATCCGGCGATCGGCGCGTGACGCTTCGCGCCGGTCGATACGATCTTCATGGGTGCCCTCCTCGTGGCGTTCGTCATGCATCGGAACCCATGCTATCGACGCCGCGCCCGGGCGGCCCCACTCGGCGCGGGGGGGATTGACGCGCGAACGCGGTTCGACCGATCCTTCCGCCAAGCCCACCCCGGACGCTGGCCCGCGTGGCCGCGCCGGACCCCACTGCTGCCCCGATGGCCTACCCACCCGATCGCGCCGACGCGCCCCCCACCGAACTCGTGCTGAAGACGACCGCGCCGCGCGTGCCGGCGCAGCTGCTCGCGCGTGCGCGGCTGAGCCTTGCCGCACCGGCGTTCGGCGGTCGCCCGGTCACGCTGGTGCAGGCGCCAGCCGGTTACGGCAAGACCTCGCTGCTCGCGCAATGGCGCCGCGAAACCGTCGCGCTCGGCCGCGCGGTCGTGTGGGTGTCGGCCGACGAGCGCGACGACGCGCCGCGGCTGCTGCAGGGGCTCGTGCAGGCGGTGCGGACCGGCTGCGCGCGGCCAGGCTTCGGACGGTTGATCCCGGGCGGCGCGGCGCGTGCGCTGGACGGGCTGACCGCGTGGCTGGCCGAGGTCGCGCAACTGTCGATGGAGGCGTTGCTGATCGTCGACGACGCGGAGCGGCTGCCGGCCGCCGGTCTCGATGCGCTGACCTACGTGCTGCACAACGCGCCGCAGAACCTGCATGTCGTCGTCGCGGCGCGGCGCGGGCTCGATCACGCGGCCGGCGACCTGCTCGCATGCGGCCAATGCACGCTGGCAGGCCCCGACTGGCTGCGTTTCACGCTCGACGAGACGATCGCGCTGGTCGGCGCGCGCTTCGCGCAGCGGGTGGACGCCGATGCGTGCGCGCGGCTGTTCGAGCGCGTCGACGGCTGGCCGCTCGGGCTGCAGCTCGCGATGGCCGCGATGGCGCGCTCGGCCGATCCGCGCCAGGCGGTCGATGCGCTCGCCGCCCGCGTGGACGGCACGCGCGACCGGCTCGTCGAGCTGCTGCTCGCGAACCTGTCGGCCGACGACACCGCGTTCCTGACGCGCACGAGCGTCGCCGATCGCCTGCATCCGTCGCTGTGCGCGGCGCTGCTCGACGACCCGCACGCGCCCGACCGTCTCGCACGGCTCGCCCGCGACACGCCGCTGTTCATCGCATCGGACGATTCGGACTGGTGCCGGCTGCACCCGCTCGTGCGCGACACGCTGCGCGATCGGCTGGCCGCGCGCCCCGACGCCGAGCGCAGCACGCTACACGCTCGCGCGGCGGGCTGGCTCGACGCGCACGGGATGACCGAGGAAGCCGCGCGCCACGCGTATGCGGCCGGCCAGGTCGAGACCGCGTACGCGCTCGCGCAGCGCTGCCTCGAGGATGCGATCAAGCAGGGCCGCATCAACGACGTGCTCGACTGGCTCGCGCTGCTACCCGATGCGGAGCTCGACAAGCGCCCGACGCTGCGGATCGCGGTTGCGTGGGCGCTGGCGCTCGGCGAGCGCCATGTCGAGGCGCGGCGCCAGATCGCGGGCATCCTGGCCGACGACGGCACGCCGGCCGCGATGCGCTACGAATGCGCGCTGATCCTCAGCGCGGCCGCGTATTACGCCGACGAAATCGATCGCTTCGTCGAACTGTTCGAGCCGTGGGCCGACTTCACGCCGCCGGCGGCGACGTGGCTCGCGCAAATGCATGCGAACCGGCTGTCGGCGCGCGCGATTATCGTCGGCGAACCGGCGCAGGCGCGTCGCTTCCAGCAGGCCGCGCCGCGCGGCGAGACGGCGGCCGGATTCGGCTACGTCGCGCGCTGGGGCGAACTGATCGCCGGCCTGAGCTACCTGCGCGAAGGCCAGATCCGGCTCGCGGACGACGTGCTGTCGCCGGCATTGGCGCGCGCGGAAGCCGATCTCGGGCGGCGCCATCCGCTGACCTGCATGCTCGCGGCGATGTGCGCGGCGATCGCCTACGAGGCCGATCGCGTCGACCAGGCCGCCGCGCTGCTCGCGAACCGGCTCGACGTGCTCGAACACGCGGGCACGCCCGACACCGTGCTGCTCGGCTATCGCACGGCCGCGCGCATCGCGCTGCTGCGCGGCGTCGAGCATCGCGCGATCGACTTGCTCGAGGCGCTCGACGCGATGGGTGTTGCGCGCCGGCTGCCGCGCCTGTCGGTCGCGAGCGTCGCCGAGCAGGTGCGCATTCACGCGGCGCGTTATCGCGAGGCGACGTGCCACGCACTGGTCGAGCGGATCGATGCGATCGCCGCGGCCGAATTTCCGGCGCACGGGCCGCTGTGGCGGCGCCCCGTCGTGTTGCTGCAGGCGAGCGCGCATGCGTATGCGGCGCTGGCCGCGCGCCGCTGGGACGACGCATGCGCGGCGCTCGACGAAGCCGCCGTGCTGGCCCGCGAAATGAGCATGGGCCGCGAGCGCATCGAGATCATGGCGCTCAGCGCGTTCGCGCTCGACCAGTCGGGGCGCGGCGGCCGTGCGCTGCTCGACGAGGCGATGAACCTCGCGGACATGTTCGGCCTCACACGCACGCTCGCCGATGCGCATCCGGCCGTGGCCGACTGGGCGCGCCGCGTCGGCGACGAGGCGGCCGCCGGCGACGGCCCCGCGCGGCACGCGCTGCCGCAGCCGCGCATCGTGCCGCCCGCTCCGCGCGGTGCGGCGAGCCCGCGCGCGGTGCCGAGCGTCGTGCTGACGCCGAAGGAGCGTGCGATCCTCGAGCTGCTCGCGCGCAACCTGTCGAACAAGGAGATCGCGGTCGCGCTCGCCGTCGGCGAGGAAACCGTGAAGTGGCACCTGAAGAACCTGTTTGGCAAGCTCGACGCGAGCTCGCGCAAGCATGCGGTGCGCCGCGCGCTGGTGCTTGGGCTGCTTGAAAACGCGCCTTGACGCCTGTCCGAGCCGGCCGCCCATAGCGGCGTAGCTGTCCGCCTCGCTTCGATTCTCCGCAACCCTGCCCCCCGCGCATGGGGGGGAGCGGCCGTCCGTCGTTGCGTAGTCTTTCCGCACGGCTCGCCCCGGCGTGCATGTCGCGCCTTCCCGCCTGCCTCGCTGCTTCTTCGCTTTGCCCGCTTTACCCGGCCGGGCTCGATCCCGTCCGGTCCAATGACGATCCTGGAGACTTCGATGAAGACGAAACTGGCCGCGCTCGCGGCGCTTGCCGGCTGTTCGGCGCTCGCGCATGCGCAATCCTCCGTCACGCTGTACGGCGTGATCGACACGGGGCTGCTGTACCAGAGCACGTCGGCCGCGTCGTTCAGCCCCAGCGCGCCGAACACCGGCAAGGTGTTCCGGATGAAGGACGGCGGCATCTATTCGAGCTTCTGGGGCATCCGCGGCAGCGAGGACATCGGCGGCGGCTACAAGATCAACTTCAAGCTGCAGGGCTCGTTCGACAGCGGTACCGGCAGGCTGCAGCTGAGCGACACGCCGGGTGCCGTCGCGATCTTCAACCAGGTCGCGTCGCTCGGCGTGTCGGGCCCGTTCGGCACGTTCACGGCCGGCCGCCAGATCGTGCCAATGATCTATGCGATGGCCGACACCGACGTGCGCAATGCGCAGTTCTTCGGCAGCGTGCTGACCGCGTGGCTCGGCCTGAACACGGCGGCCGGCTGGCCGGGGACGAGCACCAACGGCTCGATCGGCGCGCTGTACGACAGCAATGCGCTCGTCTACCAGTCGCCGACGTTCGCGGGCGCGTCGATCGCGCTCGAATACGCGCCGGGCGGCGTCGCGGGGCAATTCCAGGGCGGCACGCGCGAATCGGTCGTGCTCAAGTATGCGAACGACGGGCTGAACCTGTCGGCCGTCTACTACAACGGTCACGACACGAACCCGGCTCCGGGCGTCGCGCCGACCGGCGTCGATAACAATCGCTTCTTCTACGTCGGCGCGAAATACACGATCCGCGATTTCTCGGTGTCGGCGTCGTACGGCAACGGCCGGAATCCGTCGCATGCGGACAAGGTCAACCTCGACATGCTGTCGGCCGGCGTCGGCTACCGCTTTACGCCTTTCCTGCAGGTGAGCTCGGCCGTGTATTACCTGAAGGATCGCAACGTCTCGGCGAACAAGTCGACGGCGGTCGTGCTCGCGGCCGACTACAGCCTGTCGAAGCGGACGATGGTCTACGCGCAGGTCGGCCACGTGAACAATCGCGGGACGATGGCCCAGATGCTCGTGTATGGGCAGCCGGTCGCGCCCGGCGTCGGCACGACGGCCGCGATGGTCGGGCTGCGGCACAACTTCTGATGGTGTGGCGCGGTGCCGCATGGCGCGGCGCGAGGCGCGCGCGGCGGCACCCGGGGGCGACTCACGGCCGCTGTCTGCAGCGATTGCGGGGATCGGCTACAGTGGGCGTCTTCGGCGCGCCCCGCCCGCCTGTCGATCGTCGTGTCCCTGCCCGCCGTGTCAGGGGCTGTCAGCGACGCGCGTCCTGCCGGCGGAGCGCAGATTCCCCACTTCGACGAGCGAACCTTCATGCCCGATCTGTCCGCCTTCCCGATCACGCAAAAGTGGCCGGCCCAGCATCCCGACCGTCTCCAGCTCTACTCGCTGCCGACGCCGAACGGCGTCAAGGTGTCGATCATGCTCGAGGAAACCGGCCTGCCGTACGAGCCGCACCTTGTGCGCTTCGACACGAACGACCAGTTGTCGCCCGAATTCCTGTCGCTGAACCCGAACAACAAGATCCCGGCGATCATCGATCCAAACGGCCCCGACGGCCAGCCGCTGCCGCTGTTCGAATCGGGCGCGATCCTGATCTATCTCGCGGACAAGACGGGCCAGCTGATCCCGAAGGATCTGGCGGGCCGCTACGAGACGATCCAGTGGGTGATGTTCCAGATGGGCGGCATCGGGCCGATGTTCGGCCAGGTCGGCTTCTTCCACAAGTTCGCCGGCCGCGATTATGAGGACAAGCGCCCGCGCGACCGTTACGTCGCAGAATCGAAGCGCCTGCTCGGCGTGCTCGACGCGCATCTCGCGAACCGTCAGTGGGTGATGGGTGATACCTATACGATCGCCGATATTGCGATCTTTCCGTGGGTGCGGAACCTGGTCGGCTTCTATGAGGCGGGCGATCTGGTCGGGTTCGGCGAATTCCGGCATGTCAAGCGGGTGCTCGACGCGTTTGTTTCTCGGCCGGCTGTGGAGCGCGGGCTCAATATTCCGACGCGGGGCTGAGCAACCGGGCGGCAGCGGGCATGCCGCCCGCGGCCCGCGCAACGCTCGAGTCAGGCCCACCGCATGCGCGGTGGGCATTTTTTTGCTCATCACGAATTTTCGGGGAACGCTGGGAAGACTGTCGGTGTACGGCCATGAACGGTCGGTCGACTTCGACGTCCAGATCGTTGATGATTGCGTATGGGTCTTTGGCCACTCCCAGTCACGAAACCGTATGAGGTGCCTAGTCATACATGAACTACCCTCCACTTGAACTTGGTGCTGTTTTCAAAACGGACTGGACAGAGCATCCTATTCGCGTGATCGCGTTTGATGCAGATGTGGTCATGTATGATGGACCGGCCAGAGTTTCATAGACACTCACGAGCCGTTTAACGCGTAGCGCCGCTCGAACTCAATCGGTGAAAGATCGCCGGCGGAACCATGCCGACG
>NZ_CADFEH010000061.1:0-26281 GCF_902833155.1 Burkholderia sp. BCC1047 | reverse complement strand
GACCAGCGCACGACCAACCTCGGCGGGCAGTACACGACGAACCCGCCCGGCGGCAACGTGCCGCCGGGGGCGAGCGGTTCGAATTCGTCGGCGGGTGGTTCGGGCGCGGTCGCATCGGGCTCGAACAGCACGGCGGTCGGCAACAGCTCGACGGCGTCCGGCAACGGCGCCACCGCGATCGGCGTGGGCGCGACGGCAGCGGGCAACAACTCGACGGCGATCGGTGCGGGCAGCAACGACGGCGGGCGCTCGAACGTGGTCGCGGTCGGCTCGGCGGATTCGGCGCGGCAGGTCGTGAACGTCGCGGCCGGCACGCAGGGCACCGACGCGGTGAACGTGAACCAGCTCAACGCAAGCGTAGGCACCGCGGTGTCGCAGGCGAACAGCTACACGGACGGCCAGGTCGCGGGCCTGCGCAACAGCCTCGACAGCTATCGCCGCGACGCGGACGGCGGCACCGCGACGGCGATGGCCGTGGCCGGTCTGCCGCAACCGTCCGGCCCCGGCAAGAGCATGGTCGCGATCGCGGGCAGCGTGTACCGCGGCCAGTCGGGCCAGGCGCTCGGCATCTCGACCATTTCCGAGAACAACCACTGGATCTACAAGGCGGCCGTATCGACCAACACGCGCGGCACGTACGGCGCCGTCGTCGGCGCCGGCTATCAGTGGTAGGCGTACGAGGCGATGCGAAACATGAAACGAAACGACAAGCGAACCATGAAAACTCAACAGGCTGGGCTGCTCGCGGCGTGCGTCGCGACGGCAGTCGCAATAACGGGATGCGCGGTACCCCACACGCCGCCGCGGTTTCCGGACGCCGCATCCGCGTCGCCCGCGGGCGGCACGTTCGTGAACGTCGCGAACCTGCGCAACGTGAGTACGGGCCTCAACAAGGACCAGCTCTACGATCTCATCGGGCCGCCGCAGTTTCACGAGTGGTTCGTGGGCAGTCATGTCTGGAACTACTTGTTCGACTTCCGCCGCGGCGACACGGTGGTGTCCTGCCAGTACCAGATACAGTTCGACGGGAACATGCGCGTGAGCGCGACGTACTGGCGCGATCCGCAGTGCGCGGACTTCGTACGGGACACGGCGCCGGCGGCGGCCGCCGCCGTCAGGCCCGCGCCGCTCGAACAGTTCACGATCGCAGGCGAGGCGCTGTTTCCGTTTGCGAAGTCGAGCGTCGATTCGATGCTGCCGGGCGGCCGTGCCGAGCTGGACGCCGCGATCGCGAAGATCCGCGCCGAAACCGGCATGACGACCATCGACGTGGTCGGCCACACCGATCGCATCGGCTCGGACGAAAGCAACCGTGCGCTGTCGCTGGCGCGCGCGGAGACCGTGAAACGCTATCTGGTGACGCACGGCATCGACGCCGCACGCATTCGGGCCGACGGCGTCGGATCGTCCCAACCGGTATCGCACTGTCCGCCGGGCGAAACGCCCGCCGTCATCGCGTGCCTGCAGAAAGACCGGCGCGTGACCATTACGGTGTACGGGCAGCGCTGAGTTTGCGCGTCCGGGGCGCGTGGTCAGGCTGAACGCGCCCTTTCGCTGGCCGCCGGGATCGTCCGGCTCGCGGCGCACGCGTGCGCTTTCAGCACGCGCCTGCCCGATCCTCGCGCGCATGCCGAGTGCACCATCGCGGCAATGCAGCATCGCCAGCCGATGGGCACAAGGCAGCGCACATCGGGAAGCGGCGCCGGACATCCCGATCCGGCGACCGCCGAACAGGCGATGTGCTGCTCCGCACAAACCGGCAGCGGGTTGCGCCGGCGTCGGGCACGAAGCGCCACCGGCGCAGCCGCCGTCGCCTGATCGGCCGCGACCCGGCGCTAGCGCAAACCCGAACCCGGTTGCACTGTTCATCGCCATTCTGGTCCTGTATCGTCCTCCCATCCCCGATTGCGAAACCGCTGCATGGGAGGCTTACGATGCGAAAAAAGAATGCTGCAGCCGTCTGGATCCTGATCGCGATGGTGGCAGGCATCGCGATCGGCTACATGGTCTTCACGAGCTTTCCGGACAAAAAGGCCGCTGCCGAAGTCGCCGGGTACATCTCGCTCGTCTCCGACGTGTTCCTGCGGCTGATCAAGATGGTGATCGGGCCGCTCGTCTTCTCCACGCTGGTGGTCGGCATCGCGCACATGGGCGACGCGGCCTCGGTCGGGCGCGTGTTCGCGAAATCGATCACCTGGTTCGTCACCGCGTCGCTGGTCTCGTTGCTGCTCGGGCTGCTGATGGCGAACCTGCTGCGGCCCGGCGACAATCTCGGCTTGCCGCTGCCGGACATCGGCGCATCCGCGAACCTCGCGACCTCAAAGTTCACGCTGAAGGATTTCGTCGGCCACATGGTGCCGAAGTCGTTCGCCGAGGCGATGGCGAACAACGAAATCCTGCAGATCGTCGTGTTCTCGATGTTTTTCGGCGTCGCGCTCGCCGCACTCGGCGATCGCGGCAAGGTCCTCATCGCCGCGATCGACCAGCTGTCGCACGTGATGCTCAAGATCACCGGCTATGTGATGAAGCTCGCGCCACTCGCGGTGATGGCCGCGATGGCCGCCACCGTCGCGGTCAACGGGCTGTCGGTACTGCTGAAGTTCGCGGTGTTCATGGGCGACTTCTACGTCAGCCTGTTCCTGCTCTGGGCATTGCTCGTGTGTGCGGGGCTGCTGTTCCTCGGCCGTCGCGTATTCAAGCTGCTCGTGCTGATCAAGGAAGCGTTCATGCTGTCGTTCGCGACGGCCAGCTCCGAAGCCGCGTACCCGAAGATCCTCGACGCGCTCGACCGTTTCGGCGTGAAGCGCAAGATCTCGAGCTTCGTGATGCCGATGGGGTACTCGTTCAACCTCGACGGCTCGATGATGTACTGCACGTTCGCGTCGCTGTTCATCGCGCAGGCGTACAACATGCATCTGTCGCTCGGCACGCAGATCACGATGCTGCTGGTGCTGATGCTCACGTCGAAGGGGATGGCCGGCGTGCCGCGTGCATCGCTCGTCGTGATCGCGGCCACGCTGCACCAGTTCGGGCTGCCGGAGGCCGGACTGCTGCTGATTCTCGGCGTCGACACGTTCCTCGACATGGGCCGCTCGGCCACGAACGCGGTCGGTAACTCGATCGCGAGCGCGGTGGTCGCGAAATGGGAAGGCCAGCTCCTGTCGGAAGCGGAAGCCGAAGCCAACGCGGCGCGCATCGAAGCGGAACAGGAAGCGTCGATCGCACATCCGACCGAAGTCTGACGGAGGCCCGGCGATGAAGATGCAGCGATTCTGGCGGGCGCTCGCGCTCGCGGGTTTGCTTGCCACCGGCGCGACCGCGCGCGCGGAAGATGCGCCCTCCGCGCCGCCGCGCGCCGAGCCGTTCGCGCCGGCCCAACTGACCGGCACGCTCGCGAAGGTGCGCGGCAGCGGCACGATCGCGCTCGGCTATCGCGACGCGTCGATACCGTTCTCGTACCTGAACGCGCGCAACCAGCCGATCGGCTATTCGATCGAGCTGTGCAAGGCGCTCGTGTCGTCGATCGAGGATGCGATCAACAAGAGCCTGACGATCCGCTGGGTGCCGGTCACGTCCGACAACCGCATCGACGCGGTGGTCAGCGGCAAGGTCGATCTGGAATGCGGCTCCACGACCAGCAACCTCGAGCGCCAGAAGCGCGTGGCGTTCTCGCCGATCTTCTTCGTGGCCGGCACGAAGGTGATGGTGAAACGCGGCGCGCCGATCCGCTCGTTCCGCGATCTCGCGGGCAAGAAAGTCGCGGTGACGGCCGGTACGACCAACGAGAAGGCGCTGCGCGACCTGAACGAGCGGTTCAGGCTCGGGATCCAGCTCCAGGTGGTGCCCGATCATGCGCAGGGCTTCGCGCTCGTCGCGAACGGCGGCGCCGACGCGTTCGCGACGGACGACGTGCTGCTGTACGGCCTGATCGCCGAGAACGCGAGCAAGGGCGGCCAGTACGACGTGGTGGGCGATTTTCTATCCTACGACCCGTACGGCATCATGTTCCGCAAGGACGACCCGCAGCTCGCGCAGGTCGTGAAAACCACGTTCCAGGAACTGGCCGCCGACGGCGAGATCGCGCGTCAGTACAAGCGCTGGTTCCTGCGTCCGCTTCCGTCGGGCTTGAGTCTCAACCTGCCGATGAGCCCGCAACTGGAGACGATCATCGAGGCGATCGGCGTCAACGCGAATTGAGCGCGTCGACATCGTCGACATGAATGACGGAACGAGAACGGCCCCGATGCCCTACCCGGCACCGGGGCCGCTTGGCGGGTGCAGCGCGCGTTCAACCGACCCGCGCCGCGCCCTGCTGCGCCGCTTCCGCATCTTCGCTGGCCGTTCGCGCCAGCACCGGCTTCAGCGCCTGCCCGGTATGGCTCGCGCTCACCTTCGCGAGCGCTTCCGGCGGCGCCGCCGCGACGATCGTGCCGCCGCCCACGCCGCCTTCCGGGCCGAGATCGATGATCCAGTCGGCTTCCGCGATCACGTCGAGGTCGTGCTCGATCACGACGACGCTATGCCCGGCATCCACTAACCGGTGCAGCACGCGAATCAGCTTCGCGACGTCGGCCATGTGCAGGCCGACCGTCGGCTCGTCGAGCACGTACAGCGTGTGCGGCGCCTTCTGGCCGCGCCGCGTGATGTCGTCGCGCACCTTCGTCAGTTCGGTGACGAGCTTGATGCGCTGCGCCTCGCCGCCGGACAGCGTCGGCGACGGCTGGCCGAGCGTCAGATAGCCGAGCCCGACGTCCTTCATCAACTGCAGCGGATGCGCGATGTTCGAGATCGGCGCGAAAAATTCCACCGCCTCGTCGATCTCCATCGTCAGCACGTCGCCGATGTTCCGGCCGCGCCACGTGACAGCGAGCGTTTCCGGATTGAAGCGCTGCCCGTGGCACACGTCGCACGGCACCTTCACGTCGGGCAGGAAGCTCATGCCGATCGTGCGCACGCCTTGCCCTTCGCACGCGGGGCAGCGCCCGCCGCCGGTATTGAACGAGAAACGCGACGCGGTATAGCCGCGTGCGCGCGCTTCGAGCGTATCGGCGAACAGCTTGCGGATCGTATCCCACACGCCGATATAGGTGGCCGGGCACGAACGCGGCGTCTTGCCGATCGGCGTCTGGTCGACCTCGAGCACGCGATCGATCTGCTCCCAGCCGCTCAGCGACTCGCAGCCCTGCCACGCATGCGTGACGTTCAGCGACGGCCGCGGTGCGCTGCGCGCGAGCACGCTCGAACGGCGGTTCGTGGCCGGCGCGTCCTGCTGCGCGGCCTTGCGCGCACGCCGCGTGGCCGGCGACGACAGCACCGACCGGCCGACCGCGTCGAGCAGGTTCGTCATCAGCACGTCGCGCGCGAGCGTCGACTTGCCCGAACCGCTGACGCCCGTCACCGCGACGAGCCGCGCGAGCGGAATGCCGACGGTGACGTCGCGCAGGTTGTGCAGCTTGGCGCCATGCACGGTCAGCCACGCTTCCGGCACGGCTTCACCGCCCTTCTTGCCCGGCAGGCTCACGCTGCGGCGCGGCTGCAGCGGGTGCAGCATCGGCTGCGCGAGCAGACGCCCCGTCACCGAATCCGGCTGCGCGGCGAGATCGGCGACCGCGCCTTGCGCGACCAGCGTGCCGCCGCGCTTGCCGGCGCCCGGGCCGACGTCGATGATGTGATCCGCGCGGCGGATCGTGTCCTCGTCATGCTCGACGACGACCAGCGTATTGCCCTTGTCGCCGAGCTTGCGCAACGCGTCGAGCAGGATCTGGTTGTCGCGCGGATGCAGGCCGATCGTCGGCTCGTCGAGCACGTAGCAGACGCCCTGCAGGTTGCTGCCAAGCTGCGCGGCCAGCCGGATCCGTTGCGCTTCGCCGCCCGACAGGCTCGGCGCCGCGCGGTCGAGGCTCAGGTAGCCGAGCCCGACTTCCTCGAGAAACGCGAGGCGGCTGCCGATCTCGCTGACGACGTCGCGCGCGATCTGCGCGTCGCGCCCGGTGAGTTCGAGCGCGTCGATCCAGCGGCGCGTGTCCGACACCGTCCATTGCGCGACCTCGACGATCGGATGCGCGTCGAACGTGACCGCGCGCGCGGACGGGTTCAGCCGCGTGCCCTGGCAATCCGGACAGGGCTCGTTGCCGACGCCTTCCGGCTCCTGCTCGTCCGACGGCAAGGTCTGCTCGCGGCCGCGATCGTCGCCGGCGAGCACCGTGTCGTCGTACGCGGCGCGCTGTTCGCGCGTGAGCGTGACGCCGGTGCCGACGCAGGTCGTGCACCAGCCGTGCTTGCTGTTGTACGAGAACATCCGCGGGTCGAGTTCCGGATAGCTCGTGCCGCACACCGGGCACGCGCGCTTGACCGACAGCACCTTGACCGCGCCGACCTGCGCGGTCGAATGATCGTTCTGCATCGCATGATGCAGCCCGTCGAGCGGCGCGAGCAGGTGCATCACGCCCTTGCCGAGTTCGAGCGTCTCGTCGAGCCTGCGCCGCAACTCGGCCTCGTTGTCCGGCGACACGACGATATCGGCCACCGGCAATTCGATCGTGTGCTCGCGGAAGCGGTCGAGCTTCGGCCACGGATCGACCGGGACGAACTCGCCATCCACACGCAGATGCGTGCTGCCGCGCGCCTTCGCCCACTTCGCGAGATCCGTATACACGCCCTTGCGGTTGACGACGAGCGGCGCGAGCAGCCCCACGTGTTCGCCGCGATGATCGCGCAGCAGTTGCGCGGCGATCGATTCGACGGACTGCGACGTGACCGGCGTGCCGTCGTGGATGCAGTGCTGCAGGCCGAGCTTCACATACAGCAGCCGCAGGAAGTGCCACACTTCGGACGTGGTCGCGACCGTGCTCTTGCGGCCGCCGCGCGACAGCCGCTGCTCGATCGCGACCGTCGGCGGAATGCCGTACACCGCATCGACCTCGGGGCGGCCGGCCGGCTGCACGATCGAGCGCGCATACGCGTTCAGCGATTCGAGGTAGCGGCGCTGGCCTTCGTGGAACAGGATGTCGAACGCGAGCGTCGACTTGCCGGAACCCGACACGCCGGTGATCACGTTGAACTTGCCGTGCGGGATGTCGACGTCGAGCGCCTTCAGGTTGTGCTCGCGCGCGTTGACGATCCGCACGACGTCCTCGCCTTCGATCGCACGGCGCGCGCGCGCCGCGTTCAGCACGGCCTGCAGCGGCACGCCTTCGTCGGCGCGCACTGCGTCGCCATCCATCTCGCGGTCGTACTGCAGCAGCGCCGCGCCGGTATGCGATTCGGCGCAGGCCTTCACGTCGTCGGGCGTGCCCGCGCACAGCACGAGGCCGCCGCCGTCGCCGCCTTCCGGGCCGAGATCGATCAGCCAGTCGGCCGCGCGGATCACGTCGAGGTTGTGCTCGATCACGATCAGCGAATGGCCGGCCGCGAGCAGCTTGCCGAACGCCTGCATCAGCTTCGCGATGTCGTCGAAGTGGAGCCCGGTGGTCGGCTCGTCGAACATGAACAGCTTCGCACGTGCGATGCGCACCTCTTCCGTCGCGACCCGGCGCCCGTTGGCCGCCGCCGCCGATTCGGCGAGGAAGCCGGCGAGCTTCAGGCGCTGCGCTTCGCCGCCCGACAGCGTCGGCACCGGCTGGCCGAGCTTCACGTATTCGAGGCCGACGTCGACGATCGGCTGCAACACGCGCAGCACCTCGGCATCGGTCGCGAAGAACGCGGCCGCTTCGCTGACGGTGAGATCGAGCACGTCGGCGATGTTCAGCGCACGGCCGTCGCGCTCGATGCGCACTTCGAGGATCTCGGCGCGATAGCGGCTGCCGTCGCAGTCCGGGCAGCGCAGGTAGACGTCGCTCAGGAACTGCATTTCGATATGTTCGAAGCCCGAGCCGCCGCAGGTCGGGCAACGGCCGTCGCCCGAATTGAAGCTGAACGTGCCCGCGCCGTAGCCGCGTTGCAGCGCGAGCGGCGCCTTCGCGAACAGCTTGCGGATTTCGTCGAACGCGCCGACGTAGCTCGCCGGGTTCGAGCGCGTGGTCTTGCCGATCGGCGACTGGTCGACGAACACGACGTCGCCGACCTGATCGGCGCCCGTGAGGCTGCGGAACGCGCCCGGCGATTCGGTCGCCTTGCCGTGGTGCCGCGCCATCGCCGGATACAGCACGTCCTGCAGCAGCGTGGATTTGCCGGAGCCGGACACGCCCGTCACGCACACGAGCCGCTGCAGCGGAATCTCGACCGTCACGTCGCGCAGGTTGTGCTCGGTCGCGCCTTCGAGCACGATGCGCGGCGTGTTCGCGTCGACCGGGCGACGCGCCCAGTTCGACGCATGCGCGACCTGCTTGCGGCCGCCGAGATACTCGCCCGTCAGCGTGTGCGCGGAACGAATGTCGCCCGGCGTGCCGTCGTACACGATCGTGCCGCCGCGCTCGCCCGGGCCGGGCCCCATGTCGATCAATCGATCGGCCGCGAGCATCACCGACGGATCGTGCTCGACGACGACCAGCGTATTGCCCGCGTCGCGCAGCCGCTGCATCGCCTCGACGATCCGCGTGAGATCGCGCGGATGCAGCCCGATGCTCGGCTCGTCGAGCACGAACAGGGTTTTCGTCAGCGACGTGCCGAGCGCGGTGGTCAGGTTGATCCGCTGCACCTCGCCGCCCGACAGCGTGCGGCTCTGCCGATCGAGCGTCAGGTAGCCGAGCCCGACGTCGCACAGGTATTTCAGGCGCGTGCGCACTTCGGCGAGCAGCAGCTTCAATGCATCGTCGAGCAGCGCGCTCGGCAGCACGATGTCGTCGAAGAAGCGCCGGATGCGCTCGATTGGCAGCAGCATCAGATCGTGCACCGTCAGGCCCGGCAGCGCCTCGAGCTGCGCGCGGCTCCAGTCGACGCCGCGCGGCATGAAGCGATCGGCCGGCGCCAGCACGGCGTCCGCATTCTCTTTCGAACCGAGCCGCCATTGCAGCGATTCCGTCTTCAGGCGCGCGCCGCCGCACACGTCGCACGGCGTGTAGCTGCGGTATTTCGACAGCAGCACGCGGATGTGCATCTTGTACGCCTTCGATTCGAGGTAGCCGAAGAAGCGCTTCACGCCGTACCACTGGCTTTGCCACTTGCCGTTCCAGTCCGGCGAGCCGTTGACGACCCAGTCGCGCTCGGCGTCCGTCAGCTCGGACCACGCGACGTCGCGCCGGATGCCGGCCTTCGCCGCGTAGCGCATCAGGTCGTCCTGGCACTCTTTCCACGCGGGCGTCTGCATCGGCTTGATCGCGCCGCCGCGCAGCGTCTTGCGCGCGTCGGGAATCACGAGGCCGAGATCGACGCCGATCACGCGGCCGAAGCCGCGGCACGTTTCGCACGCGCCGTATGCGGAGTTGAACGAGAACAGCGCCGCTTGCGGCTCCGCGTAGCGCAGATCGCTGTCGGGATCGTGGAGCCCGGTGGAGAAGCGCCAGATCACCGGCTCGGCCACCGCGTTTTCCGCTTCCGGCGCGAGCACGTACACGTTCACGCGGCCGCCGCCGCGCTTCAGCGACGCCTCGATCGCCTCGACCACCCGCACCTTGTCGGCCTGCTGCACGCGGAAGCGGTCGGCCACCACGTCGAGCATCTTGCGCGGCCCGGTGGGCGACGCGACTTCGCGCTGCGCCTGCACGCGCGTGTAGCCGCTTGCCGACAGCCACTGCGCGATTTCCTCGTCGGACACCGCTTCCGGCAATTCGACCGGGAACGTGACGACGACGCGCGGATCGTCCGCCTGTGTGCGCGCGACGAGCTCCGCGTAGATCGTTTCAGGCGTGTCGTGCCGCACCTGCCGCGCGGTCTTGCGGTCGAACAGCTCGGCCGCGCGCGCGTACAGCAGCTTCAGGTGATCGTTCAGCTCGGTCATCGTGCCGACGGTCGAGCGCGAACTGCGGACCGGGTTGGTCTGGTCGATCGCGATCGCGGGCGGCACGCCGTCGACGCGCTCGACCTGCGGGCGATCCATCCGGTCGAGAAACTGCCGCGCATACGCGCTGAAGGTTTCGACGTAGCGCCGCTGGCCTTCCGCGTACAGCGTGTCGAACACGAGACTCGACTTGCCGGAGCCCGACGGGCCGGTGACGACCGTCATTTCGCCGGTGCGCAGGTCGAGATCGAGATTCTTGAGGTTGTGCTGACGTGCTCCGCGAATGCGGATCAGATTGCTGGATGACAATTTGCCTGCCCGTCTGAATGAGTTAGCCGGAATTCACGGTGCCGGAACGCTGCGGCGGATGCCCGCAGGCGCGGCGCACGGGCCGCAAGGGTTGGACCTGTGCGGCTCGAGTTCGACGGATACTATACTGTATATTCATACAGTTTTCCATTACCGCTACGACACGGCGAAATGGTCATGCGCTCGCACGCGCCATTTTCTGTCCGCTGGCCCAAAACCGCACTTTCCCTATCCGAAAGCACGCGCCGGGCAAGTAAAAAATTCTCGAAACAAAATCGGTTCCGTCTCTTTTTACTTATGGCGAAAATCCTCCGACGAATTCACAAAATGTCACAATCGCATCCATTACCGGTGATTTATATTGCCTAACCGTTTGTTCCAGACGGACCAAAAAAGCAAACGTTTGCTTGCTCGCCGCCCGATGTTTTTCAGGTGTCGGCCGACAAGCCGATCACGTTAGTCGGGGTGCATGAATGCGCATACTGGTGGTAGAGGATGATCCCGTTCAGGCCGAGGAAGTCCAGAGCGCGCTGGCTCCGTACCGTCACACGATCAAGGTCGTCGTCGACGGCGAGCAGGCGTTGCGGTTCCTGCGATCCCAGTCCGTCGACGCGGTCGTGCTCGACTGGCACTTGCCCAGCATGACCGGAATCGAAGTACTGAACTGGATCCGCACGCGCGCCGACGTCGAATACGGCGTGCTGTTCCTGACCAGCCGGGTCCAGGAGCTCGATGTCGTCAGAGCGCTGGAGGCCGGCGCCGACGATTACCTGACCAAGCCGTTTCGCGCGGAAGAACTCGCCGCACGCGTGAACGCGTTGCTGCGCCGCGTCGCGCGCAACGTGAAGCGCGACGAGCCGATCCGCGCGGGCGAGTACGTGCTCGATCCGGTGGAACGCGCGGTCCGGCTTCGCGACAGCAAGATCGAACTGACGACCAAGGAATTCCAACTCGTCGCGTGCCTGTTTCAGAACCTCGGCAAGATCATGTCGCGAGAGCTGCTCGCAACGACGGCGTGGGGGCGCGAACTGGGCACGGAATCGCGTTCACTCGATACGCATATCTACCGGATCCGGCAAAAGCTGAAGCTCGGCATCGAGAACGGCTTGCGACTGTCGGCGATCTATACGCTCGGCTATCGGCTGGATCAGATCAAGACGACGATCGACGTCCGGTGCGACACCCGGGTGCTGGTCGAAGATCAGGCTTGAGCAGGCGTCGCATGTCGTAGACGGCGTTGCCTGCAGGACGGCGCAGTGCATCGCGTGCCGCGCCTGGGTATGCTGGGTATGGCTTCATCGCGTTCCGGGCATCGCGACGATCGTGCCCGGCGGTGCCCATTTCGTTTTTCCGTTCGCGCGGCGCGGGAACGCCGCCGCGGCGCGATCAGTTTCCCAATGCCGCATCATGGTCGTGCCTCGACAGGAACATGAGGAACGTCGTCCCTTCGCCGAGCTTCGATCGAACCTGCAGCTTGCCGCCGAGCGAATCCACCACCGTCTTCACGAATGCCAGGCCAAGCCCGTGCCCGGACATCGATGCATTGCCGTCCAGCTGCGTGAATTCCCGGAACAGCTTCTCCTGATCCTGTTCGGATATGCCGGTTCCGTAATCGGTGACGGCGATCTTCACGTGTCGATCCGTGGCAGACAACTCGACGTCGACCGTCGAAGCCTCCCGCCCGAACTTGATCGCATTGCCGATCAGATTGACGAACGCGCGCCGCAGCAACTGCACGTCGGCGAGCGTACTGAGCCCCGGCTCCGCGGTCAGATTGACGGTCGTGAATTTCGCGCTTGCCTGCGGCAGCAGATCGTCCACGGCGTCCCCCAGCACCAGCGCGGGATCGACTTCGGCCAGCTTCGGCGGCAGGTTCTCGGCCTTGGCCAGGAACAGGAAATCGTCGGACAGGCTGAGCGCGCGCGTCGCATACTGCGACACCAGTTCCGCGAATCGCTGCGGCGTGTACCGCGACGGGTCGCGCTGCATCTGGGAAACCAGCGCGAGAATGGAAGCCTGCGGCGCGCGCATGTCGTGCGACAGGAAGCGCAGCGCCATGTCCCGCTGGCGCTCGGCCATCCGCACCGACGACACATCCGCGACATGGAACACCAGCGCGCCCTCGCCATAAAACGACGGACGGATCAGTGCGCACTTGATCAGCAGCGACAGCCCGCCGCGCGCATTGGCAATCTCGATGCCCTGATCAAGCTGGGATTTCGTTCGCGCCGATAGCGCGTCGCCGTCCGGCCAGTGATCGAGCGACGCCAGCGCCTGCGCGGCAAACTCGTTGGCCC
Source organism: Burkholderia sp. BCC1047 (assembly GCF_902833155.1). NCBI lineage: Bacteria > Pseudomonadati > Pseudomonadota > Betaproteobacteria > Burkholderiales > Burkholderiaceae > Burkholderia > Burkholderia sp. BCC1047. The sequence continues at coordinate 13,801 of NZ_CADFEH010000061.1, read as the reverse complement.
GGTGCGACCCGGTGATCTGGAACAGCACGTCGGAAACCGCCCGCCCGACCGGCGAACTCGCCGCCCACGAATGCGCATCGCGATTCGCGCACAAGGACATCACGCGCTCGTTCGCGAGCAGCACGATCCCCGCAGCCGACGCGATCAGCGTCGCCTCCGGCAGACTGTCGACCCATGCGTCGATCAGCGCGCGATATCGGCGCACTTGCGTGTCCAGCACCGCCACGCGACGCAACTGCCGCTGAACCGGATCCATCCAATGCCCGGCCTGGACAGGATTCGCATGCAGCACGGGTTCGGTCGTCATCCGGTCCGTCAGCAATGTAGCGAAGCGCAACAACGCTTCGAGACGTCGCCACGACCATAGCAGGTAGGCGAGCACGCAGATCGACATGCCGGTCGCGGGCGGCATGATCCGGCCTTGCCAGGTGAAGAGGGCGAAGGCGGGCGCCGCGATCGCGGCCGACATCCCTGCCGCCGCCAACAAGCCGGCGGAAGGACCGAGCCGGTAGAGCAGCGTGCAAATCGCGACAACGATCAGCTCGTTGAACAGCAGTTCCGGGCCGACTCCCACGCGGCCGGGCATCGCCAGCCCGAAAAAAGCCTGGTCGACGCGCTGCAATGCATGGGCTGCAGTCAAGACCAGGCAAATCAGCATGAGCACGAACGTCAGACCTACCCACTCGATTGCAAGATTCGACGGCGCATGCCTGCGCATCTGTCCGCCCTCGTCACATGCACGGCGCCGTCGGGGCCCAATAAATCTTCCGAACATGTCAATCAGATGATGCTCCATCAATATCGCATTGGGCAACATTTGAAACGACCACATCAAACGTCGCAAATCCCCCGACCTTAAAACAGACAACTAAAAAACCAATTTTTATTAAATTAATTTAATATTTTCAATTAAATTTCACTTGAAACAAATACCCAAACGCACCAGCCAAACAACCTAATATTAGGACATATACCCTAACAATAAAAGAATCACTTTCAATACATCTATTGTATTACAATTTCAAATAAATTGGAATGGATTTTTAAATTGAATCAGAATGGAAATCGATATTTTTGGTACCCTCACCGGGTTTTTCATGCTAGCCAAGATTGCCGCCCATAATCGACCATGACGCCATCAAACGTGAATCGAATTTTTTATTCAAAAACCCACAAAGACCGCCATACCAACCGGAAACCAGACATCAAAAAAATCTCGTATTCGAAATCGATACCGTTAAACAAATTTACATTTGATCACTTTTCGACATTGAAAATTTCAGCCCCGCTCCATAGAATTGGTCGATCAAACGACGAAGCCATTGCCTCCATCGGCCTGAATAAATGTTCACAAACAGCACATTTGCATCAAACCACCCATTGAATGATGCCGAACGGGGACTTCGTCAGGACGAGTTCTTTTTCCTGCTGCAACCCAAATTCGCATTGCAGGCATCTCGCCTGTCCGGCTTCGAATATCTGATGCGCTGGCGACATCCCGAGCGCGGTGTGCTGGAACCGGCATCGTTCCTCAGCGTGATCGAGGATTCGTTCCTTGCCGCACGATTCACCCACCTCCTCACCCAGCATGCGGCACGCACGCTCGCGCAGTGGACGGCGGCCGGATACGACGAACTGGCGCTTGCGATCAATTTGTCGCCGCTCGAACTGGGCCATACGGATTTCCCCGGTCAACTGGCTACGCTGCTGAAATCGCACGGAATCGATCCGCGCCGTTTCGAGATCGAACTGACCGACGTCGTGCCGCCCGCCCGGCTCGACTGGCTGGTGGAAGCCATTCATGCGGTGCAGGCGATTGGCGTGCGTGTCGCGCTCGACGACTTCGGTGCCGGCTTCAACTCGTTGACGCTGCTGCAGCAATTGCCGGTGGACATCGTCAAGTTCGATCGCTCGCTGATCCGCGACGTGCTGCAGAACGGCGAGTCCACGCGTGTGCTCGAAACCCTGGTGCATCTTGCAAAAGGTCATGGCAAGCAGATCGTGATTACCGGCATCGAGACGGCAGAGCAACTCGAATGGGCCAGCACGCTGCCCGGTGTCGAGGGCCAGGGCTTCTACCTCGGCGAACCGCTGTGCGCAGCCGACGTCGAGGGTTTCATTGCGAGCCGCCAACACAGCCCGCTCGCGTAGACAGGCATGGCGCCCGCCCTGCCCGACCCGTGCGCAACGCGCCGACAGGTGCGGGCAGGTCACACGATTCCGACGTGAAAAGCGAAGCGCAATCTACCACCGGATCAACGCCGCCCCCCACGTAAAACCCGATCCCATCGCCGGTGTCAGCACCAGATCGTTCTCCTTGATGCGTCCATCGGACACGGCCTCGCTCAGCGCCAGCGGAATCGATGCCGCCGACGTATTCCCGTGCTTGCCGACGGTGAGCACGACCTTCTCCATCGGCAGATTCAACTTCACGCCGAGCGTCTGCACGATGCGCTGGTTCGCCTGATGCGGCACGATCCAGTCGACGTCGTCCTGGGTCAGGCCTTGCGACGCGAGCGCTTCCTGCGACGCTTCAGCGAGGTTCACGACGGCATGCAGGAACACGTCACGTCCTTCCAGATGCATCTTGCCGGCGCCCTGCGTCGACGATACGCCGCCGTCCGTGTGGATCTTGTCGTGATAGCGGCCGTCGGAATGCAGATGCGTGGTGAGAACGCCGCGCGGCGCGTCGCCGTCGCGCCGCTCGCCGCGCAGCACCACCGCGCCCGCGCCGTCGCCGAACAGCACACAGGTGTTGCGATCCTGCCAGTCCACGATGCGCGACATCGTCTCCGCGCCGATCACGAGCGCGGTGCGGACCTGCCCGAGCCGGATCATGTTGTCGGCGACCGACAGCGCGTACACGAAGCCCGAGCAGACGGCCTGCACGTCGAACGCCGCGCCGTGCTGCATGCCGATCGCCTCCTGGACGCGCACGGCCGTCGCGGGCATCGTGCGATCGGGCGTGCAGGTCGCGAGCACGATCAGATCGACGTCGGCGCCACTGAGGCCGGCGTGTTGCAGCGCGGCCTTGGCCGCGCCGATCGCGAAATCGGACGTATGCTCGCCGCTCGCCGCGATACGACGCTCCTTGATACCGGTGCGCTGCGTGATCCACTCGTCCGACGTGTCCACCATGCGCGCGATGTCATGATTCGTCATCCGCTGCTCGGGAAGCGCCGAGCCGCAACCGACGACGCGCGAAATCCTGTGATCCGCGCGAGTGATGTCCGCCATCTTCCGTACTCCGGTGAAGGTCGATAAGGCGCCGGGCGACCGATCGATCGCAGCCGGCGCACGCCGTTACCAGTTACCCGCGCTCGCGCTTTCGCCGGGCGCCGTGTCGGCGGCTGCACCCTGCCCGCCCAGCGACACGAGATGTTCGGCCAGCGACATGAAGGTCGGGTAATCGTAGAGCACCGTATCGTCGATCTTGATCTTGAGCCGCTCTTCGAGGAAGAACGCGAGTTCGACCGAATGCATCGAATCGAATCCCGCGTCGGCGAAGGTCTGGTCGAGATCGGTCGGCACCTGAAGATTGTTCGCTTCGGCCCACTCCTGGATCCACGCGAGAATGGTCTGGGCGCTCGCCGGGGTTCCGTTCACGTTTGCTGCTTGAAGTTGGTCGCTCATGGCATCGATCTCCTGCTGTCGGATTGAGAAAGAAGGCGCGGCACGGACCGGGCCTTGTATGGGTGAAAGGGTTGTTGAAGCGGACACACGCCGCCTAGGTGGACGTCGCCCGTGCGAGCGAGTCGGCCGCCGCATGCACCGTGCCGGCATCGCCGCCGAAGCACGCCGCGACGCGACGCGCCGAAGGCTCGCGCACGATCGAGTTGTGATCGTCGTCGAACACGCTCACCGTGATGTCGCCGTGCGTGAGAAGCCGCAGACTCTGCGTCGCCTGCGCGCCCGACAGGTTGCCCGGCGTGCGCGCGGCAAGCGCGTACGCAATGCGCGTGTGCACCTGTTGCGGCCGGTGACGCGCGAGCGCCAGCGCACTGGCCGCGTGCAGCCGTGCGATATGCGCGAACATCGCGGGGTCCGCGCGCCGCCGTACGTCGCCGAGATAAAAGTCACGATCGAGCATCGCAACGAAGCGCGGATCGGCAAGCCATGATTCGACGACCTGCGTGACCTCCTCGGCCGAAAACTCGCCATCGAGCTCGCGCAGCCGCGTCGCGAATTCGCCGTCGTGGAGCGGGGTATCGACGATCGTCAACGGCGGTGCGGCAAGCCCCTGCGCTTCCCACTGCGCGGCCATCTCGTGCGCGACGATGCCGCCGAACGACCAGCCGCCCAGCAGGTCCGGCAGCTTGCCGTGCGCGGCGAGCAACGCCGCACGATAGCGCGACGCCAGTTGCCCGATCGACAGATACGTCGGCGCGCGGCCCAGGTCCGCGTACGGATGGCGGACCGCGACGATCGTCGGATCGCCGGGCCACACGGCGGCCAGATCCTGATAACAGAGCACGTTTCCACCGACCGGATGCACGAATGCGACGAGCGGCCCGGCGCCCGTGCGCAGCGTGACGACGAGATCGCGATCGTCCGCCGCAGCGGGCTCCGGCTGCGCGATGCGCGCTCCGGGTTCCGTATCGGGCGCGTGGTGCGATGCGCCCAGCCACGCTGCAAGCGACGACAGCGACGCGCCGCGCGCGAGCATGGTGATCGGCGGCATCCGGCCGAAGTGTTGCTGCAGGCGCACGCGCAGTTCGGTCAACGCCAGCGAGTCGAGTCCCTGTCCGACGAGCGCGACGTCATCGGCTAGGACGACGCCATCCGGCGCGACAGCCGCCGCGATGGCGCGCAACGTCGTCAGCACCGGCTCCGCGTACGCACGTGCGGCCGCCTCGCCGAGGTCCACCGCTTGCGACACCGCGTGGGGCACAGCCTCATTCGCCGCGATGTCGTGCCGCTGTTGCACGCGGCCGTGCTTCGACCCCGCACCCGCGCGATCCGGGAACGGCAACTCGAAGCGCTCGGCCTCGAACGGATAGGTCGGTGCTTCGGCCGGCCGTGGCGCGCTGCCATACAGCCGGCTCCACGCAATCTTCTGCCCCACGCTGTAGAGCCGCGCACACGCATGCGCAAAGCCGGCCGATTCCGTTTCCTCGTCGCCTTCCGGCCCGTCGGCGAGCGACGAGATCGCACATTCCCAGTCACCGCCCGCCGCGGCGCGTGCGAGCTTGGCAAGCGCGGCGCCGGGCCCCACTTCCAGGAAAAGCGTCTTGCCGTCGGATGCCGCGACCAGCGCTTCGTGAAAGCGCACCGGCTGCTCCACGAGATCGAGCCAGTGCTCGACGCCGGCGATCGCGTCCGTCGCGCGTTCGCCGGTGAGCGTGGAAATGATCGGAATCGACGGCGACGCAAATTTCAGCGGTTCGAGTGCGTGCCGGAATGCATCGCGCATCGACCGCAACATCGGCGAATGGCCGGGCGTGTCGTAGGTCTTGAGCAGCGACACGCGCTTGCCGGCCGCGACCATCGCGTCGTGAACCTGCGTGACCGCGGCCTTCGTCCCGCTCACGACGGTTTGCCCGGGCCCGTTGATGCCGGCCACGAACAGGTCCGTGCCGAACGTGAAGCGTGCGGCAAGCTCGTCGACACCGGCCGCGACCGCGAGCATGGCGCCCGCCGGCGTCGCTGTGTCGAACAGCCGACCACGCGCCTCGACGGCCTTGAGGCCGTCGCCGAGCGACATCACACCGCCAATCACGGCCGCCACATGCTCCCCGAGCGAATGCCCGATCAATAGGTTGGGCCGGACGCCAAGGTCCATCCATGTACGCGCTAGCGCATAGCACACGATGAAGTGCGCGAGCTGCCCCGGATGATGGCGCACCGCATCGGCGGTACGGTCGTGGATCGCGTCGAGCACCGCGCGCGCCGTCTCGGCATCGAGCTGGCCGAGGCAAGCATCCGCATGTTTACGGAACATGCCGTTCTCGTCGTACAGATTCGCGCCGATGCCCGGCTGCCACGCCCCTTGACCGGGTATCAGAAACGCGACGCGTGCCTTTCTCGGATGCTCGCCCGCGTGCCATCGCCCGGTAGAATCCGCCGCGAGAAACGCGTCGAGCGCCGCAACGCAATCCCCTTTCGTCGAACCGACCAGTGCGACGCGATGATCGAAATGGTCGCGCCGCACGCAGGAGGTGTGGCACGCATCGCGCAATGGCGTCGACGTATCCGCGAGCCATGCACGCCATGCGGAGGCAACGCGCCGGAGCGCTGCCGGCGACCGCCCCGACAGCGTCAGCACGCGTTCCCGTGCGACGTGCACGGCGGCATCCGGGGCGCGGTCCGGCGCGGCAAGGATCAGATGGACGTTGGTGCCGGTGATGCCGAAGCCGCTCACACCGACCAACGAATCGTCTTCGCCGAGCGGCATACCTTCGCGCGGAATCTCGAGCTGCGCGCCTTCCCATTGAAAACGCGGGTTCGGCGTCGCGAAGTTCACGTGCGCCGGCACGTATCGATGACGCAGGATCAGCATCGCCTTGATGAAGCCGGCCATGCCGGCCGCCCCTTCCAGATGGCCCACCTGCGCCTTGACCGAGCCGACCAGAACCGGTTTGTCGCGCGTGGCGGTGCGCGCATAGACGTTGCGCAGCGCGGAAAGCTCGATCGGATCGCCGAGTGCGGTGCCCGTGCCGTGCGCTTCCACGTACGCGACGGCTTCCGGGCGAGCGCCCGCGCGCGCCAGCGCGCGCCGGATGACGGCTTCCTGCGCCGCGCCGTTGGGGGCCGTGAGGCCGTTGCTCGCGCCGTCGCTGTTGACGGCCGAGCCCACCAGCACGGCGTCGATGCGGTCGCCGTGCGAGCGTGCGTCGTCCAGTCGCTTCAGCACGAGCGCGCCGCCGCCTTCGCCGCGAATATAGCCGTCGGCGTTCGCATCGAACGGGCGGCACTGGCCGGACACCGACATCGCCTGAAGCCGCGCGACGCCGATCGTTTCCTCCGGCCCGAGGATCAGGTTCACGCCGCCGGCGATCGCCACGTCGCATTCGCCCGCCTGCAGGCTCTGCGCGGCGAGATGGATCGCGACGAGCGACGACGAGCACGTCGTGTCGACGAAGATCGCGGGCCCGCTCAGGCCCAGCACGTGCGCGACGCGGCCCGGCGCCATCGCGCGCAGATTGCCGAGCTTCGAATAGGTGGTGATTCGCTCCGGGTCGCCGGACCACACCGTGCGCCGGCCATAGTCGGCTTCACCCGTCGTCATGAACACGCCGACGTTCCTGCCGCGCAACTGCCCCGGCGCAATGCCCGCATTTTCGAGCGCGCTCCATGCGAGCTCCAGCATCCAGCGCTGCTGCGGGTCCATCTCCATCGCCTCGGCCGCCGACGTGCGGAAGAACTTGCGGTCGAAGAAAAAGGGATCGTCGACGTAGCCGGCCACGCGCGAATACGTGGTGCCGGGTTCATGCGGATCGGACGAATAGAATGCGTCGATATCGAACCGCTCTCGCGGTGTTTCGCGTATCGCGGTGCGCCCCGAATTCAGCAGCGTCCAATAGCTCGATGCACACGACGCGCCACCGGGAAAACGGCACGACATGCCGATGATGGCGACGCGCTTCGCGTCTGTAGTTGACCGATCCATACCGTTCTCTCAGCAAGAAGAATGCTTCGTGGCTAGTGGCGACGTGCGGCGTCGAGATCGTCACGGTTGCTCGCCTGGACCAGCACCGCCATGTTGCCCGGCAGGTGCTCGTTCGCGCGGATCTTCGCGTGCGCGTCCGGCAGGCGGTTCCACGGGAACACTTCCGACAGGCACGGATCGATCTTGCCGCCCATCACGAGCCGGTTCGCTTGCGCCGCCTCCTTGAGGCTCGCGAAGTGACTGCCCTGGATGCGCTTCTGCCGCATCCATACGTAGCGTGCATCGCAGGTCAGGTCGTAGCCGCTCGTCGCCGCACAGAAGACGACCATGCCCCCGCGCTTCACGACGTAGCAGGACGGCGCGAAGGTGTTGCGGCCCGGGTGTTCGAACACCATGTCGACGTCGCGCTTTTCGCCGAGCGCGTCCCAGATCGCCTTGCCGAACTTCTTCACGCCGTCGACATAGGCCGCGTATGCGTCTTTTTCATCGACCGACGGCGGTGCGCCCCAGCACGAGAAGTTCGAGCGGTTGATCACGCCGACCGCGCCGAGCCGCTTGACGAATTCCGCCTTCGAATCGTCGGAGACCACCGCGACGGGGCGCGCGCCGGCCAGCGCCGCGAGCTGGATCGCCATCGTGCCCAACCCGCCTGCCGCGCCCCATACGAGCACCGACTGGCCCGGCGACAGCACGTGCGGCTTGTGTCCGAACAGCATCCGGTATGCGGTGGCGAGCGTGAGCGTGTAGCACGCGCTCGCGGCCCACGTGAGATGCTTCGGGCGCGGCATCAGCTGCGTGGACTGGACGCGCGCGAATTGCGCGAACGAGCCATGGGAGGTCTCGTAACCCCAGATGCGCTGCGACGGCGACAGCATCGGATCGCCGCCGTTGCATTCCTCGTCGTCGCCGTCGACCTGCGAGCAATGCGCGACCACCTCGTCGCCGACCTTCCACTTCTTCACGTTCGACCCGACGGCCCAGACGATGCCCGCGGCGTCCGACCCGGTGATGTGATACGGATCGTCGTGCAGGTCGAGCACCGAGAACGGCTGGCCGAGCGCTGCCCACACGCCGTTGTAGTTGACGCCCGCCGCCATCACGAGGATCAGCACGTCGTTGGGGCCGACCGACGGCACGTCGACGATCTCCTTCGTGAACGCGCGCTGGGGCTCGCCGTGATTCTCGCGGCGAATCGTCCATGCATGCATTTTCACGGGCACGACACCGAGCGGAATCGGGCTGCCGATCTCGAACAATTCAGACTGGTCACGTCTCGTTTCGACAGCCATATCCAATACTTTGGCATCCATATTGATATCCCCAGAAGATCCGATTCGATTGAGATGACGCTCGCAGGTCAGGCCGCGGCCATTCCGCCATCCACGGAGAGCGCAGTGCCCGTCATGAACGACGACTCTTCGCTCGCGAGGAACAGGACCGCCTTCGCAATCTCGTCTTCGGTCCCCAGGCGGCCTACCGGATGAAATGCCTTGATCTGATCGGTCATGCCGGTCTCGCCGAGAAACTTCTCGACCATCGCCGTCGCGACGAAGGCGGGGCAAATCGCATTGACGCGAATATTCTGCTTCGCATATTCGAGCGCCGCCGCTTTCGTCAGGCCGAGAATGCCGGCCTTCGACGCGTGATACGCGCAGCCGCCGAATGCCGATACCACGATGCCGTACGTGGACGACATATTGACGATCGCGCCGCCGCCCGCTTTCAGCATTTCCGGAATTTCGTATTTCATCGACAGGAACATTCCTTTCAGGTTGATGTCCACGACGAAATCCCAGCTCGCCTCGTCGGTATCGGCCACCGGCTTGCCGAACGACTCGACACCGGCATTATTGAAGGCGATATCCAGCCGGCCGAATTCGCTTACCGTTCGCGCAACCGCATTCGCGCAATCGTCGGCGCGGGAGACATCGGTCTTCACGAACATCGCGTTGCCGCCCGAGGTGCGAATTGCCTCGACGACGGCCAGCCCCTCGTCGGTACGGCGCGATGCAATCGCGACATGCGCGCCTTCCGCCGCAAACCGCAACGCGGTGACGCGACCGATACCCGAACTCCCGCCGGTCACGAGGACGACCTTATCTTGAAATCTCGACACTGCGCTCTCCCGGTTGCGTGGATATGACGGATTCCTTATGGCCATCCATCGATTCCACCTGTCCGAATCCAATTGCCATCTCGTAGTCGGGACGATTCTAGACGGCGAAAACCGGGCAAAGATGAAAGTTCATAAAAGTTCAAATTTGATTTTCCGGCACGCGAATATCATCCGGAACGTCAGTGGCTTCAGCGTTCAACCGATTGAGTCCAACCATGCATGCGAACCCGATATCCAGACATGAACTCGGCATGTCCGTCATCCATGCCATTGGCATCGAAGGCTTCAGCGGCCTCAGCGCCGCGCTCGATCGCCTGGATCCCGATTTCAGGCGGTTGCTCATCGAGGACGCTTATGCGGACCTCATTGCCCGCCCCAATCTGTCGCTGAAAAACCGCGAACTGATGACCGTCGCGGTGCTGACCACGATGGGCAATGCCGATTCCGCACTCAGATACCACGCGGGCGGCATGTTGAACACGGGCTGGACGCCCGAGGCGCTGCTCGAAACGGTCTTGCTGACGCTCGACTACGCAGGGGTGCCGGTGGCGATGGCCGGCATGCACCACGTCGCGGCGTTGCTGCGGGAGCGTGGCGTCGGCGTCGACCACGTGGCCGATCTCGTTGAAGGGTACGATTGCGCGCTCGCCTACCTGCTGCAGCGTCGGCAGCGGCCATTCGATGCGCTGACGCCCAAGGAGCGCGGACTCGCGACGCTCGCGATCGTCATCGCACTCGAAAATCGGCACGACGCGGTCCGCCAGCACTTGAGGACCTGTCTCGATCTCGGCTGGACGCGCAGTGAACTGACCGAGGTATTGATTCAACTCACCGGCTATATCGGCTGGCCGCTCGTGCTACCCGTGTCGCGCATTGCGCTCGCCGTGTTCGATGCGGCGGACGGCTGCCCCGGTTCGGCGCAGGCGAACGCAGTCACCGCACCGGAAGCGCCGGAACGCGGCATCGACGCGGCCCGCGCCTACGCCGAGATGTCGAACGAACTCTCTCGTTGCCTCGACTCACTTCAGGCGTCGACGTCGCAGCCGGCTTCGAGCGGATACGCGAAAGCCCGGCACCTGACGGCCATCGCCTGCCTGACCTGCGTCGCCCGCAACGCCGACGTCGACACACTCGTGGCTCATATGCGCGGCGCGCTGTCGCTCGGCGCGTCGCAGCGCGAAATCATCGACGCCATCGTCGGCGCATTACCGCACGCCGGTGTGCTGGCCGCGCAATGGGCGCTTGACTCGGCGAATCGATTGTTCGCGTCGCTGGACGCACGCGCGGCATCGCAACAGGAAAGCGCCGCGGCATAGCGGATGACGACGCTCGCCCTCCAACACGACGCGGTACGAACGACACGGGACCAGACGATGAACGACGAAGGCGGATACGATCTCGAGGATCTCATTCCGGGCATGAGTGCGCGCTTCCTGAAAACGCTGTCCGAGCGCGACGTTTTCCTCTTTGCAAGCGCGTCGGGCGACAAGAATCCGGTGCACCTCGACGACGCCTATGCGAAGCGGACGCGATTCGGCGGCCGCATTGCCCACGGGATGCTGTCCGCGTCGGTGATATCGGCGGCCATTGCGACGCGCCTTCCCGGCCCGGGTTCGATCTACCTGTCGCAGGATCTGCAGTTCCGGCGCCCGGTGAAGCTCGGCGAAACGGTTTGCGCGACCGTGACGGTCAAGGAGATTCTCGCGAGCCGGCGGCGGGTCGTGCTGGAAACCTGTTGCGAAGTCAACGGGCTCGTCGTGGTGGAAGGCACGGCGGTCGTCATGCCGACGAATGCCGCGCAGCGGCGGAAAGACGCGGCGGACGTACAAGGTCAGGAAGTTTGACGGAGCAGGCGGCTGGCCGGCACCGCGGCTAAGCCGGTTTGCGCAGCGGCGCCAGCAGGTGCCGCAAGCCGTTATGGTCGATCTCGTGCATGAGCGCGAGCTGTCGGCCGAGTTCGCCGCGCGGGAACCCTTCGCGAGCCAGCCAGTTCAGGTAAGGTCCGGGCAGGTCGGCAATGAGTCGGCCCTTGTATTTTCCGAAGGGCATCGTGACGGCGACAAGGCATTCAAGATCGGGGGTACGCATGCGCGTATTGTGCACGGCTTTCCGCCCTCTCGCGCATTGCGGCCCGCTCCACGCTCGCCGGTCCACGGCGGCGAATCCGGCCCTTCATGGCCGGCCGATTCGCCAAACCGGCCCCGATTGACGGCCGGCATTCGCATCGGCCGCCGACTTCGTTCGTGCCTGCTAGACTGAAACTTCCCCCTGCAAACCCTGGAGGGAATGATGATGTCCATCTACGTCGTGAAGACCGGCGAGCAGTTCCTGTGCACCGCCGAGGACGGCGATATCGGCATGGCGCCGGCGATCGAAGACGCCGCATCCTTTGGTTCGTATGACGAAGCGGAGAAAGCCGCGAGCGCGCATGCCGACCCTGGGTACGAGATCGTGGCCGTCTGCGTGATCAGGCACTGAACGCCGATCCACGGCCCGGTGCGGATCGCGATCCGCGTGCGGGACGCCAGTCGCGGTTGTCTGCGTCGAGCCTCCTTGCCGCAAGCGAGCCGTCCGGCTTCGACGGCCGCGCTTGCGGCAACCCGCTCGTAGCGCCCTACTTCTGCAGCGAGATTTCCACGCGACGATTGCGCGCGCGCCCTTCGGCGGTATCGTTCGACGCCGCCGGACTGGCTTCGCCGTGGCCGGCCGCGGCGAACGCATCCGCTTTCAGCCCGTGTTCGCGCAAGTATGCGGCGACCGCATCCGCCCGGCGCTTCGACAGCACCTGGTTGTGCGCGTCCGAACCGGTCGCGTCGGTATAGCCGTCCACTTCCACGCGCGAGAAATGCCGGTCGCCCTGCCGGTTCAGCAGCGTGTCGAGCGCGGCGGTAGCCGCGGGCGTCAGCACGGCCGAGTCGGTCGCGAAATACGCATCGCCGGTCAGGCTCACTTTCTCGAGCGGCACGGGCGCCGGCGCAACGACCGCGGCAGCCGGCGCGGGCGCCGCTCCGCACTGGAACACGATCGAATGCGGATCGGCGCCGTCGCGGTACGGCGTGGTGGTGTCGACCAGACGCACGGGCTCGTTGCCGCACATGCGGGTCGCGACCTTCATGCAGGTCTTCGCGGTCGACAGGATGCCGTGGCAGTCGACCTGGAACGTCCGGATACCGTTTCGCGACTGCAGTTCGTACGCGTTGTACGTCGGCCCCGACGCACTCGAACAGCCCGCGAGGGCAACGACGGACGCCAGCAGGGCAAGATGGATGTTTTTCACTTGTTTACTCCGAGAATGCGATGGGCGCAGCGTGCGCGGCGCGATGACGCGGCCGCACGCGCATGCGTTTGCGTTCGGCGCGGTCCGCTGCGGCAACCCGTGCCGGAACGGACCGCTGCGCGCGATCACTCGATCACTTCCACTGATACAGCACGCCCGCGCCGACCACGCGCTGGCTACCTGCGAAACCGCCGTTCAGCGTCGCCTTCAGGTTCTCCGTGACGCGCGCCTGCACACCGACCGCCATCGCCTTCTGGCCCTGGAACGTCGCCGTGCCGACCCCCATCGCGAAGTTCGAATCGCGGTCCATGTGCGGGATCGACGCCATCGCGGCGGTCGCGGCGATCCCCTCGCGGGCCATCGAATCGGTCTGCTGGATCTGCTGCTGCATCTGCGTAAGCTGGTTGTTAACCGTGTTCAGCGACTGCGTGAACTGGTTCGATACCGCATTCAACTGGTTCACGTTCACCGCGTCGGTGCCCTGCGTACCGGCCGCGACGTTCACCACCTGCCGCGCCGAATCGGCCGAGCCGACCGCGACCACGTTCGAGCGTCCGCCGTCGTTGCTGCCCGCGCCGATCGCCGTCGAGTTGTTGCCCGCTGCGGTCGCGCCCACGCCGATCGCGGTGGCGCCGTTGCCGGACGCCGTCGAGCTGTTGCCGACCGCCGTGCTGTTCGAGCCCGACGCGACCGCGCCCGACCCACCCGCCGACGAATTCGAACCGCTCGCCCCCGGCGGCACGTTGCCGCCGGGCGGGTTCGTCGTGTACTGCCCGCCGAGGTTGGTCGTGCGCTGGTC
>NZ_CADFEH010000060.1:0-28886 GCF_902833155.1 Burkholderia sp. BCC1047 | reverse complement strand
AGAAACAGCACGACACAGCCAAAAAAGGAGAGAAAGAAGACCCAGATACCCACCGAATAACCCGCAAAGCTGGTCCAAGGGGTGGGTCAGAATTCAATGCAAATCGTGGGTCAGGATTCCATGCAAATCAACAGCTAGGCGCCTTTGCTCGACGGAGCATGGCAGTCAACGTCATGTCGCTGAGAATCTTGCCCCGCGGCGATGGGAACACTAGCGTTTCGTGGAGATTTTGCGACTGCAAGTCCTTGATGATTTCGACTGCGCGATCGGACAGAGGGATGCGATGAGGGTCTTTCGCCTTCATGCGTTCTGCGGGGATGCTCCAGATTTTTTCATGCAGATCGAATTCATCCCACGTTGCTCCACGAACCTCGCCACTACGGACCGCTGTTAGGATGGCGATTTCGAGCGCGGCGCGCGTGCAATCGGACGGAAGTCGTTCGATCAGATGCGCTTGCACAAACTTCGGGATATCGCGCCACGGCATTGCTGGCTGGTGCTCTTTCTTTGCGTTTTGCTTGGGAAGTACGTGGTCGACAACGGCAACGGGGTTAGCGGTCACGTGACCGTGCGCCCAGGCCCATTGCATGACGGCGTGCATGCGCTGCTTCGTCCGGCTGGCGGTTTCGGGTTTCTCAATCCAGATTGGCCGCAGCGCGTCCGCGCAATCTCTGGGGGTGATCGCATCGAGTTTCTTGTTTCCGATGCTGGGAAACACATAAGTTTCGAGCGTGTTGATCCACTGGGCAGTATGTTTCGCATTCTTCCAGCCAGGCTTCAGTTCGTCGTGAACCTTGCGCGCGGCTTTCTCGAATGTCAGTGTGCCGATGCCTAACGCCGCTGCTTCTCGTTCACTGTTCCGATGATCGATGGGATCGATCCCGCTTTCGATCAACTTTCGCATCGTCTGCGCTTTGTCGCGAGCCTCGGCGATCGTCGTCTGTGGGTAGGTGCCGAGTCCCGCGTCCCGGCGCTTGCCCGACACCGGGCTCGTGAAGCGAAGCGTCCACTTACATCCATTTTTGGTTGGCGTCAGCAACAACCCCGTAACCTTGCCGTCAAATACCGGTTTATCCCCCGGCTGCAACGCTCTTGCTTGTCTGTCGGTCAGCGCCATTTTCAGCCCATCATTCAGCCCATCAAAAATATCCGGCTTTGCCCGGAATCAAATGGACGATTGTAGACCAACTTAAATAGCAAGTCATTGATTAATTGCGATATTTAAGAATTATACGGAACTGACGAGACGATTTTATGGCGGCCCCTCTCTCCGCCAGAATCCATGAAGCCCCCTGATTTCCCGAGAAATCAGGGGGCTTTTCATTTGGGGCGCCGACACGCGATGCCTCATCGGCCCCCCCCTCACGGATGCCGAATGTAATCCACCAACGCCCGCGTATACTCATCCGGCCGCTTATCGCACAGACTCACCACGATCGCCACCGCGAACCCCGCCGGCACACCGAACACGCCTGAGCTGATCGGCTCGATCCCGAACCACGTACGCCCGGCGAACCCCGTCAGTTGCGTGAAGAACGGATAAGTCGACACGATGTAATACACGCACACCGCCAACCCCGTCACCATCCCGGCAATCGCGCCATGCGTCGTCGTGCGCTTCCAGAACACGCCCAGCACCAGCACCGGAAAGAAGCTCGACGCCGCCAGCGAAAATGCCGCCCCGACGAGAAACAGAATTTTCCCGGTATTGAGCGACGCGACATACGACGCGAACAGCGCCACCCCCAGCAGCAGCACCTTCGAGATCGTCACGCGCCGCTGGCTCGACGCATCGGGCGCGACCATGCAGTAATAAACATCGTGCGACAGCGCGTTCGCGATCGTCAGCAGCAGCCCGTCCGCGGTCGACA
The DNA here is from genome assembly GCF_902833155.1 of Burkholderia sp. BCC1047. NCBI lineage: Bacteria > Pseudomonadati > Pseudomonadota > Betaproteobacteria > Burkholderiales > Burkholderiaceae > Burkholderia > Burkholderia sp. BCC1047. The sequence goes on along the minus strand of NZ_CADFEH010000060.1, from coordinate 27,015 downwards.
GCGCCGCGGCCAGCGCACCGGCCGCGATCAGCCCCGACACGACATACGGCAGCCCCGCGATCTCCGGCGCGGCCAGCACGACCATGTCCGGCTGCATCTGGATTTCCGACCAGTGCACGATACCGTCGCGAATCACCTCGACGACGCTGATCAGGTCGGGTTCGAAGTGATGCCACTGCGTGATCCACGCCGGCAATTCGGCGAACGGTCGCCCGACGAGATTCGCGAGGATCTCGTACTTGATCAGCACCGCGAGCACCGGCACGCTCAGGTAGAACAGCGCGATGAAGAACAGCGTCCAGCCGACCGACCGCCGCGCCGACGCGACCGACGTGGTCGTGTTGTAGCGCGTCAGGATGTGCGGCAGGCTCGCGGTGCCGAGCGACAGGCACAGCAGCAGCGCGAGGAAGTTCCGCTCGCGCGGCTTGCGTTCGTCCTCGCTCGCGGCCGGAAACGGCTCGTGCATCGGCACGGGCGGCTCGGCACGCGCCAGCAGGTCGTCACGCGCCTGCGTCCACGCCACGCGCGCCGCCGCCGGATCGCGCGGAAAATCGGCCAACTCGCGCTCGCGCCGGCTGATCTCGCGCAGCGGCCCGTTATGGCGTCGCAGGTCGGCAAGCTGGTCGACGAGATGCCGCCGCGCATCCGCATAGGACGCCGGCAACCGGTCGAGCCGCGTCTGGATAGCCGCGGCCTGCCGGCGGTATGCATCGCGCACCTGCTGCTCGTCGCGCGCATCGCGCACCTGCGCCTCGCGCGCCGCGACGCGCTCCATCAGCTTGCCGTAATTGAACTGCGGCACGGGGCCGAGCCCGTTCTTCATCGCGATCAGCGACACCGGGATCAGGATCGCGCTGATCAGGATGATGTACTGCGCGACCTGGGTCCACGTGACCGCCCGCATGCCGCCGAGAAACGAGCACACGAGAATGCCCGCCAGCCCGCAGAAGATGCCGATCGCGAAATCGACGCCGATGAAGCGAGTCGCGATCAGGCCGATTCCCTGGATCTGCGCGACCAGGTACACGAACGAACACAGGATCGCCGCGCCGGCCGCGAGCGCGCGCACGGCCGTGCTCGAGAAGCGCGTGCCGAGAAAATCGGGAATCGTGTAGCGCGCGAGCTTGCGCACATACGGCGCGAGCAGGAACGCGACGAGGCAGAACCCTCCGGTCCAGCCCATCACGTACGCGAGCGCGTCGTAACCGGTGGCATAGAGCGAGCCGGCCAGCCCGATGAATGACGCGGCCGACAGCCAGTCGGCCGCCGTCGCCATCCCGTTGAACGCGGACGGCACGCGCCGCCCGGCCACGTAGTACTCGACGAGATCGGACGTGCGCGACAACAACCCGATCACCGCATACACGGCGATCGGCACGAACAGGAACACGTAGCCGATCCACACGCCCGAGCCCGTCGCGCGCTCGATCCGCCACATCAGCAGCACGAAGCCGAGAAACCCGAGCGTGTAGAGCGCGTATGCGCGTATCAGTCGACGCGTCAGCATGAATCAGCGCCCGCCGTTCGCATGGCCGGCGCGCGCCGCATGCTCGTCGTACGCGCGGCGCAGCGTGCGGTCCGCGCGTTGCATTAACCCGATGTAGACGACGATCAGCACGAGGTACACGAGAATCGCGCCCTGCGCGCCGACATAGAACGGCAAGCTGAAGCCGGCGAAGCGCACGCCGGCGAGCGCGGGTCCGAAGAACGGCACGATGAACGACACCGAAAAGCCGATCACCATCAGCACCGCGATCAGTGCGACGTTGAAGCGCCAATAGCGCGCATGCGCACGCGCGAGCGGTGCGGGAACGGGAGGTGGCGCGGCAGGCGCCGAACGGGTCGGAACGGTCATGCCGTTATGTAGCAAAAAGCCCCTGCGCGGGCAATCGGGATTGCCGCGCAGGGGCTTGCACGCTTGACGCGAACCGACAGGCGTTCAGCGTACTTCGGTGAGCTGCTCGAGGATGGCCGGATTCTCGAGCGTGGACGTATCCTGCGTGATCGCCTCGCCCTTCGCGAGCGAGCGCAACAGGCGCCGCATGATCTTGCCCGAGCGCGTCTTCGGCAGGTTGTCGCCGAAGCGGATGTCCTTCGGCTTCGCGATCGGCCCGATCTGCTTGCCGACCCAGTCGCGCAGCGTCTTCGCGAGCGCCGCCGCTTCGTCGCCTTCCGGGCGCGAACGCTTCAGCACGACGAATGCGACCACCGCTTCACCGGTCGTATCGTCCGGCCGGCCGACCACCGCCGCTTCGGCAACCAGTTCATGCGACACCAGCGCCGACTCGATCTCCATCGTGCCGAGCCGGTGGCCCGACACGTTCAGCACGTCGTCGATCCGGCCCATGATCGTGAAGTAGCCGGTCTCCTTGTCGCGCACGGTGCCGTCACCGGCCAGATACAGCGTGCCGCCGAGTTCTTCCGGGTAATAACTCTTCTTGAAGCGCTCCGGGTCGCCCCAGATCGTGCGGATCATCGCGGGCCACGGACGCTTGACGACGAGAATCCCGCCTTGCCCGTTCGGCACGTCCTGGCCGGTCTCGTCGACTACCGCGGCCATGATGCCCGGCAGCGGCAGCGTGCACGACCCCGGCACGGTCGGCGTCGCACCCGGCAGCGGCGTGATCATGTGGCCGCCGGTTTCGGTCTGCCACCACGTATCGACGATCGGGCAGCGCTCGTGGCCGACGTGCTTGTGATACCACATCCACGCTTCCGGATTGATCGGCTCGCCGACCGTGCCGATAATGCGCAGGCTCGACAGGTCATAGCTCTTCGGGTGGACTTTGTCGTCGGCTTCGGCGGCCTTGATCAGCGAACGGATCGCGGTCGGCGCGGTGTAGAACACGGTGACCTTGTGATCGCCGATCATCTTCCAGAAGCGGCCGGCGTCCGGATACGTCGGCACGCCCTCGAACACGACCTGCGTGCCGCCGCATGCGAGCGGCCCGTACGTGATGTACGTGTGGCCGGTGACCCAGCCGATGTCGGCCGTGCACCAGAACACGTCGTCCGGTTTCCAGTCGAAGGTCCACTTCATCGTCTGCGCGGCCCACAGCAGGTAGCCGCCCGTGCTGTGCTGCACGCCCTTCGGCTTGCCGGTCGAGCCCGACGTATACAGGATGAACAGCGGATGCTCGGCGCCGACCCAGGTCGGCTCGCACGTGTCGGACTCGCCGTCCGTGAGTTCGTGCATCCACAGGTCGCGATCCGCATGCCAGTCGATCTGGCCGCCGGTGCGGCGATAGACGATCACGCTCTTGACCGCTTCGCAGCCGCCCATCGCGATCGCCTCGTCGGCGATGCTCTTGAGCGGCAGCGTCTTGCCGCCGCGCGCCTGCTCGTCGGCGGTGATCAGCGCGACCGCGCCGACGTCGACGAGCCGCTCGTTCAGCGATTTCGCGGAGAAGCCGCCGAACACGACCGAGTGCGTCGCGCCGATGCGCGCACAGGCCTGCATCGCGACGATGCCTTCGATCGACATCGGAATATAGATGACGACGCGGTCGCCCTTGCCGATGCCGCGTTTCTTCAGCGCATTCGCGAAGCGCGACACGCGCGCGAGGAGGTCCGCATAGGTGACGCGGGTGACGGTGCCGTCGTCGGCCTCGAAGATCACCGCGACGCGCTCGCCGTTGCCGGCTTCGACGTGGCGGTCGAGGCAGTTGTACGACGCGTTCAGCTCGCCGTCGTCGAACCATTTGTAGAACGGCGCGTTGCGCTCGTCGAGCACGGTCGTGAACGGCTTGTGCCACGTGAGGCCTTCGCGCGCGAGACGCGCCCAGAAGCCTTCGTAATCCTGCTCGGCCTCGGCGACGAGCGCGCGATAGGCCGGCATGCCGGAAATGGTCGCCGTCTGCTCGAGCGCCGCGGGCGGCGCGAACTGACGGGTTTCGTGAAGAACCGATTCAATCGCAGACATCGACAACCCCTTGGTGAACATGAATCCTCTGCATGGCGGCGCGATCGTGTGCGCCGCGCGTCGTCTTGGCCGGCGCCTGCGCGCCGCTGTCTCCCACCACCCGCACGCGGCCGCGAAGCCTGCGCACGATGCTGCACCGCACCACCTCACGCGAACGTGACCCGCGGCCCGGCAGTTTCCACGATAAGCGCTCCAACTTACCCGTCACTTACGCGGCATGGCCGTTTCGTGCGCGGGGCGCGCCGCATCGAGGTCGGCTTTACGCTGTGACGACCGCGACCCTACAATCCTAACTGAACTCGCCTTCCGGATTCCAGCTTGAATCGCTACGCCCTCTTCCTCATCCTGTCGATGCTGTTCGTCGGCAGCAACGTCGGTATCGGTAAATCCATCGTTGCATTCGTCCCGGTCGCCGTCCTCGCCACGCTGCGCTTCGTGATCGCGATCGCCGTGCTGTGGCCGCTGTTCCGTCCCGTGAAGATGCGCGCGGTCAAGCGCGTCGAATGGCTGAACCTGTTCCTGCAGGCGTTCTTCGGCACCTTCATGTTCACGCTGCTGATGCTCAACGGCGTGCAGCGCACGAGCGCGGTGGCCGCGGGCGTAATCACGAGCACGATCCCGGCGATCGTCGCGCTGTTCGCATGGTTGATCCTGCGTGAAAAACCGAACGGCCGTGCGCTCGCGTCGATCGCGCTCGCGATCGTCGGCGTCGTGACGATCAACCTCGCGAACGGCAGCGCGGCCGGCCACGGCGCGCAGGGCGACGCGTCCGGCTCACTGACCGGCAACCTGCTGATCCTCGGCGCGGTGTGCTGCGAATCGATCTACGTGATCCTGTCGCGCCGGCTCACGCAAACGCTCGCACCGATCGACATCTGCGCGTATACCCACCTGTTCGGGCTGTTCCTGATGCTGCCGCTCGGCGCGACCGCGCTGTGGCACTTCGATTACGCGAGCGTGCCCGCCGGCACCTGGACGCTCGTCGTCTGGTACGGGCTGTCGGCCAGCATCTTCTCGTTCTGGCTGTGGATGAAGGGCATCCGGCACGTGCCGGGCAGCCTCGCCGGCGTGTTCAGCGCGGTGCTGCCGATCGCCGCGGCCGCGTACGGCATCGCGTTCCTCGGCGAGCGCCCGACGCTCGCGCACGGCATCGCGCTCGCGTGCGTCGTCGCAGGCATCGTGCTCGCGAGCCTGCGCGTGAAACGCGTGCCGGCCGCCGCTTCCTGATCCGTCCCCGGCAGTGCCGGCGCGTCGCTGCAACCGCGCCGGCCGACGCGTTACAATAGCGCGCCTTTTCAAGATCATCCCCGACACCTGCGCACCGCGCCCGTACCCCGACATGTCCGCCCCGCATTCGCCCGGCCATCCTGGCCGTCGCCCGCTTCGCCCCCTTCCCGCGCTGATTTTCATGAGCCGCTGGCTCCAGGTGCCGCTTTACCTCGGCCTGATCGTCGCGCAGGCCGTCTATGTGTTCCTGTTCCTGAAGGAAGTCTGGCACCTGCTGTCGCATGCGGCGGGCCTCGACGAAATCAGCGTGATGCTCGCCGTGCTCGGCCTGATCGACGTGGTGATGATCTCGAACCTGCTGATCATGGTGATCGTCGGCGGGTATGAAACGTTCGTGTCGCGGCTCGGCATCGAGGGCCACCCCGACGAGCCCGAATGGCTCGACCACGTGAACGCGGGCGTGCTGAAGGTCAAGCTGTCGATGGCGCTGATCAGCATTTCGTCGATCCACCTGCTGAAGACCTTCATCAACCCCGACCAGCACACGACGCACGCGATCATGTGGCAAGTGCTCATCCACGTGTCGTTCCTCGTGTCGGCGCTCGTGATGGCGTGGGTCGACCGCCTGACGACGCATACGCACCCGGCCCATTTCCACGAGGCGCATGCGCCCGCGGCGTCCCGACCGGCGGCCTGAACCGTCGGCAAACCATTCCCACTGTCCCCACAGAGTCTCAGCCATGACCGTCATCAAACAGGAAGACCTGATCCAGAGCATCGCGGATTCGCTGCAGTACATCAGCTACTACCACCCGCTCGACTACATCCAGGCCCTCGGCCGCGCGTACGAGCTGGAAGAGAGTCCGGCGGCGAAGGACGCGATCGCGCAGATCCTCACGAACAGCCGCATGTGCGCGGAAGGCAAGCGCCCGATCTGCCAGGACACCGGCATCGTGACGATCTTCGTGAAGGTCGGCATGGACGTGCGCTGGGACGGCGCGACGATGGGCCTCACCGACATGATCAACGAAGGCGTGCGCCGCGGTTACACGCACCCGGACAACGTGCTGCGCGCGTCGATCGTCAATCCGCCGGAAGGTGCCCGCAAGAACACGAAGGACAACACGCCGGCCGTGATCCACTACGAGATCGTGCCGGGCGACAAGGTCGACGTGCAGGTCGCGGCCAAGGGCGGCGGCTCGGAAAACAAGTCGAAGTTCGTGATGCTGAACCCGTCCGACTCGATCGTCGACTGGGTGCTGAAGACGGTCCCGACGATGGGCGCCGGCTGGTGCCCGCCGGGCATGCTCGGGATCGGCATCGGCGGCACCGCCGAGAAGGCGATGCTGATGGCGAAGGAATCGCTGATGGAGCCGATCGACATCCAGGAGATCATCGCGCGCGGCCCGAAGGACTGGGTCGAGGAACTGCGCGTGGAACTGCACGAGAAGGTCAACGCGCTCGGCATCGGCGCGCAGGGCCTCGGCGGCCTCGCGACCGTGCTCGACGTGAAGATCATGGCGGCGCCGACGCACGCGGCCTCGAAGCCGGTCGCGCTGATCCCGAACTGCGCGGCCACGCGCCACGCGCACTTCGTGCTCGACGGTTCGGGCCCGGCCAAGCTTGAAGCGCCGTCGCTCGACGCCTGGCCGAAGGTGCAGTGGGAGCCGAACACGGAAACCAGCAAGCGCGTCGACCTGAACACGCTGACGCCGGAAGAAGTCGCGAGCTGGACGCCGGGCCAGACGCTGCTGCTGTCCGGCAAGATGCTCACCGGCCGCGACGCCGCGCACAAGCGCATCGCCGACATGCTCGCGAAGGGCGAGCAACTGCCGGTCGACTTCACGAACCGCGTGATCTACTACGTCGGCCCGGTCGATCCGGTGCGCGACGAAGTGGTCGGTCCGGCCGGCCCGACGACGGCCACGCGCATGGACAAGTTCACCGAGACGATGCTCGCTCAGACGGGTCTGATCTCGATGGTCGGCAAGGCCGAGCGCGGCCCGGTCGCGATCGACGCGATCAAGAAGCACAAGGCAGCCTACCTGATGGCGGTCGGCGGGGCGGCCTACCTCGTGTCGAAGGCGATCCGCGGCGCGAAGGTGCTCGCGTTCGAAGACCTCGGCATGGAAGCGATCTACGAGTTCGACGTGCAGGATATGCCGGTGACGGTGGCCGTCGATTCGTCGGGCACGTCGGTGCACCAGACGGGTCCGAAGGAATGGCAGGCGAAGATCGGCAAGATCCCGGTCGCCACCGCTTAAGCGCGATCGAACGAAAGGCCGGACGGACGTCCGGCCTTTTTACTTCTCATTCTCATTATTGTGTTCGGCCGGTCGTTCGAGGCTGATTCTCATTACACGCGAAAGGCAGGCCCGACAAGGCTTCGAGGCTTGGCTTTTCTCGTTCGAGCGATTATCGTTCGGTTTCTGAAGCCCCACTGAACAAGGAATAGCCATGCAAGGCGACAAGAAAGTCATCGAATATCTGAACGCCCAACTGAAGAACGAACTCACGGCGATCAACCAGTACTTCCTGCATGCGCGCATGTACAAGCACTGGGGCCTCGAGAAGCTCGGCAAGCACGAATACGATGAGTCGATCGGCGAAATGAAACACGCCGACTGGCTGATCGAGCGCGTGTTCATGCTCGACGGCCTGCCGAACCTGCAGGACCTGCACAAGCTGCTCGTCGGCGAGGAAACCGAAGAGATCCTGAAGTGCGACCTGAAGCTCGAACAGATCTCGCAGTCCACCTGCAAGGAAGCGATCGCCTACTGCGAATCGGTTCGCGACTACGTGTCGCGCGAGATCTTCGAAAAGATCCTCGACGACACCGAAGAGCACATCGACTGGCTCGAAACGCAGATCGACCTGATCGGCAAGGTCGGCCTGCAGAACTATCAGCAAACGATGATGGGTTCGGCCGAGTAATCGCACCACCCGCCAGCCTGCCGCCCGACGATGACGAACCCGTCCGCCGCACCCGCGCCGCGCGCCACCGCCCCTGTCGGCATCTTCGACTCGGGGCTCGGCGGCCTGTCGGTGCTGCGCGCCGCGCGCGCACACCTGCCCGACGAATCGTTCGTCTACGTCGCCGACTCGCACCACGCGCCGTATGGCCCGCGCGACGAGGCATTCATCACGGAACGCACGCTGGCGATCGGCGAGTGGCTCGCCCGCGAAGGCGCGAAAGCGCTCGTCATCGCATGCAACACGGCCACGGCACGGGCGATCGCGGCCATCCGCGAACGCCTGTCGATCCCGCTCGTCGGCGTCGAGCCGGGCATCAAGCCGGCCGCCGCGCTGTCCACGACCGGCGTCGCGGGCGTCCTCGCCACGCAATCGACGCTGAACAGCCCGCGCTTCCAGGCGCTGCTCGACCGCTACGGCGCCGGCCGCCGCTTCATCTGCCAGCCCGGCCACGGGCTCGTCGAAGCGATCGAACGCGGCGACACGAACTCGCCCGCATTGCGCGCGCTGCTCGAGCGTTACATACAGCCGATGCTCGACGACGGCGCCGATACGCTGGTCCTCGGCTGCACGCACTACCCGTTCTTCACAGACACGATTCGTAACCTTGTTGGCGAGCGCCTGGCGATCGTCGACACGAGCGATGCCATCGCGCGCCAGCTCGCGCGGGTGCTCGACGAGCGCGGTCTGCGCGCGCCGGCCGGCACGCATGCCGCGCCGCCGCGCTTCTGCTCGACGAGCGACGGCCTGCAACTGCGCGCGCTCGCGTCGACGCTGCTCGGCCTCGATGCGCCGGTCGAATCCGTCACCATTTCGTCGCCGAACGCGCGCGCCTGCGCGACCGCCTGACGCGGGCCGGTGCGCCCGCTCCCGCGGCGACTTCGCCTTCCCCCCGCCGTTTCAAGGGTCCGATGACCTTAAAAAAAGCCGGACCCAGGCTTGTCAACCTCCGCAAAATTAATGATAATAATTCGCATTAACGTTAGCTATCGCAACTCATCATGATCGTCTGCGTGTGCAAGTCTGTTTCCGATCGCAAGATTCGCGCGTCCCTCGCCGAGGGCGTGAACTCTTTCGATGAACTCCAGTTCGAGCTCGGCGTGGCCACGTGCTGCGGCAAGTGCGAGGAGTCCGTACGCGATCTCATGGCCGAGCAAGGCGTCTGCGCGAGCCGGTGCGGTGTCGAGCACCATGCGCATCCGATCCCGGTCACGTTCTACGACCGCAAGGCGGCCTGAGCGGCGCGAGCGTGCGCATGCGGCCCAGGCCGCATTTTTTGTTTTGACCGTCAGCAAGCCACCGTCTGCGCGAGCCAACGGCTTACCTGCCAAGGAGCCTGTGATGGAATTGCTGATCGGATTCGTAACCACCGTTTGCATCTCGCTGCTGATCTTCCGCAAGTGATGCCGATTCACCCGCCGCGCCCCGGGTGCGACGTCGTTCTTTCAAGCTAACATGCAGGCTTCGCATCTCGCTCCTGCCGGCGCCATGCCGGCTGCACCACGTATGAATCCCCGAGTGATCGTCGTCGCGGTCGGTGTGCTTGCCGCACACGCGATCATGCTGACGGCCGCGTGGCTCCATCGCAACGCGCCGCCGCCGAAATCGGTCGAAGTCCAGACGATCACCGCGCAGCTCATCACGCCCGCGCCGATCGCGCAGCAGGTCGCGGCCGAGTCGATCCCGCAGCCCGCGCCGCCGAAGCCCGTGCCGCGCGTAAAGCCGAAGGTCGAGCCGAAGCCGGTGCAGAAGGCGGCGAAGCCGACCCCGCAGCCGCTTGCGCCGTCGCCGGCCCCGTCGCCCACACCCGCTCCCGCAGCCGATCCAACGCCCGCACCGGCCGCGCCCGCTCCCGCAGCACCGGCCGCCACGCCGGGCCCGGCGCGCGAAACGATGCAGGTCAGCGCACCGAAGAACGTGCCGACGCTCCAATGCAACTTCGTGAAGCCCGACTATCCGTCGATGTCGCGCCGCCGCGGCGAATCGGGCACCGCCTATGTTCACTTCGTCGTCGGTGTGACCGGCAAGATCGAAAGCATCGATCTGCAGAAGAGCAGCGGCTATCCGCGCCTCGACGATGCCGCACTCGACGCGATGCGCTCGACCACCTGCCGCCCGTACGTCGAGAACGGCCAGGCGATCCGCGCCGCCCGCACACAGCCCTACAGCTTCGGGCTCACCGACTAACCTGCCTCATCCGGAAGATTCAAAGGAAACAAAAAATGCAAAGCTACGGTATCGCGCACGTCTGGGCGCAAGGTGATTTCGTCACGCGCGCCATCGCGATCACGCTGCTCGTGATGTCGGTCCTGTCGTGGATCGTGATCGTCATCAAGGGCTGGAACGTGATCCGCCTGAACCGCCTCACGAAGAATGCCGAACAGGCATTCTGGCATTCCGACAATTTCGACGACGGCATCAAGAAGCTCGGCCTCGCCGCATCGACGCCGAACGACAACCCGTTCCTCGCGCTCGCGCTGTCGGGCAAGGAAGCCGCCGACCACCACCATCAGACGCAACCGCACCTGCACGACCGCATGGACGTATCGGACTGGGTCACGCGCTGCCTGAAGGACACGATGGACGAAGGCATCTCGCGCATGCAGAGCGGCCTCGCGATCCTCGCATCGGTCGGCAGCACGGCGCCGTTCGTCGGCCTGTTCGGCACGGTCTGGGGCATCTATCACGCGCTGCTCGCGATCGGCGCCACCGGCCAGACGTCGATCGACCAGGTCGCGGGCCCGGTCGGCGAATCGCTGATCATGACGGCCTTCGGCCTGTTCGTCGCGATTCCCGCGGTGCTCGGCTACAACGCGCTGACCCGCGCGAACAAGGGTGTCGTCAGCAAGCTGCGCCGCTTCGCGCACGGCCTGCATGCGTACTTCGTGACGGGCGCGAGCCTCGCGTCGTCGTCGACGCGCGACGGCCTGCGTCTCGCATCGCGCGCCGCCAGCTGAGACGAGGTGAACCATGGCCATGAACACCGGTTTCAGCGACGATGACGACGATGCCGTGATGAGCGAGATCAACATGACGCCGCTCGTCGACGTCATGCTCGTACTCCTGATCATTTTTCTCGTGACGATCCCGGCGATGCAGCATGCGGTGAAGATCGACCTGCCGCACGCCAGCAGCCAGCCCGTCGACGAAAAGCCGCAGACCGTCGACGTCGCGATCCAGGGCGACGGCACGATCCTGTGGGACGACCACACGGTCACGCGCGAACAGCTGCAGGCACGCATCGCGGAAGCCGCGAAGCGCACGCCGCAGCCGGAATTGCATCTGCGCGCGGACCGCAAGGTTGCCTACGAACACGTCGCGGAAGTGATGTCGGATGCGCAAGCTGGCGGCCTGACGAAGCTCGGCTTCGTGACGGAGCCGGGCGCGAAAGCGAAGTAACGCGCGCACGTTCCGCCGTCGCCAGTCGCCACTGCGCAGCTACCCGGCCGTACCTAACCGGCCGTACCTAACCGGCCGTACCCAAAGTAAAAGGCCTTCATCGCCAGATGAAGGCCTTTTTTCATGCGCACGCGGGCGCCTTCGGGCGGCGGGCTCTTCGGCGGTATCGGTTACGCCTCGAGCAACGCAAATGCGACTCTGCCGTGGTCTGCACGGACTGCGCGTTCTGCCCTATCTGGCTCACAATATATGCGGCCACCTGATTTCGCTCAGAACTTCCTTCGCGAAATGGGATTTCAATATAGGCCCGCCCGCGCACGCATTCAAGGTTCCGGCGATTGAAACTTGCGATTGCAGCCGACGCTTCAATGACAAAACAAATTTGCGTCGTCGTGCGTGCCGTGTTCAGGTGGCCGAAACATCGGCTGCCGTTTCCTTCTTCGCACGCTCGGGGCAACCCGGCTCCTTGTATGCGCCATGGTCGAGCTTCTCGACCAGGTAATCGACGAACGCACGGACCGCGGGTGGCATCCCCTGACGCGACACGAACACCGCATACAGCTGCGGCACCGGCAGCGTCCAGCCCGGCATCACCGGCGACAACTGCCCCGCGCGCAACGCGTTGCCGTACATCATCTCCGGCAGCGCCGCGATGCCGAGGCCGTCGAGCACGGCCTCGCGGATCGTCATCAGGTCGGCCGTCACGAGACGCGGATCATGCTCGTGCACGTGACGCGTTCCGTCCGGCGCGATCAGGTTGAATACGTGCCGGCCGTCGACGCTCGGCGTATCGAGCGTCTCGAAGCCGGTCAAGTCGTCCGGCGCCAGCGGCGGCGCGTTCTGGCTCAGCAGGCTCGGCGCGCCGACCAGCATCTGCTCGGTGCGCCACAGCGGCCGCACGACGATGTTCGCGTTCTGCGGCGGCTCCGAGCGCACGCGCAACGCGACGTCGATCGAATCCTCGAACAGGTCGATCACGCGATTCGTCACGCGCACATGCACCTTCACCTCGGGATAGCGGCGCAGGAATTCGGGCAGGATGCGCGACAGCATCGTCTGCGACAGCGTCACCGGCACGCTGACGCGCACCGAGCCGCGTGGCGACGCGCGCAACTGCTGCACCGCGTTCATCGCGGCCCGTGCTTCGGCGAGCATCGCCTGGCAATGCTGGTAGAACAGCTCCCCCGCCTCGGTCAGTGCGAGCTTGCGCGTCGAACGCTGCAGCAGGCGCACGCCAAGTGCCGCCTCGAGCTCGGTCAGGCGTCGCGACAGACGCGATTTCGAGATGCCCAGCACGCGTTCGGCGGCCGAGAAGCCGCCATGTTCGACGACCTGCGAGAAGTACATCAGGTCGTTCAGGTTATGTGCATCGATATTCATCTCATCGTTCCAATTTCAGAACAATCCATTGCGAACCGCCGCCAATCGAACGGGAAAACGCCCAATATAATAGCGCCATGTTTCAAAAATAACGCTATTCCGATGATTTCGAGGGCTTCCCATGACCACCGCTCGCTCGCTTGATCGCACCTACCCCGCGCTTCGCACCACCGAAGGCGGCGGTTTCGTGGTTCACCGCCCGTTCCCGACGCGGCTGCTGATGGATTTCGATCCGTTCCTGCTGCTCGATGAAATGGGCCCGGTCGACTACGCGCCCGGCGAAGCCGTGGGTGCGCCCGACCATCCGCATCGCGGCTTCGAGACCGTGACCTACGCGCTCGATGGACGCTTCCGCCATCGCGACTCGTCCGGCCATGCCGGCACGCTCGGCCCCGGCGACGTGCAGTGGATGACGGCCGGCGCCGGCGTCGTGCACAGCGAGATGCCCGACCCGGCGTTCGCTCAGACAGGCGGACGCTCCCACGGCTTCCAGCTGTGGGTCAACCTGCCGCGCCGCGACAAGATGATCGCGCCGCGCTACCAGGAGATCCCGGCCGCCCGCATTCCGACCGCGACATCGCCGGACGGCCGCGCGCGCGTGCGCGTCATCGCGGGCGAAGCATTCGGCGTAAAAGCCGCGATCGAGACGCGCACGCCGATCCTCTACCAGCACTTCACGCTGGAGCCCGGCGCAACGGTCACGCAGCCCGTGCCGGCCGGTTATCGCGTGTTTGCCTATCCGATCGACGGAACGGGCCTTTACGGGCCCGACAGGCAGGCTGTCGACGCACGTCACATGATCGTCTACGGCGACGATGGCGACACCGTCACGTTCGCTGCCGGCGACACGTCGCTCGACCTGCTGCTGATCGGTGGCGTACCGCTCAACGAGCCGATCGTCCGTTACGGTCCGTTCGTGATGAATACCGAGGAGGAAATCCGGCAGGCTGTCGTCGACTATCAGACCGGTCGCATGGGTCGCATCGAAGCGTGAATCGGATCGGGTGGCGGGTGCCGCGAAGCCGGTGGTTTTGCGTCACAATAACTTCTTGAACCATGTGGCCGCCCGCCACCAGAAGGAACCCGTCCCCTTGAACTTCGAACATCTGATCCAGATCAACTCCGACGATCCGGCCGTGCCGACCCTCAACCGCGACCAGCTCTGGGAAGGTCTCGTGCTGCGTGCGGAACAGCCGCAACTGTTCGTGATCGGCCTCGACAGCTGCGTCATCCGCGAGCGGACGGACACGACGCTCGAACGCGAACTGCACTACGGCCACGCGACCGTGCGCGACCACGTGACGTTCACGCCGAACCAGCAGGTCCGCTACGACATTCGTGCGGCCGATGGCGAGATCGGCGGCTCGCTGACGATGACGATCGAGGAACGCGAAGACCACGAGCTGTTCCTGCGTTTCGAATACCGGACGACGCTGACGGTCACCGACGACAGCGAAGAAGCGCGACAGACGCACGGGATCGTCAAGGAGGCGTACCGCACGTCGGACATCGACACCGTTCGCCTGATCCGCGAATACGCGCAGGGTCGCAAGGACCCCGACCCGCTGCACTGAACCCGGCGGCGGCCTGCGGGCCGCCCCTTTGACTCAAGCTATCAGCCCAGACGAATCGATCGATAAAGAGTTTTTGTAAATGGGAATAGTTATCATTTAGAATTCATTCCATCGTATCGACAGTCACCGATCAAACCGAATGACCGACACCATGCGCCCGACCACGCTGACCCTGCGCCGCACCACCGGCACCGCAGCCAGCAGCCGTCAGAAGACGGCAGCGGTCACCACGCCGGCGAAACCTGCCGGCAACCGCGATGCAGGCACGCGGGTCGTCAACAGCGATGCGCTGCTGCAAGGCCAAAGCCACGTCAGCATCGCGCATAACGGAGAGACTTATCAGTTGCGGGCTACCCGGCTCGGCAAACTGATCCTGACGAAGTAACGACCGAGTATTGTGGGGACCACCTCCCTGAGAGGTGTTGGGCAGTAGCCAGCGTAACGGCTTGCACGCGAGATCTAGACCCCTTCGTGCAAACACACTCAAGCAGCCGTTGCAGCAAGCCAAGCCACTTTTTTTGGTTCTCGCACAAGGAAGAAAAAAAGCGACACGTCGATGGACGTGTCGCTTTTTTGTTTGGGCAGCCCATGCGTGAAGCACGCCGTCCGACTCATAGCTGCCGTCAATACGCGACAGCGAGAAGCGGCATGCGCGCCGCTTCAGAATCCCCAGAACATCAACCACCATGCGCTGTCGACGACGGCCAGCCCGAAGGCGAACCACGCGAATGCCGCGAGCCGGCGCGGCCACGCCGCATAGCGCCCCGTCACCTTCCACGCGAGCCATGCACTCCATACGTTGGCGCCGACCAGAATCGCGATGCGCACATCGGTAGCCCAGCCGAGCGGTACATGCTCCGCGCGCAGCAACGACAGCGTCGTGGCCGACAGCCCGAGGAACACGCCCGCGCCCGCGATCGGGATCAGCGCCTGGGCGAGGTGATGCAGGCGCACGCGATCGAAGCGGCCGAGCATCAGCGTGGCGCCGGCCAGCAACACCAGCAGCGCCGTGCCGTACACGAGCCCCGTGCCGACGATGTAGCTGACGACCAGCCCGCCATCGAGCCAGGAGAACACGTCGTTGCGATCCGGGTAGTGCGTGAGCAGGAACCACGGCGCATTGGTCTCGAGCGGCCACGTGATGTCCTGATCGATCAGCCAGCCCGCGAGCCATTGCTTGATCTGCACGAACCACGGACTGACGGTCCAGTGGAACGCACCGATCGCCACGCCGAGCAGGCCGTACAGGATCAGCGCGGTGTCCCACGGGTTGGCCCGCTCCGCACCGAGGTTCACGACTTCGTCGGACGGCGAGCGCAGCGACAGCGAAATCGCGTCGCGGTGCCCGCTGCAGCGGCCGCACATATGGCAGTCCGCCGCGCCCTTCATGTTGCGCAACGGCACGAGCGGCGCGCAGTTGATCGGAATCACGCGATGACCGTGCTCGCCGTTCTTGTACGAACGGCGCCACGCATCCTCGTCGACCTTGTAGCGCATCGGCGCAAGCCGCGCGAGCAGCCCGAACACGCCGTTGACCGGGCACAGATACTTGCACCACACGCGCTTTTCGCGGCCGTACAACAGGCCGATCACGATCGCGCCGACGGTCGAGCCGCCGAGCACGAACAGCACCGCGAGCGGGTACTGGTACACACTGACCATCTGCCCGTAGATCGTCGTGATGCCGAACGCGACGAACGGCCAGCCGCCCCACCGGATCCAGCGCGGAATCGGGCCGCCGCGGCCGAACTTGCTCGCGTACTCGGTGAGCGCGCCCTCCGGGCACAGCACGCCGCACCACACGCGGCCGAGCATCACCATCGACAGCAGCACGAACGGCCACCAGATGCCCCAGAACGCGAACTGCGCGATGAGCGTGAGGTTGTTCCACAGATGCGCGGAATCGTCCGGCAGCGGCAGCACGGCCGGCACGATGATCAGGAACGCGTAGACGGCGACGACGATCCACTGGATACCCCGGATCAGCGCACCGTGGCGCTGCATCCACTGGCCGGCCTGCGCGAGCCAGCCCGGCTTGACGGCGGCGATAACGCTCATGCCGCGCGACCCGCTGCGACGGCCGGACGGCGGCTCGCGCGCTTCATCAGCAGCCAGACGACCGCCCAGTACACCGCATAGGCGACCAGGTTGGTCAGCGCCGGATGCGCGCGATAGCCGGTCAGCGTCGCGACGAGCGAACCGAACGTGCCCGAATCATCGAGGATCGCGGACGTGTCCCACACTTGCGAGATGCCGAGCGGCAGGATTTCCTTGTCGATCAGCTTGTCGACGCCGGTCTGGAACAGGCCCGCGCCGAGGAACAGCAGCATCACTTCGGTGACGCGGAAGAAATGCCGCCACGAGAAGACCTTGCCGCCGAGCTGCAGCAGATAGAACGTGAGGAACGCGAGGCCGAGACCGATCACGACCGCGAGCATCTGGCTGCCATCGACGTGGCCCGACTGGCCGAAACCGAGGCCGTACAGGAAGATCACCGTCTCGCTGCCTTCGCGCGCGATCGCGAGCGCGACCAGCACGGCGACGCCCCACCAGTTCGAATCGCGCGTGCTTTGCTGCAGCGATTGCTCCATGTCGCGCTTCAGCGTGCGGCCGTGCCGGCGCATCCACAGCACCATCTGCACGATCAGCACGCACGCGATCAGCACCATCGCCGTCTGGAAATAGTCCTGCGCGTCGCCGGACAACACTTCGGTGAACCCCACCAGCGCGGCGCCGAGGCCGACGGCCATCAGCAGGCCGACGCCGACGCCGGCCCAGAGGAAAGGCAGGCCGCGGCGCGCGTCGTCGTCGCCGTTTTTCAGCCATGCATAGAGAATGCCGACGACGAGCAGCGCTTCGACGCTCTCCCGCCAGACGATGAACAAGATCTGACCCATCGATACCTCCTGACGCGCGGGGCAAGGGACTGGCGCGCCCGCGCGCAGATAAAACGCGTTACTTCGCGACGATCACGCCCTGTGCCTGCTGGTGGAAATCGTCGAAAAACTTGTATTCGCCCGGCGACAGCGGGGCGACGACGACGAACGAGTCGGCGCCCGGCGCGAGCACCTTCTCCTTGCGCAACTGCACGCTCTCGAATTCGGCGGCGCCCTTGCCGGTGTTCCTGATCTCGATTTTGAAACGCTGGCCGGCCGGCACTTCGATGCGGGCGGGGTTCAGCTTGCCGTCCGTCATCTCGAGCTTGAACGTCGGCAGATCGGCCGCATGGGCCGCGCCGGCAAGCCACAGCGCAGCGGCTGCGGCGACGATTTTCTGGGGAATTTTCATACTGGGTTCTCTACGCCGACGGCGCGCCGAAGCGCGCCGTTCGTGATGCCACCGATCAGTAACCGCCCTTCTTGCCGATACCGGCGAACGGGAAGTCGTACTCGAGCGTGATGGGCTTGAACCACGGGCCCACGCCCGTTTCCTTGTCGACGTGGCGACCGAACGCCATGTGACCGGACTGCATCGGCGGCTTGACGACCATCGTCAGGTGGTACTTGCCGGGGCCGGTGAGCTTCACGTTGTCGCCGTAGTGCGGGCCGTCGCTCGCGACCATGCCCATCAGGTCGCCTTCGGCCTTCCACTTCGTGTCGCCCTGCTTCGTCAGCTTGTAGGTGACCTGCAGGTACGGCATCCAGTCGCCTTCCGCGAAACCGGTCGGGTTGTTCTTGACCGCATGGATGTCGGCCTCGAGGTGGATGTCGGAATCCGACGCCTTGCGCATCATGCCTTCCGGGTCCATCGTGATCGGCTGCAGATACACCGCGCCGATTTCCATGCCGCCCTGGATCTGCTGCTTGCCGATCGGATACTCGGCAGCCGAGGCCGACATCGCGGCCAGCGCCGCCGCTACCGCAACCGTCGTGCGGATGAACGAAGAACCCAACATGGACACTCCTTGTTATTTGTCTGACTATCTTGACGACATGCGGGCCGCCGCCGGGCCGCCCGCTGGAAACACTAACGCGACGAAGAACGTTAATGCGAACTATTCTCAATACATGGCGAGTTTAGCACCGAACCCGTTCCGGAACAAACGGAGAGCGCCGTAAACCCCTGATCCGACAAGGCTTACAGGCGCTTTACCAAAAGGATACGGTGACGTTTGGAAAGATTTACCGGCCGCCGCTGATGTGGTCGCCGACGTTCGCGCCGAACACGCGTTCGCGCAGCACGGCAAGCTGGTCGCGGGTCGCGGCGGCCTTCTCGAATTCGAGGTTCTTCGCGTAGTCGGCCATCTGCTTCTCGAGACGCTTGATTTCCTTCGCGAGCTGCTTTTCCGACATGTCCTCGAATTTTGCGCGCTGCTGCGCCTCCTTCAGCTCCGCACGCGCGTCGTCGGCGTTGTAGACGCCGTCGATGATGTCCTTGATGCGCTTCACGACGCCGCGCGGCGTGATGCCCATCTTTTCGTTGTAAGCGATCTGCTTTGCGCGGCGCCGCTCGGTTTCGCCGATCGCGCGCTTCATCGACTCGGTCATGTTGTCCGCGTAGAGGATCGCCTTGCCGTTCACGTTCCGCGCGGCGCGGCCGATCGTCTGGATCAGCGAGCGCTCGGCGCGTAGGAAGCCTTCCTTGTCCGCGTCGAGGATCGCGACGAGCGACACTTCGGGAATGTCGAGGCCCTCGCGCAGCAGGTTGATCCCGACCAGCACGTCGAACGTGCCGAGCCGCAGGTCGCGGATGATCTCGACGCGCTCGACCGTATCGATGTCGCTGTGCAGGTAACGCACCTTGACGCCATGGTCGGCCAGGAACTCGGTCAGCTGTTCGGCCATGCGCTTCGTCAGCGTCGTGATCAGCACGCGCTCGCCGGCCTTCACGCGCGCGTTGATCTCGGTCAGCACGTCGTCGACCTGCGAGCTCGCCGGCCGCACTTCGATTTCCGGATCGACGAGGCCCGTCGGTCGCACGACCTGCTCGGCGATCTGCCCCGTCACGCGCTTCTCGTAGTCGGCCGGCGTGGCCGATACGAACACGACCTGCCGCATCTTGCGCTCGAACTCGGGGAACTTCAGCGGCCGGTTGTCGAGCGCGGACGGCAGGCGAAACCCGTAATTGACGAGGTTTTCCTTGCGTGCGCGGTCGCCGTTGTACATGCCGTTCAGCTGGCCGATCAGCACGTGCGATTCGTCAAGCAGCATCAGCGCATCGGGCGGCAGGTAGTCGACGAGCGTCGGCGGCGGATCGCCGGGCGCCGCGCCCGAGAAATGCCGCGAATAGTTCTCGATGCCCTTGCAGAAGCCGAGCTCCTGCAGCATCTCGAGATCGAAGCGCGTGCGCTGCTCGAGGCGCTGCGCCTCGACGAGCTTGCCTTCGCGATGGAAGAACTCGAGCCGTTCGCGCAATTCGTCCTTGATCGTCTCGACTGCGCGCATCACGGTGTCGCGCGGCGTCACGTAGTGCGACGACGGATACACGGTGAAACGCGGAATCTTCTGCCGCACGCGCCCGGTCAGCGGGTCGAACAGGTGCAGCGTCTCGACCTCGTCGTCGAACAGTTCGACGCGCACGGCCATTTCCGCGTGTTCGGCCGGGAAGATGTCGATCGTGTCGCCGCGCACGCGGAACGTGCCGCGCTGGAAATCCTGCTCGTTGCGCGTGTATTGCATCGCGATCAGCCGCGCGATCACGTCGCGCTGGCCGAGCTTGTCGCCGGTGCGCAGCGTCAGGATCATCTGGTGGTATTCGGACGGATTGCCGATACCGTAGATCGCCGACACCGTCGCGACGATCACCACGTCGCGGCGCTCCATCAGGCTCTTCGTCGCCGACAGCCGCATCTGCTCGATGTGCTCGTTGATCGACGAATCCTTCTCGATGAACAGGTCACGCTGCGGCACGTAGGCCTCAGGCTGGTAGTAGTCGTAGTACGAGACGAAATACTCGACCGCGTTGCGCGGGAAGAACTCGCGGAACTCCGCGTAAAGCTGGGCCGCGAGCGTCTTGTTCGGCGCGAACACGATCGCCGGGCGGCCGAGCCGCGCGATCGTGTTGGCCATCGTGAAGGTCTTGCCCGAACCCGTTACCCCGAGCAGCGTCTGGAAGGCAAGGCCGTCGCCGACGCCTTCGACGAGCGTGTCGATCGCGGTCGGCTGGTCGCCCGCGGGCGGATAGGGCTGGTAAAGCTGGAACGGCGACCCTTCGAAAGTGACGAATTTGGATTCGTCGAGCGCGTCGCCGACTTCGGCATGATGTTCGGACATGGAATGCGGCCGGAGCAAGGGCAAAGAAAACATTCTAGCGCTTCGCGGCCGTGCGAACTGCTGTCGACTCCTGACGCGCGACGGTCGCCCGAAATCGCGATTCGTCGCCCTGATCGCGACGGAATGACCGCCCCCGCCAGCACGAATTCGCTACAATGTCAGGCTGCTGCGCTTTCCGGCGTCGCGCCGCGGGCGCGGTCCGCTGCGCCCACCCCGCCGGTTGAAAGCCTGACCCTCTTTTCACTACTGCCGAATCATCATGTCGCTCTTCTCCGCTGTCCAGCTTGCTCCCCGCGACCCGATCCTGGGCCTGAACGAAGCCTTCAACGCCGATGCGCGTCCGACCAAGGTCAACCTCGGCGTCGGCGTGTACACGAACGAAGACGGCAAGATTCCGCTGCTGCGCGCGGTTCGCGACGCGGAAAAGGCGCGTGTCGAGGCCGGCCTGCCGCGCGGTTACCTGCCGATCGACGGGATCGCCGCCTACGATGCGGCCGTACAGAAGCTGCTGCTCGGCAACGACTCGCCGCTGATCGCGGCGGGCCGCGTGGTCACGGCCCAGGCACTGGGCGGCACCGGCGCGCTGAAGATCGGCGCCGATTTCCTGCGCACCTTGAACCCGAACGTGAAGGTCGCGATCAGCGATCCGAGCTGGGAAAACCACCGCGCGCTGTTCGAAGCGGCCGGCTTCGAGGTCGTCGCGTACCCGTACTACGACGCGGCCACCCACGGCGTGAACTTCGAAGGCATGCTGTCGGCGCTGAACGGCTATGCGGCCGGCACGGTCGTCGTGCTGCACGCGTGCTGCCACAACCCGACCGGCGTGGACCTGACCGAAGCGCAATGGCAACAGGTCGTCGACGTCGTGAAGGCGCGCAACCTCGTGCCGTTCCTCGACATGGCCTACCAGGGCTTCGGCGAGAACATCGAAGCCGATGCCGCTGCCGTGCGCCTGTTCGCCGCGGCCGACCTGAACGCGTTCGTGTCGTCGTCGTTCTCGAAGTCGTTCTCGCTGTACGGCGAGCGCGTCGGCGCGCTGTCGATCATCACGTCGAGCAAGGAAGAAGCCACGCGCGTGCTGTCGCAACTGAAGCGCGTGATCCGCACGAACTACTCGAACCCGCCGACCCACGGCGGCGCAGTGGTCGCAGCGGTGCTCGCGTCGCCGGAACTGCACGCTTCGTGGGTGCAGGAACTCGGCGAAATGCGCGATCGCATCCGCGCGATGCGCAATGGTCTCGTCGAACGCCTGAAGGCGAGCGGCGTCGATCGTGACTTCAGCTTCATCAACGCACAGCGCGGGATGTTCTCGTATTCGGGCCTGACCTCGGCACAAGTCGATCGCCTGCGCGACGAGTTCGGCATCTATGCGGTCGGCACGGGCCGGATCTGCGTCGCCGCGCTGAACACGCGCAACCTCGACGCGGTCGCCAATGCGGTCGCAGCGGTCCTGAAGTAAAGCCGCGCCGGGAGGCGGCTGTCACCGGCCCCGCCCTGCCGACATGAAAAACGCGCTCCACGGAGCGCGTTTTTTTGTGCAGTCCAGCGTCCAGCGCGGCGGACGGCGACACCGCCCGCTCCCGCGTTACTGCATGAACCAGCCGTGGCTGACGACCACCGACTGGCCGGTGAGCGCGGCGCTCGGGAACGCCGACAGGAACAGCACCGTCTGCGCGACGTCCTGCACCGTCGTGAACACGCCGTCGACCGTGTTGCCGAGCATCACCTTCTTGATCACGTCCTCTTCGCTGATGCCGAGCTCCTTCGCCTGCTCCGGAATCTGCTTGTCGACCAGCGGCGTGCGCACGAAGCCCGGACACACGACGTGCGAGCGCACGTTGTGCTTCGCGCCTTCCTTCGCCAGCACGCGCGCGAGACCCAGCAGGCCATGCTTGGCCGTCACGTACGCGGACTTCAGCGGCGACGCCTCGTGCGAGTGCACCGAACCCATGTAGATCACGACGCCGCCGCGATCGTCCTTGTACATGTGCTTGAGCGCGGCCTTCGTCGTCAGGAACGCGCCGTCCACGTGGATCGCCTGCATCTTCTTCCAGTCGGCGAACGAATAGTTCTCGATCGGGTTGACGATCTGGATGCCGGCGTTCGACACGAGGATGTCGACCGAGCCGAACGCGTCGGCCACCTTGTCGATGCCGCTGTTCACGGCGTCCTCGTTGGTCACGTCCATCGCGACGCCGATCGCCTTGCCGCCTGCCTTGACGATCTCGTCGGCGACCGCGTTCGCGCCGTCCTGGTTCAGGTCGGCGATCGCGACGGCCGCACCGGCCTTGGCCAGCTCCAGCGCGATTTCCTTGCCGATGCCGCTCGCGGCGCCCGTGACGACTGCGGTCTTGCCGCTCAGATCTGCTGCCATGTCCGTCTCCTCCCGATATCGGATCGATAAAACACGCACCCGTCGCATCCGCGCTCATCGCGAAATCGCATCGGCGTGCCAGCCGTCATTGTGCACGATCGGCCCCGCCGTTCGTGCGCAAAACGTCTAAGCTTAAGGTCGGTTCCGTTCAGCAGGAGAGTCTCATGCACTATCGACGGCTAGGCCGCTCCGGCCTGCAGATCAGCGCGCTTTCCCTCGGCTCGTGGGTGACGTACGGCAACCAGGTCGACCACCGGGTCGCGCGCGAATGCCTTGCCGCGGCACGCGACGCGGGTGTCAATTTCTTCGACAACGCCGAGGTCTACGCCGGCGGCAAATCCGAGGAAATCATGGGCCACGCGCTCAAGTCGCTCGACTGGCCGCGCGTCAGCTATATCGTGTCCACGAAATTCTTCTGGGGGCTCGCGGAAGCCCCGAACCAGTATCACACGCTGAACCGGAAATATCTGCTGAACGCGATCGACGGCTCGCTGCGCCGGCTGCAGCTCGACTATGTCGACCTCGTCTATTGCCATCGCCCCGATCCGCATACGCCGATCGAGGAAACCGTCTGGGCGATGAGCGACATGATCGTGCGCGGCAAGGCGCTGTACTGGGGCACGTCGGAATGGAGCGCCGACGAGATCCGTGCAGCATGCGAGATCGCCGAGCGGCACCATCTGCACAAGCCGGTCGTCGAACAGCCGCAGTACAACCTGTTCCATCGCAGCCGGGTCGAACAGGAATATGCGCGGCTCTACGACGATTACGGCCTCGGCCTCACGACCTGGAGCCCGCTGGCGTCGGGCCTGCTCACCGGCAAGTACCGCGACGGCGTGCCGCCCGGCAGCCGCGCGCAGTTGCAGGGCTACGACTGGATGCGCGAACGCCTGACCGATCGGGCAGCCAACGACATCGTCGAACGGCTCGGCGAGATCGCGGCCCAGCTCGGCTGCAGCACCGGCCAATTGGCCATCGCCTGGGTACTCGCGAATCCGCGCGTGAGTTCGGTCATCACGGGCGCATCGCGGGTCGACCAGATCGGCGACAACATGCGCGCGCTCGACGTTGCCGCGAAGCTGACGCCGGATGTGAAGCAACGCATCGAGGCAGTGGTCGGCGACGCATACGAGTAAGGCGACGCGCGGCCACTCGCGTACAATACGCGGCCGCATCGGTGCCCGGCCTGACGGCCGCGCGCGATCGAGCGCTTTCATCGATTCACCTTTCGTTTCAGGCAGCCAGCCATGCTCAGTTATCGTCACGGTTTTCACGCAGGCAATCACGCGGACGTGCTCAAGCACGCCGTCGTCGTCCAGCTGCTGCGCTACCTGAACAAGAAGGACAAATCGTACTGGTACATCGATACGCACGCGGGCGCCGGCGTGTACTCGCTGCGCGACGGTTATGCAGCGAAGACGTCGGAATTCGATACCGGCATCGGCCGGCTGTGGAACGAAAAGAACCTGCCGGAGGCGTTGGGTGACTATGTGGACGAAGTCCGCGCGCTGAACGACGACGGCGAACTGCACTTCTATCCAGGCTCGCCGTACATCGCATGGCGGTCGATGCGCGAGCAGGATCGTATGCGCCTGTTCGAAATGCACACGACGGAAATCGATGTGCTGCGCCACAATTTCCGCGATGCGGGGCGACGCGCGATGATCTTCGCCGGCGACGGCTTCGAAGGTATCAAGGCACTGCTGCCGCCGCCGCCGCGACGCGCACTCGTGCTGATCGATCCGTCCTACGAGGACAAGAAGGATTACGCGCGCACGGTGGGCTGCGTGACCGAATGCCTGAAGCGTTTCGCGACCGGCTGCTATGCGATCTGGTATCCGCAGGTCACGCGGACGGAATCGCAGCGCTTTCCCGAGCAGTTGAAGCGCCTGCAGCCGAACAACTGGCTGCACCTGACGCTGACGGTGTCGAATCCGCCGACCGACGGACTTGGCCTGTACGGCAGCGGGATGTTCATCCTGAATCCCCCGTATACGCTCGCCCAGAGCATGAACGAGGTCCTGCCTTACCTGGTCGAGAAGCTGGGACAGGATAGCGGCGCCCGCTGCCAAATCGAGCACCGCGGAAACTGACCGGGCGACGGTCGTTACGGCTGCGGCCTGGGCGCGAGCCGCGGCTGGTTGGCCGGCTGCCCGCCCCACGCGGGAACACTGATATACGGCGCGACGAACAGCGGAACCGACGTGTTCGTCCCCTGTCCGGCCGGAGCCCGCATACCTGCCGGCTCGACGATCGGCTCCTGCGACAACGGCGCCGTCTGCAACACCAACCCGCCCTTGCCGTCCTGGATACCGCGCTGCGTATCGAGAACGAGCGGCCTGGACGACGTCGCGGCACCCGCCGCGATGCCATGGACGAGCACGACTGCGCCCAGAACGAGACGCGCGCGGGCACTGCGACGCACTTCGACACGCAAACGCATGATCGTGTCCTTCAGGATGAAAAGGTCCATACCATAGCGCTGCACCGACGATTTCGCCAGATCCGGCGCACAAAAAAACAAAGCCCCGTCAATACGGGGCTTGCTTATCGTGCGGTGCCGCGCGGCACCTGACGGTGACTCCGATTACAGCGAGTAGCCGTTGGTTTCGAGCGAGCGAATGCGGCTCTCGAGCTGGACGATGTCCGACGACGTGGCGAGGTAAGCCTCACGGCGCTCACGTTCTGCGGATTCGAACCAGTTGCTCAGCTTTTCAACGATGTAGGCGATCATGACGTTCTCCAAGGAAGAGGGACCCCTGGTGAATCGAGATTCAGGGATTTCCCGTATAGGGTTATCCCGAATTATAGCGACGCCGCACCAATATGCTAGTGAAAAACTTGCATGGAGATCATTCCAAATCGGAATGAAGAGAAGCGCGACGCATCCAACCCGTTGATTTTAAATGACATGCTATGTGGGCGCGTTTGGAGGCTCGAGCACACGCACTAATTTGGTTCACTGACGGGGTCGGCCAAGCGCGCCAAAATCGGGCACTCCGGCCGACCGTCACCATGGCAGTGCGCAGCCAGATCGGCCAGCGTATCGCGCATGTCGCTCAGCTCCGCGATGCGTTTGTCGAGTTCGGCCACATGTTCAAGTGCGATCGATTTCACTTCGGCGCTGGCGCGTGAACGATCCTGCCAGAGCATCAGCAGCTTGCGAATGTCCTCGACGAGAAAGCCGAGTCGTCGTGCCTGACGGATGAACCGCAAGATATGGATTTCGTCCGCGCCGTAGATGCGGTAGCCGGCATCGGTACGCTTGCTCGGCGCAAGAAGCCCGACCTGCTCGTAGTACCGGATCATTTTTGCGCTGACTCCGGATTCGCGCGACGCGTCGCCGATATTCATTCCCCGCCCCTCTCCATCAAACCCTGGTTTCGAACACGACCGCCGACGGACGCCCTCGTCGACGACATATCGATCGTATCAAATCGAGGGGGTTCGTTCCGGGGAAGAGTTGGCAGCAGGAACGCAGATGATCCGACCTTGCACGCACGCCGTTGGGTTGCGAGGGATGGGGCGCTTCGCCACATGCTTTTGGGGACGCCGAAATGCAAAAACCCCCGCCTTGTCGGGCGGGGGTTCTTGGCTTAGGGAGCCTGACGATTACCTACTTTCACACGGGAATCCGCACTATCATCGGCGTAGAGTCGTTTCACGGTCCTGTTCGGGATGGGAAGGGGTGGGACCGACTCGCTATGGTCATCAGGCAAAGGGGGTTGTTGCGTTGCTTCGCAGCGCAACCAATCTTGGAAGAAGCAGTAATTTAGGTTGTGTGTATCACACACGAGAATCCAACATGTCGCTTTGGATCGCGGCCAGTGCTTTCACACGGCGCCGATCTACAAGGCAGACTTGTTATAGGATCAAGCCTTACGGGCAATTAGTATCAGTTAGCTGAACGCATTACTGCGCTTACACACCTGACCTATCAACGTCCTGGTCTCG
>NZ_CADFEH010000059.1:0-29357 GCF_902833155.1 Burkholderia sp. BCC1047 | reverse complement strand
CCCGCTCGCAAGCGGGGCATCCGGCACGATTCGTCAGCAACTCAGCGGCCAATCGCATACGAAACCCTTTTAAACAGTGCCCCGATCGTCGGAACGAGGCGCTTTTCAACAGCCTGCTAAAGGCTGGATGACCCGCCTGACAGCCCGACCGGCGATGCGGGCCGGTCAGGCGTCGCGCTGCATTGGCAGCGCGCGCACCGAGCGCGGCCTGTTATGCGTGCAGGTCGATTCCGGACAATTTCCACGAGAACAGCCCGAAGCGGTGGAAGATCGCCGCATAGCGCGTGCCGTCGGCGCTGCGCTGATATGTGACGACGAATTCATCGATATTCCGGTAGCCCGCGCTGGTTTGCTGCTGGCGCGGCGCTTGCGTTGTTTCACTCGGGCTGGCCGGTGCGGCGGGCGCGGGTGCCGGCGACGATGCGGCCGAAGCGGCCGCGTTGCCGCCCGGTACCGCAGCACTTGCCGGCGCCGGATTGACGGGCGGTGCGGCAGGCGGGTTGCCGGACGCATTGCCTGCTGGCGGCTGATTCGACCACTCAGGCGGGCGCTCGCCGGGATTGCCGCGCGGCGGCAATCCGCTCATCAACGCGGCGACGCCTTCCGGGGTCGCGTACGCATCGACCAGCGGGCCGATCAGCGCCGACCCGATCAGCGCGCCAATCACCGCGAACGGATTGTTCTTCTTCACTGCGTCGATCCGGCGCATCAATTCTTCCGTGACCTGCTGCTTCAGGCTGATGCGCAGCGACGGAAAATCGACATACTCGCTGATCGCCTGCGCATCGCGCGCATCGATCGCCGATTTCAGGCGACCGAGCGCGACATACGGCGACGCGTACGCATAGCCGAGCGCCGCAATGAGGGCGACGACCAGCACGACGATCAGCAGCGGCTTGGTTCGCCAAGCGCGGCGCGACGATTCAGTCACGTTGCCTCCGGTGCGGGAAGGTTCCGCAATCAGAGACCGCCCGGCGTGGCCGATCGTTCCTCCGCGATGCAGCGATCGATCATCCGGCACACGGCATCGATCGTGCCCACCATGATCAGGCGCGAGCGGCCGTGATAGACGCGCACCGGCGCGCGGCGCGCGGGTTCCGCATGGTTCAGACCGGCGTTCAGCGACACCCGCGCGAACGCGGGGAGCGCTGACGGCAGCAGGGACGCCTGCCGTTCGACTGCGATTTCTTCTTGCACAGGCGCCGCCGCGGACAGCGGTGCGCAGGGCGTGCGGCCGCGCAGATGACGCAAGCGACCGAATTGACGGAAAGGCAGCAGGCGGGAAAGGCGTTCCATGATGTTCTCCTAGCGAGACGGAATGTCAGAGTTCGCCCGAGCGGATCAGCCCGACGGCGATGCCTTCCAGCGCGAAATCCGCGCTGCCGGCCTTGACGAAGATGTTTTCGTAATCCGGGTTCTCCGCGATCAGCTCGAGGCCGCCGGGCCGGCGCATCAGGCGCTTGACCGTGACGTCGTCGCCCAGACGCGCGACGATGATCTGGCCGTCCTTCGCTTCCGTGCGCTTCTGCACGGCGAGGAGGTCGCCGTCGAGAATGCCGGCGTCGCGCATCGACAGGCCGCGCACCTTCAGCAGATAGTCGGGCTTGCTGGTGAACAGCGCGGGATCGCACGCGTAGTGCTGCGAGATGTGCTCCTGCGCGAGGATCGGGCTACCGGCCGCGACGCGGCCGACGAGCGGCAGCGACAGTTGCATCAGGCCGGCGTGCGGCAGCGTGAACTGATGCGGGGCGTCGTCGAGGCCGAGCAGCCGGATGCCGCGCGACGCGCCGGCCGCCAGCTCGATCACGCCCTTGCGCGCCAGCGCGCGCAGGTGCTCCTCGGCGGCATTCGGCGAGCTGAAGCCCAGCTCTGCCGCGATCTCGGCACGGGTGGGCGGGAATCCGGAGCGCTCGATCGCGCGACGGATCAAGTCGAACACTTGCTGCTGACGGGCGGTGAGTTTGGTCATGGCTGAACTGTATGGATAGACAGTGAGCTGTATTTTTATACAGTACTTGGGGAATTTCAAGTGTTACTTGAGGTTCGACGCGATCGCGTCGGTTCCGGCGTGATTTCGCGACGTCCTGACGCCGGTTTGTCCGCCGCAACCATCCATCCCGTCTGCGTTAGCACTTTTGAGTATTAAAAAATAAGGAACGATTATTTTTAATCATGTAACCCGTTCGATAGACTGGCCCGACATCGCAATACCGACAACACTGGAGAACCAAGGATGGCGAAGCGCAATACGGGGCTGGTGGGCGGAGTGGGTCGCCTGATCGCAACACTCGCGCTGGGCGCGGCGGCGGCGCTGGGCGTCGCGACGCACGCGCAGGCCGAGACGACCTTCCTGAACGTGTCGTACGACCCGACGCGCGAGCTGTATCAGGATTTCAACCAGGCGTTCGGCAAGGAGTGGAAGGCGAAGACGGGCGAAACCGTCAACTTCAAGCAGTCGCACGGCGGTTCGGGCGCGCAGGCGCGCTCGGTGCTCGACGGGCTGCAGGCCGACGTCGTCACGCTGGCGCTCGCGTACGACATCGACGCGCTCGCGAACAAGGGGCTGGTGAACAAGGATTGGCAGAAGCGCCTGCCCGACAACGCGTCGCCGTACACGTCGACGATCGTGTTCCTCGTGCGCAAGGGCAATCCGAAGGGGATCAAGGACTGGGACGACCTGACCAAGCCGGGCATCTCGATCGTCACGCCGAACCCGAAGACCTCGGGCGGCGCACGCTGGAACTACCTGGCCGCATGGGCGTACGCCCAGCACAAGCCGGGCGGCAACGAGCAGACGGCGAAGGACTTCGTCTCGAAGCTCTACAAGAACGCGGGCGTGCTCGATTCGGGCGCGCGGGGCGCGACGACGAGCTTCGTGCAGCGCGGGATCGGCGACGTGCTGATCGCATGGGAAAACGAGGCATTCCTGTCGGTCAAGGAATTCGGCACCGACAAGTTCGAGATCGTCGTGCCGTCGGTGAGCATCCTGGCCGAGCCGCCTGTCGCGGTGGTCGACAAGGTGGTCGACAAGAAGGGCACGCGCAAGCTGGCCGAGGCGTACCTGAATTTCCTGTACAGCCCGCAGGGCCAGGAAATCGCGGCGCGCAACTACTACCGGCCGCGTTCGAAGAACGTGCCGGCGGAGCTGACCAAGCAGTTCCCGAAGCTGAAGCTGTACACGGTCGACGACACGTTCGGCGGCTGGACCAATGCGCAGAAGACGCATTTCGCGGACAGCGGCGTGTTCGATTCGATCTACAAGCCGCAGTAACGCACGTAGTCACACCATAACGACAAGCGGCGCGCCACGACAGCGCGCCGCGTCCCCGACGGCTCGCCGGCGCGATTCACTGCGCCGGCGTTTGCGTCGGACCCGTGAGCAGCATCGACCCAGCAAGAGCATCCGATGACGACGTACACCTTTCGCAAGCCGAGCGCGCTGCCCGGTTTCGGCGTGACACTCGGCATCACGGTGGCCTATTTGAGCCTCGTGGTGCTGATTCCGCTCGCCGCCACGTTCCTGAAGACCGCGACGCTGTCGTGGGACCAGTTCGTCACCGCCGTCACGTCGCCGCGCGTGCTCGCGTCGTACCGGCTGACGTTCTCGGCCGCGCTCGGCGGCGCGCTGATCAACGCCGTGTTCGGCTTCCTCGTCGCATGGGTGCTGGTGCGCTACACGTTCCCGTTCAAGCGCCTCGTCGACGCGGTCGTCGATCTGCCGTTCGCGCTGCCGACGTCGGTGGCCGGCATCTCGCTCGCGGCCGTCTACGCGACCAACGGCTGGGTCGGCCAGTATCTGGCGCCGCTCGGCATCAAGATCGCGTTCACGCCGGCCGGCGTGCTGGTCGCGCTGACCTTCATCGGGCTGCCGTTCGTCGTGCGCACCGTGCAGCCGGTGCTCGAGGATTTCGAGCGCGAGCAGGAAGAAGCCGCCGCGTGCCTCGGCGCGTCGCGCTGGCTGACGTTCCGCCGCGTCGTGCTGCCGGCCGTGCTGCCGGCGCTGCTCACCGGTTTCGCGCTGTCGTTCGCGCGCGCGCTCGGCGAATACGGGTCGGTGATCTTCATCGCCGGCAACGTGCCGATGAAATCCGAGATCACGTCGCTGCTGATCATCACGAAGCTCGAGCAGTACGACTACGCGGGCGCGACCGCGCTGGCGGTCGTAATGTTGGTCGTGTCGTTCCTGATGCTGCTGCTGATCAACACGCTGCAGTGGTATCTGCAGCGTCGTACGAGCAAGGGGGCGAGCGGCCCGGCGCCCGCCACCGTCACCGCCGCTGCTGCCGCCGCAGGAGGCCAGCAATGAGCCAGGAGGCCACCGTCGTGCTGAAAACCCCGTCGCCGGCCGCGCGCGCCGCGAAGCGGCTCGACCCGGTCAGCGAGTCGCGCGTCGTGCGCTGGCTGCTCACCGGCATCGCGCTGGCGTTCCTCGCGTTCTTCCTCGTCGTGCCGCTCGCCGCGGTGTTCGTCGAGGCGTTGCGCAAGGGCGTCGGCTTCTATCTCGAATCGCTGGCCGATCCCGATGCGTGGTCGGCGATCAAGCTGACGCTGACCGTTGCTGTGATCGCGGTGCCGCTGAACCTCGTGTTCGGCGTGTGCGCATCGTGGGCGATCGCGAAGTTCGAATTCCGCGGCAAGGCGCTGCTGACGACGCTGATCGACCTGCCGTTCTCGGTGTCGCCGGTGATCTCGGGCCTCGTGTACGTGCTGCTGTTCGGCGCGCAGGGCTGGTTCGGGCCGTGGCTGCAGGATCACGACGTGCAGATCATCTTCGCGGTGCCGGGCATCGTGCTCGCGACGATCTTCGTCACGTTCCCGTTCGTCGCGCGCGAGCTGATTCCGCTGATGCAGGCGCAAGGCACCGACGAGGAAGAAGCCGCGCGCGTGCTCGGCGCGTCGGGCTGGCAGATCTTCCGCCGCGTGACGCTGCCGAACGTGAGGTGGGGCCTGCTGTACGGCGTGATCCTGTGCAATGCGCGCGCGATGGGCGAGTTCGGCGCGGTGTCGGTCGTGTCCGGCCACATTCGCGGCGTGACCGACACGATGCCGCTGCACGTGGAGATCCTGTACAACGAATACAACTTCGCGGCGGCGTTCGCGGTGGCGTCGGTGCTGGCGCTGCTCGCGCTCGTCACGCTCGCGCTGAAGCTGATCGCCGAGCGTCATCTCGCGGCCGAACTGGCCGACGCGCACGACGCCGTTCCCGCACATGCCGGCCCCGTCGGCGCCGTTTCGTCGAAATCGTAAAGAGGCAACCAGAATGGGTATCACCGTCCGTAACCTTCAGAAGCGCTTCGGCGATTTCACGGCGCTCGACAACGTCTCGCTCGACTTCCCGCCCGGCGAACTGGTCGCGCTGCTCGGGCCGTCCGGCTGCGGCAAGACCACGCTGCTGCGCGTGATCGCGGGCCTCGAGCACGCGGACGCCGGCCAGGTCGTGCTGCAGGGGCTCGACGTCGCGTCGGTCGGCGCGCGCGAGCGGCAGGTCGGCTTCGTGTTCCAGCATTACGCGCTGTTCCGCCACATGACGGTGTTCGAGAACGTCGCGTTCGGGCTGCGCGTGAAGCCGCGCCGCGAGCGGCCGTCCGAAGCCGCGATTCGCGAGAAGGTGCACGAGCTGCTCAAGCTCGTGCAGCTCGACTGGCTCGCGCAGCGCTATCCGTCCGAGCTATCGGGCGGCCAGCGCCAGCGCATCGCGCTCGCCCGCGCGCTCGCGGTCGAGCCGAAGGTGCTGCTGCTCGACGAACCGTTCGGCGCGCTCGACGCGAAGGTCCGCAAGGAGCTGCGCGGCTGGCTGCGTCGCCTGCACGACGACCTGCACATCTCGACGATCTTCGTCACGCACGACCAGGAAGAGGCGCTCGAAGTGGCCGATCGCATCGTCGTGCTCAATCGCGGCCACGTCGAGCAGGTCGGCAGCCCGCAGGACGTCTACGACCATCCGCAAAGCGCGTTCGTGTACGAGTTTCTCGGCGCGGCGAACCGGCTGCCGGGCACGGTGGCCGGGCGCGGCTTCGTCGCCGAGGGCGCGGCGGCGCCGATCGAGGTCGACGCCGATTTCGCGGGCCCCGCGAACGCGTACGTGCGGCCGCACGATCTGCAGCTGTGGCCGGCGGGCGAAGGGCACGGCGACGGCATCGCGGTGGACGTGCGGCGCGTGATTCCGCTCGGCGGTTCGGTGCGCGTGGAGCTCGAGGCGCGCGCGGGCGGCGCGCTCGAGGCGGAACTCGACCGCGACGCATGGCGCGCGCTTTCGCTGCAGGTCGGCGACGGCGCGACCGCCGTGCCGCGCGCCGTGCGGGTATTTCCCGCGCGTTGACGAGACAACGCAGGGCAGAGGGCGGGATTCGCGCCGATTCGACCATCAAACAACGACAGCCTAAGAGGCATACCCATGAATTTTCAGCAATTGCGGTTCGTGCGCGAAGCGGTGCGCCAGAACATGAACCTGACGGAAGTCGCGAACGTGCTGTACACGTCGCAGTCGGGCGTGTCGAAACAGATCAAGGATCTGGAAGATGAGCTGGGCGTCGACATCTTCATTCGGCGCGGCAAGCGGCTGACGGGGCTCACGGAGCCCGGCAAGGCGGTGCACCAGCTGATCGAGCGGATGCTGCTCGACGCCGAGAACCTGCGCCGCGTCGCACGCCAGTTCGCCGATCAGGACAGCGGCCACCTCGTCGTCGCGACGACGCACACGCAGGCGCGCTACGCGCTGCCGAAGGTGATCCGGCAGTTCACCGAGGTGTTCCCGAAGGTGCATCTCGCGCTGCGTCAGGGCAGCCCGCAGCAGATCGCGCAGATGATCCTGAACGGCGAGGCCGATCTCGGCATCTCGACCGAGGCGCTCGACCGCTATCCGGACATCGTCACGTTCCCGTGCTATTCGTGGCACCACACGGTCGTCGTGCCGAAGGGCCACCCGCTCGTCGGTCGCGAGAACCTGACACTCGAGGAAATCGCCGAATACCCGATCATCACGTACGACCAGGACTTCACGGGCCGCTCGCACATCGACCAGGCGTTCACGCAGGCGGGCGCCGTGCCCGACGTCGTGCTGACCGCGATCGACGCGGACGTGATCAAGACCTACGTCGAGCTCGGAATGGGGATCGGCGTGGTCGCGGCGATGGCCTACGATCCGCAGCGCGACACGGGGCTCGTCGCGCTCGACACGCAGCACCTGTTCGAGGCGAGCACGACGCGGGTCGGGCTGCGCAAGGGCGCATTCCTGCGTGCGTATGCGTACCGGCTGATCGAAATGTTCGCGCCGCACCTGAACGAAGCGGAAATCGCGGGGCTGTTGCGCGAAGCCGTTTGATTCGCGCGTGTCGCGCGCTGTCCGGGCAGATGCCGCGGACGGCGCGCGACACGCATGACGCGCACCTTGCCGTACGCCGCACCGGGCGGCGGCGGGGGGGATGGCCGCCGTCACGCTTCAAGCATCGGCCGACGCTGCCGGTCCGGTGCGTCGCGTCAGCCGACGATCGACCTGCGTTCCCGTACGGACAGAAAAACAAGAACAACCGGCAACGCAGAACCTGCATGCGCCGCGCTTCGGCGAACCGCCGTCGGCATCGCGAGTGTCGTATTTGCGCGTCGCGAAGCGCGCTCGCGCGCTCCGAATAAACCCTTAAATATTGATTAGACAGGTTGCGCGCCGAAGCGAATCGGTACAGCATAGCCTTCACTCCGCCGGCGTCCCGCCGGCGGCGGCGCGTCAACGCCAGCACGCGCCAGGCAGTCGGCCGTCTGCCTCGCTTCCATTCCGTGGTACCGACAGCAGCATCGATGGCCATTGCCCGGGTAGTGTGGCGCAAACGTTTGCTCTCATTAAAACAACAACCGAACAACAATCGGCCTTCGGGCCAGTCGCCAGGAGATGTGTATGAATGTCCGCTTTCGCCGTCGCTTCCTGACCGCCGCGCTCGCCGCCGTCGCGGTGGCCGCTGCACCGGCTGTCCACGCGCAGTCCGCGGCCAAGCCGAAGGTCGCGCTCGTGATGAAGTCGCTCGCCAACGAGTTCTTCCTGACCATGGAAACGGGCGCGAAGGAATATCAGAAGCACAACGCGAACCAGTTCGACCTGATCACCAACGGCATCAAGGACGAGACCGACACCGCGAACCAGATCCGCATCGTCGAGCAGATGATCGTGTCGAAGGTCGATGCGATCGTGCTCGCGCCGGCCGATTCGAAGGCGCTCGTGCCGGTCGTGAAGAAGGCTGTCGACGCCGGCATCGTCGTCGTGAACATCGACAACCGGCTCGATCCCGACGTGCTGAAGTCGAAGAACCTGAACGTGCCGTTCGTCGGCCCGGACAACCGCAAGGGCGCGCGCAAGATCGGCGATTACCTCGCGAAGCGGCTGAAGGCGGGCGACCAGGTCGGCATCGTCGAAGGCGTGTCGACGACGACCAACGCGCAGCAGCGCACGGCCGGCTTCCAGGACGCGATGAAGGCGGGCGGGATGAAGGTCGTGTCGGTGCAGTCGGGCGAATGGGAGATCGACAAGGGCAATGCGGTGGCCGCCGCGATGCTCAACGAATACCCGAACCTGAAGGCGCTGCTGTGCGGCAACGACAACATGGCGATCGGCGCCGTGTCGGCCGTGCGCGCGGCCGGCAAGCAGGGCAAGGTGCTCGTGGTCGGCTACGACAACATCAACGCGATCAAGCCGATGCTGAAGGACGGCCGCGTGCTCGCGACCGCCGACCAGTACGCGGCGAAGCAGGCCGTGTTCGGCATCGACACGGCGCTCAAGGCGATCGCCGAGCATCGCAAGCAGGCCGACCTGTCCGGCGTGGTCGAGACGCCGGTGGATCTCGTGACGAAGTAACGCCGCACCGGTCCGGCCGCCGCGCTCAAGAATCCGGCGCGGCGGCCGTTATCCGGTGTGAGCGCGATCACGGCCACTGCATGCACATGCACTTGTGAGCGTCATACCCGCGCGCCCCGTGCGCGCGGCCGCAACCAGGATCGCGATGGAACCGACCTTCCAACCCTCCCGTTCAGCCCACCCCGTGCTGTCCGTCTCCGGCATCGGCAAGACCTATGCCGAACCCGTGCTCGCCGACGTCACGCTGACGCTCGACGCGGGCCAGGCGCTCGCGCTGACCGGCGAGAACGGCGCCGGCAAGAGCACGCTGTCGAAAATCATCGGCGGGCTCGTCGACCCGACCACCGGCACGATGCAACTCGGCGGCGAGGCCTATGCGCCGGCGAGCCGCACGCAGGCCGAGGCGCTCGGCGTGCGCATGGTGATGCAGGAGCTGAACCTGCTGCCCACGCTGAGCGTCGCCGAAAACCTGTTCCTGAACCGCCTGCCGCGGCGTTTCGGCATCATCGATCGCGCGCGGCTGCGCGACGACGCGCGCGCGGCGATGGCGCAGGTCGGGCTCGACGCGGTCGACCCCGATACGCCGGTCGGCGCGCTCGGTATCGGCCACCAGCAGATGGTCGAGATCGCGCGCAACCTGATCGGCGACTGCCGCGTGCTGATTCTCGACGAACCGACCGCGATGCTGACCGCGCGCGAAGTCGAGCTGCTGTTCGAGCAGATCGACCGGCTGAAGGCGCGCGGCGTCGCGATCGTCTACATCTCGCACCGGCTCGAAGAGCTCGCGCGCGTCGCCGAGCGCGTCGCGGTGCTGCGCGACGGCCGCCTCGTACATGCGGGCGACATGGCGGCGACGACGTCCGACCGGCTCGTCACGCTGATGGTCGGGCGCGAGGTCGGCGAACACATCGATCTCGGCGAGCGCCGCTTCGGCGCGCCGCGGCTCGCCGTATCGGGCCTCACGCGCGGGACGGCGGTGCGCGACGTGTCGCTCGAGGTGCGCGCGGGCGAGATCTTCGGCATCTCGGGGCTGATCGGCGCGGGGCGCACCGAGCTGCTGCGGCTGATCTACGGCGCCGATACGCCGGATGCCGGGACGATCGCCGTCGGCCAGCCGCTGAAGCCGGCGCGGATCGCGTCGCCCGTCGATGCGGTGAAGCTCGGCATCGCGCTGATCACCGAGGATCGCAAGGGCGAAGGGCTGCTGCTGTCGCAGTCGATCACCGCGAACGTGTCGCTCGGCCAGCTCGACCGGCTCGCGCGCGGCGGCATCGTCGATTCGGCCCGCGAAACGGCGCTCGCCGAGCGGCAGATCGATGCGCTGCGGATCCGTACGCACGGCGCGGCGCAGCCGGTCGGCGAGCTGTCGGGCGGCAACCAGCAGAAGGTCGTGATCGGCCGCTGGCTCGCGCGCGACATGGGCGTGCTGCTGTTCGACGAGCCGACCCGCGGGATCGACGTCGGCGCCAAATTCGAGATCTACACTTTGATGGGCGCGCTCGCGCGCGAAGGCCGCGCGCTGGTGGTCGTATCGAGCGACCTGCGCGAGCTGATGCTGATCTGCGACCGGATCGGCGTGATGTCGGCTGGGCGCATGACCGCCGTGTTCGAGCGCGGCAACTGGACCCAGGACGCGCTGCTGGCCGCGGCGTTCGCCGGCTTCGGCCGCGAGACGCCGGCGGCCGCCATGCAGCATCCGGACCCGGAGCACGCGCGCGGCGCCGCTCCGGACACTTCGACGACAGGACGACAGCAATGACCCAGCCTCCCGTATCCCCGACCGACGCAGGCGCGCAGCAGGACGTGACGGGCCGCCGCGCGCGCACGCTGTCAGGCACGCGGCTCGGCCTGTCGAACTATCTCGGGCTCGCCGGCGCGCTGGCCGCGATGATCGCGCTGTTCTCGGTGCTGAGCTCGCATTTCCTGACCTACGACACGTTCAGCACGATCGCGAACCAGATTCCCGATCTCGTCGTGATGTCGGTCGGGATGACCTTCGTGCTGATCATCGCCGGGATCGACCTGTCGGTCGGCTCGGTGCTCGCGCTCGCCGCGTCGATGGTCAGCGTCGCCGCGCTGAAATGGCAGTGGGGGCCGCTGCCGGCCGCGCTGATCGGGATCGCGGTCGCGACTGCGACGGGCGCGCTGACCGGCGCGGTGACGGTCGGCTGGCGGATTCCGTCGTTCATCGTGTCGCTCGGCGTGCTGGAGGCCGCGCGCGGCCTCGCGTACCAGCTGACGAATTCGCGCACCGCGTATATCGGCGACGCGTTCGACTTCCTGTCGAACCCGATCGCGCTGGGCATCTCGCCGGCGTTCCTGATCGCGGTCGCGGTGATGATCGCGGCCCAGTTCGTGCTGACGCGCACGGTGTTCGGGCGCTATCTGGTGGGCATCGGCACGAACGAGGAAGCGGTGCGACTTGCAGGGGTTAACCCGCGGCCGTATAAAATCCTCGTATTCGCACTGATGGGCGCGCTCGCGGGGCTCGCGTCGCTGTTCCAGATTTCGCGGCTCGAGGCGGCCGATCCGAACGCGGGCGCGGGCCTCGAACTGCAGGTCATCGCCGCCGTCGTGATCGGCGGCACGAGCCTGATGGGCGGGCGCGGCTCGGTGATCAGCACGTTCTTCGGTGTGTTGATCATCTCCGTGCTGGCCGCGGGGCTCGCGCAGATCGGTGCGAACGAGCCGACGAAACGGATCATTACGGGTGCGGTGATCGTGGTGGCGGTCGTGCTCGATACGTATCGCAGCCGGCGTACGCGCGTGCGGTAAAAAGACAGACAGAACAGACCAGAGAGAAACGGGAAATGGCGACGATCAAGGATGTGGCGGCCATGGCGGGCGTGTCGTTTACGACCGTCTCGCACGTGGTGAACAATTCGCGGCCGGTGTCCGCCGACGTGCGTGCGAAGGTCGAGGGCGCGATCCGCGAGCTGAATTACGTGCCATCGGCCGTGGCGCGCTCGCTGAAGGCGCGGGCGACGGCGACCATCGGCCTCGTCGTGCCGAACAGCACGAATCCGTACTTCGCCGAGCTGGCGCGCGGCATCGAGGATCAGTGCGCGGCCAACGGCTATTGCGTGTTCTTCTGCAATTCGGACGACGACCCCGTGAAACAGCGCAACTACCTGCGCGTGCTGCAGGAAAAGCGCATCGACGGGCTGATCGTCGCATCGGCCGGCGAGGACGCGGTGCTCGCGCAGACGCTCGCGGATATCCATGCGCCGCTCGTCGTCGTCGACCGCA
The DNA here is from genome assembly GCF_902833155.1 of Burkholderia sp. BCC1047. Lineage (NCBI taxonomy): Bacteria > Pseudomonadati > Pseudomonadota > Betaproteobacteria > Burkholderiales > Burkholderiaceae > Burkholderia > Burkholderia sp. BCC1047. Next base: position 17,269 of record NZ_CADFEH010000059.1, on the reverse strand, counting down.
ACATCGAGGGGCTCGCGGCCGATCTCGTGCAGATCGACCACGAGCGCGGCGCGTACCTGGCGACGCGCCACCTGCTCGAACTCGGACACGCGAAGATCGGCTGCATCACCGGGCCGACCGACACCGCGGTCAGCGCGATGCGTGTGCACGGCTTCATCCGCGCGATGGCCGAGCGCGGCGTCGACATCGTGCCGGGCGCGATCGCCGAAAGCGATTTCTCGTGCCTTGGCGGCTATCACGCGGCGTCGCGGCTGTTCGAATCGGTGCGGCCGAGCGCGATCTTCGCGGGCAACGACCTGATGGGCGTCGGCGCGCTGCGCGCGGCGGCCGAGCGCGGGCTGCGCGTGCCCGAAGACTGCTCGATCATCGGCTTCGACGACATCGAATTTTCCCGCTACACGTATCCGGCGCTGTCGACGGTCGGCCAGTCGGTGCGCGCGCTCGGCGAAATGGCCGCGCAGACGCTGATCGAACGGATCGGCGGCGGCTCGACCGCCGTGCCGAGCCGTCGCCGCGTCGTGTCGCCGCGGCTCGTGCTGCGCGAATCGACGGCCGTCTATCGCGAGCCGGCCGCGCCGGGCGCTCGCGCATGACGGCGGGCGCAACGGGCGCCGGCCGCGTGACGGTGGTCGGCAGCCTCAACATGGATCTCGTCGTGCGCGCGCCGCGGCTGCCGCTGCCCGGCGAAACGCTCGCCGGACACGCGTTCGCGCAGGCGGCGGGCGGCAAGGGCGGCAACCAGGCCGTCGCCGCCGCCCGGCTCGGCGCGCAGGTCGCGATGATCGGCTGCGTCGGCGCGGATGCGCACGGCGCGGCGCTGCGCGCGGGCCTCGAGACCGAGGGAGTCGACTGCACGGGGCTCGCGACGAGCGCGTCGGCGCCGACCGGCGTCGCGTTGATCGTCGTCGACGATGCGAGCCAGAACGCGATCGTGATCGTCGCGGGCGGCAACGGCGAAGTCACGACCGACACGATTGCGCGGCACGAGGCCGCGCTGGCGACGGCCGACGTGCTGATCTGCCAGCTCGAGACGCCGCCGGACGCGGTGTTCGCGGCGCTGTCGGCGGGGCGCCGGCTCGGCCGCACCGTGGTGCTCAATCCGGCCCCGGCCGTCGCGCCGCTGCCGGACGGCTGGCTGCCGCTCGTCGATTACCTGATCCCGAACGAGGTCGAGGCGGCCGCGCTGACCGGGCTGCCGGTGCGCGACCCGGCCGACGCCGAAGTCGCCGCGCGGGCGCTCCAGGCCGGCGGCGCGCGCAACGTGCTGATCACGCTCGGCGCGCGCGGCGTGCTCGCGCTGACGGCCGACGGCGCCGCGCGGCACTATCCGGCGCCGGTCGTGCAGGCCATCGACACGACGGCGGCCGGCGACACCTTCATCGGCGGCTTTTCCGCACGGCTCGCGGCCGGCGCGGACGTCGATACCGCCATCCGCTTCGCGCAACGCGCGGCGGCGCTGTCGGTGACGCGAGCGGGCGCCCAGCCCTCGATCCCGACGCGGGCCGAACTGGCCGACTAGGGCCGGATCTCGGGTCTCGCGTTTTCGGTTCCCCACGCGCCCGGTCCGTCGCACGAGACGGCCGGGTGCGCTGCATTGGCGCGCCGACGCGCGTTCGCCCCGTTTTCGCTCCGACCCGAATTGCGTCGATTATTCAGTCTTATTCAATAAACAGACGAATAATGCGAAATAAACACGGCAAAACCATCAAGTTATGCGCCGTGCGGTCGTAAATGCACCGAGTGAAGCAATGCTTCGAGCCAACGGGCCGGGCCCGTTCATGACGACGCAACACAGGGTGGATGATGGTGTTCAGGAACCTGACGATTCGTGCGCGCATCGGTTTGACGATGGCGTTTCTGGCGGTACTGCTGGCTGTCACCGGCGTGCTCGGTCTGCACGGGATGACGCGATCTAACGATTCGACGCGCGAGATTTTCACGAACCAGATGCCGAGCGCGGTCGATGTGGCGATGGCGGAAATGTTCGCCGCGCGCGAGCGCCTCGCACTCGACCGTGCGGCGCTGCTGGCCGGCACGCCCGACTCGGCAGCGGCCATCGAGCGCAGCCGCGCGATGCGGGCGCAATCGGACGCGTGGTGGCAGAAATACCTTGCGCTGCCGCGCGACGCCGACGAGGACCGGCTCGCCCAGGACGTCGCCGCCCGGCGCAAGGTGCTGCAAAGCAGTTGCGACGCGTTCGCGAGTGCGGTCGCGGCCGGCGATCACGACCGGATCGGCGACGGCGCGAAGCAGCTTCAGGCGCGCTATACCGAGCTGGCCACGGCCGGCGAAGCGCTGCGCAGCGCCCAGTTCACCAATGCACAGGCGCGCTTCGATCAGGCGGAATCGGTGTTCGAGACGATGCGCGCGCTGTCGGTCGTCGTGCTGCTGGCCGGCATCGGCGCCGCGGTGCTGTCGTGGCTGACGCTGAGCCGCGCGATCGGCCGCCCGATCGCCGACGCGCTGTCGCATTTCGATGCGATCGCCGCGGGCGACCTGCGCCGGCCGATCGTCGTGGACCGCCGCGACGAGATGGGCCAGATGCTGGAAGGCCTCGCGAGGATGCAGCGCGGGCTCGTCGACACGGTACGCACCGTGCGCGGCGGCAGCGAGTCGATCGCGACCGCGGCCCGCCAGATCGCGGCCGGCAACATCGACCTGTCGTCGCGCACCGAGGAACAGGCCGCCGCGCTGCAGGAAACCGCGTCGAGCATGGAGCAACTGACCGGCACCGTGAAGCAGAACGCGGACAATGCGCGTCAGGCAAGCTCGCTGGCCGCGAATGCGTCCGAGATTGCAAACAAGGGCAATACGGTGGTCGGCCAGGTGGTCGGCACGATGGGCGAAATCAACGACAGCTCGGCGAAAATCGCGGACATCATCGCGATCATCGAGGGAATCGCGTTCCAGACCAACATTCTTGCGTTGAATGCGGCCGTCGAAGCCGCGCGGGCCGGCGAGGAAGGCCGGGGCTTCGCGGTCGTCGCCGGCGAAGTGCGCAGCCTCGCGCAGCGTTCGTCGAGCGCGGCGAAGGAAATCAAGGCGCTGATCGACGCGTCGGTGGAGCGGATCCGGACCGGCTCGACGCTGGTCGACGAAGCCGGGCGCACGATGAGCGACGTGATCAGCGCGGTCCAGCGCGTGACGGACATCATGGGCGAGATCGCGGCGGCGTCCGAGGAGCAGAGCGGCGGGATCGACCAGGTGGCGCGCGCGGTCACGCAGATGGACGAGGTCACGCAGCAGAATGCCGCACTCGTCGAGGAAGCCGCGGCTGCCGCGCAGTCGCTCGAAGAACAGGCGGCCCGCCTGCGCGAAACGGCGGCGGTATTCCAGCTTGACGACGGAGCGGTACGCGCGGGCGCCGTCGTTGCGGTGGCGGCGCGTCATGCGCCGCGCACGCCGTCCGTCCCGTCCCCCGCGCCGGCTGCCGCGCGCGTCGAACGCGACGCCGCGCCGAAACGCGCGGCCGCTGCAACGACGGCGCCGGCGCGCAACCCTGCCGCCGTCTCGGCTGCGCCTGCGCCCGCGCCGGCCGCCGCGACCGCCGGCGGCGACGACTGGGAGACGTTCTGATCCGCGCGCGCCGCGTATCTATCCCCATTTGGTGACGAACGACGCCCGCGATTGCGGGCGTCGTCGTTTCTGCGACCGATCGAATGTGACAGCGCGGCCGATCGATCGTGGAACGGCGCGTGCGTCGCGTCGCACGTCATGCACCGAGGAATCGTCCGGAATGCGCTGCGTGCGCGTCATGTTCCCGCGTTCGTCGTACGGGTATGTCCGTAAGGGACTGCGAAAAAAATTTGTAACGGTGCGCGCGGCGTGTCATCGCACGCGGCCGCTTGAACGTATAGGGATGAAGGGGAGAGGCGGCGACGTCGGAGGTGTCCAACGCACGAGACGTTTCGATGCTCGACGAGACGCGGCGGATGCAGTTTCTGCGGCTCGGGAGGTCGATTGTAAAACGACGAAATGCGTTGTCCAAGCGGTGTTGTCGAGAATGACGAACTTCATACGAAGAGTTCGTGAAAAAAAATAAGAAAGGGTTTAGGATGAATTCGAACGCGCTTGCTTCTGCGCAGTCAGACGAAGGCAGGCACGTCTTCAGACTCAGGCGAGGGAGGTAGCATGGATATTTACAGCAGCTTCGCGAACCGCTTCGAAAAAACGCGAGAGGAAGAGCTCTCGCTGGAGGAGTATCTCGCGCTCTGCAAGAACGATCCATCCGCGTACGCGACGGCTGGTGAACGCATGCTGGAAGCAATCGGGGAACCTGAACAGATCGATACCCGCAACGACCCGCGCCTGTCGCGGATCTTCGCGAACAAGGTCATCAAGGTGTATCCGGCATTCCGTGAGTTCTACGGAATGGAGGAGGTGATCGAGCAGGTGGTCGCATACTTCCGCCACGCTGCGCAAGGTCTTGAAGAGAAGAAGCAGATTCTCTATCTGCTGGGCCCGGTGGGCGGCGGCAAGTCGTCGATCGCCGAGCGCCTGAAGCAACTGATGGAACGCGTGCCGTTCTATGCGCTGAAGGGCTCGCCCGTCAACGAATCGCCGCTCGGGCTGTTCGACTACGACGAGGATGGTCCGATCCTCGAGGAACAGTACGGCATTCCGCGCCGCTACCTGAAAAGCATCCTGAGTCCGTGGGCCGTCAAGCGCCTGCACGAATACAACGGCGACATCCGCCAGTTCCGCGTGGTACGCCGCTATCCGTCGATCCTGCGGCAGGTCGGCATCGCGAAGACCGAGCCGGGCGACGAGAACAATCAGGACATCTCGTCGCTGGTCGGCAAGGTCGATATCCGCAAGCTCGAACAGTACGCGCAGGACGATGCCGACGCCTATAGCTACTCGGGCGGCCTGTGCCTCGCGAACCAGGGCCTGCTCGAATTCGTCGAAATGTTCAAGGCGCCGATCAAGGTGCTGCACCCGCTGCTGACCGCCACGCAGGAAGGCAACTTCAAGGGCACCGAAGGTTTCGGCGCGATTCCGTTCGACGGCGTGATTCTTGCGCACTCGAACGAATCGGAGTGGAAGGCGTTCCGCAACAACCGCAACAACGAGGCACTGCTCGACCGGATCTTCGTCGTGAAGGTGCCGTACTGCCTGCGCGTGTCGGAAGAGATCAAGATCTACGAGAAGCTGATCCGCAACTCGTCGCTCGCCGAGGCCGTATGCGCGCCGGGCACGCTGAAGATGATGTCGCAGTTCTCGGTGCTGTCGCGCCTGCACGAGCCGGAGAATTCGAGCCTGTTCTCGAAGATGCAGGTGTACGACGGCGAAAACCTGAAGGACACCGATCCAAAGGCGAAGTCGTACCAGGAGTATCGCGACTACGCGGGCGTGGACGAAGGGATGACCGGCGTGTCGACACGGTTCGCGTTCAAGATCCTGTCGCGTGTGTTCAACTTCGATACGAGCGAGGTCGCGGCGAACCCGGTGCATCTGATGTACGTGCTCGAGCAGCAGATCGAACGCGAGCAGTTCCCGCCGGAAACCGAGCAGAAGTATCTGTCGTTCGTGAAGGACGTGCTCGCGTCGCGCTACGCGGAGTTCATCGGCAAGGAGATCCAGACCGCGTATCTCGAGTCGTATTCGGAATACGGCCAGAACATCTTCGATCGCTACGTCACGTATGCGGACTTCTGGATCCAGGATCAGGAATTCCGCGATCACGACACGGGCGAGAGCTTCGACCGCGCCGCGCTGAACGCGGAACTGGAGAAGATCGAGAAGCCGGCCGGGATCAGCAATCCGAAGGATTTCCGCAACGAGATCGTGAACTTCGTGTTGCGTGCGCGGGCGGCGAACGCCGGCAAGAACCCCGTGTGGACGAGCTACGAGAAGTTGCGCGTCGTGATCGAGAAGAAGATGTTCTCGAACACCGAGGAACTGTTGCCGGTCATTTCATTCAACGCCAAGGGTTCGGCGGAGGAGCAGCGCAAGCATGAGGACTTTGTGAACCGGATGGTCGCGAAGGGCTATACGCCGAAGCAGGTGAGGCTGCTTTGCGACTGGTACCTGCGCGTGCGCAAGTCGTCATGACGCGCGCGGTATCGCGCCCGGACGGCGAGTCCGTACGGGCGCTTTCAGAGGCGCCGCCCGCATGACGGCAGACGGCATGCGCGGCGAGTGCCCCGGCAGATCGACTTTCGAGCGGGAGACCGGGAGTGCTTCATCAAATCATCGACCGCAGGCTGGCCGGCAAGAACAAGAGCATCGCCAATCGCGAACGCTTTCTGCGTCGCGTCAAGAACTACATTCGTCGTGCCGTGTCCGACGCGGTGCGCGACCGTAGCATCAAGGATATCCAGAGCACGCAGAGCATCACGATCCCGCGCAAGGACATCGCGGAGCCGAATTTCCGGCACGCACCCGGCGGGCGTCGCGAATACGTGCATCCCGGCAACGAGGACTACGTGCGCGGCGACAAGATTCCGCGTCCGCAGGGCGGCTCGGGCGGTGGCGGCAGTCAGGCGAGCAACGAGGGCGAAGGGCAGGACGACTTCGTGTTCGAACTGTCGCGCGACGAGTTCATGCAGTACTTCTTCGACGATCTCGAACTGCCTCGCCTCGTGAAGACGCACCTGCTGACGGTGCCGAGCTGGAAGAACGTGCGCGCGGGCTGGTCGGCGGAAGGCACGCCGAACAACATCGACGTCGTGCGTTCGCTGCGCAGCGCGCTCGGCCGGCGCATCGCGCTCGGCTCGCCGCTCGTCAACGAGCTGCGTGAGCTCGAAGCGCAGCTGGAAGCGCTGAAGAGCGACCCCGAAGACCGCCGCGCGGAAATCGCGACGCTCGAGGCCGAGATTCATCACCTGAAAGGGCGCATCTGGCGGATTCCGTTCATCGATCCGTTCGACCTGCGCTACATCAACCGCGTGAAGCAGCCGCAACCGTCGAGCCAGGCCGTGATGTTCTGCCTGATGGACGTATCGGGCTCGATGGACGAGCAGCGCAAGGATCTCGCGAAGCGCTTCTTCATCCTGCTTTACCTGTTCCTCAAGCGCAACTACGAGCGCATCGAAGTCGTGTTCATCCGCCACCACACGCGCGCCGAGGAAGTCGACGAGGACACCTTCTTCCATTCGACCGAAAGCGGCGGCACGGTCGTGTCGAGCGCGCTCGAACTGATGCGCAAGGTGATGGACGAGCGCTACTCGCCGACCGAGTGGAACATCTACGGCGCGCAGGCGTCCGACGGCGACAACTGGACTGACGATTCGCCCAAGTGTCGCAAAATCCTGGAAGAGGATATCCTCACCAAGACGCGTTACTTCGCGTATATCCAGGTCGCGCCGGAAGAGCAGAATCTGTGGCTGGAATACGCGCAACTGGCCCTGTCGCAACCGCATCTCGCGATGAAAAAAGTGGAATCGGCTGCGGACATTTACCCGGTGTTTCGCGAATTGTTCGAAAAGCAGGTGGAAATGTCATGACGACCCGCCATCTGCACAACGAGTCGCGCGGCTATGAGCCGCGCCCTTCCGGCGACGACACGGCCGGCCCTGCCGCACCGCAGCAACGCGCGCAGGCCGAACCGCCGCCGCCGGCCGCCGACTTGCCCGGTTCCGGGCAAAAGGAAGCGCGTATGAACGTTGCCGAACGCAAGCCGTTGCCGTGCCCGTCCGACTGGACGTTCGAATTGCTCGAGGAATACGACACGCACATCTCGCAGGTCGCCGAACAATACGAGCTCGACATCTACCCGATCCAGCTCGAACTGATCAGCGCCGAGCAGATGATGGATGCGTACGCGTCGGTCGGGATGCCCGTCAACTACCGTCACTGGTCGTTCGGCAAGCACTTCCTCGCGACCGAGAAGAGCTACCGCCGCGGCCAGATGGGCCTCGCCTACGAAATCGTCATCAATTCGAACCCGTGCATCGCGTATCTGATGGAAGAGAACACGATGACGATGCAGGCGCTCGTCATCGCGCATGCGGCGTACGGGCACAATTCGTTCTTCAAGGGCAACTACCTGTTCCGGCTGTGGACCGACGCGCATGCGATCATCGATTATCTCGTGTACGCGAAGAACTACGTCGCGGAATGCGAGGAGCGCTACGGCCTCGATCGCGTCGAGGAACTGCTCGACTCGTGCCATGCGCTGATGAACTACGGCGTCGACCGCTACAAGCGGCCGCAGAAGCCGTCGCTGTCGAAGGAGGCGGCGCTGCGGCGCGAGCGCGAGGCGTACCTGCAGTCGCAGGTCAACGAGCTGTGGCGCACGCTGCCGGGCAAGAAACCCGAACTGACGGAGGAGCAGGACGACCGCTATCCGTCCGAGCCGCAGGAGAACCTGCTGTATTTCGCGGAGAAGAACGCGCCGCTGCTCGAACCGTGGGAGCGGGAAGTGATCCGCATCGTGCGCAAGATCGGCCAGTATTTCTATCCGCAGCGGCAGACGCAGGTAATGAACGAAGGCTGGGCGACGTTCTGGCACTACACGCTGCTCAATACGCTGTACAACCAGGGGAAGCTGGAAGACGGCTTCATGATGGAGTTCCTGCATTCGCACAGCAACGTGGTCTATCAGCCGCCCGTCACGAAGCCGTACTACAGCGGGATCAATCCGTATGCGCTCGGTTTCTCGATGATGAGCGACATCCGACGGATCTGCGAAGCGCCGACGGAGGAAGACTACAAGTGGTTTCCGGAGATCGCGGGCACGCCGTGGCTGCCGGCGATGCACTACGCGATGCGCAACTTCAAGGACGAGAGCTTCATCGCGCAGTACCTGTCGCCGAACCTGATTCGCGAGATGCGGCTCTTCTCGGTGCTCGACGACGACATGCGCGATTCGCTCGAGGTATCGGCGATCCATGACGATTCCGGCTACCAGTACGTGCGGCAGGCGTTGTCGCGGCAGTACGACATCCATCATCGCGAGCCGAACATCCAGGTGTGGGCGGTGAACACGCGCGGCGACCGCAGCCTCACGCTGCGCCACTTCATGACCGACAACCGCCACCTGTCGAGCGACAGCGACGAAGTGCTCAAGCACATGGCGCGGCTCTGGCAGTTCGACGTGTATCTGGAAAGCGTCGACGAGGCCGGCACCGTGCGCAAGCGCTACGAGTGCCGCTACGTGCCGCCGGAAGTGCGCGTGTGATCGTCGCCGCAGTCGGAAATGTTTGCATCGAACGCCAGCCTTCGGGCTGGCGTTTTCATATGACGAACGCGAGGCGGGAGAAAAATTTTCTACATCGGGACGAACCCGGAGCGCCTGTTACTTTACATTTCGCTAAAATCTCGTAGCGCCGTGCGCCGGAACCGGTGCCACGTGCGACCGCACGCGGCGGCCCCAGCCGTCTCGCCCAGAAAGTACTAAAAGGAACAGACCAACCCATGGACGTCCAGACCGACCAAGCTGCGCTGTCCGCGCATGACACCCGGCGGCGCGTGTTCGCCATCGTCGGCGCCTCATCGGGCAACCTCGTCGAGTGGTTCGACTTCTACATCTACTCGTTCTGCGCGCTGTACTTCGCGCCGGCGTTCTTCCCGAGCGGCAACACGACGACGCAGCTGCTGAACACGGCCGGCGTGTTCGCGGCCGGCTTCCTGATGCGTCCGATCGGCGGCTGGCTGTTCGGCCGCATCGCCGACCGTCACGGCCGTCGCGCGGCGATGATGATCTCGGTGCTGATGATGTGCGGCGGTTCGCTCGTGATCGCGGTGCTGCCGACCTATGCGCAGATCGGCGCGCTCGCGCCGGCGCTGCTGCTGGTCGCGCGCCTGTTCCAGGGGCTGTCGGTGGGCGGCGAGTACGGGACGAGCGCGACCTACATGAGTGAAGTCGCGCTGAAGGGCCGTCGCGGCTTCTTCGCGTCGTTCCAGTACGTGACGCTGATCGGCGGCCAGCTGTGCGCGCTGCTGGTGCTCGTGATCCTGCAGCAGACGCTGTCGGCCGGCGAGCTGAAAGCGTGGGGCTGGCGTATTCCGTTCGTGGTCGGCGCGGCGGCCGCGCTGATTTCGCTGTACCTGCGGAAATCGCTCGACGAGACGTCGACGAGCGCATCGCGCGACAAGAAGGACGCCGGCACGATCCGCGGCGTGTGGCAGCACAAGGGCGCGTTCTTCACCGTGGTCGGCTTCACGGCCGGCGGCTCGCTGATCTTCTACACGTTCACGACGTACATGCAGAAGTACCTCGTGAACACGGCCGGCATGCACGCGAAGACGGCCAGCAACGTGATGACCGTCGCGCTGCTCGTCTACATGCTGATGCAGCCGGTGTTCGGCGCGCTGTCGGACAAGATCGGCCGCCGCACGTCGATGATTTTGTTCGGTTCGTTCGCGGTGATCGGCACGGTGCCGCTGATGCATGCGCTGAAGGACGTGACGAGCCCGGTGGCCGCGTTCGTGCTGATCACGGTTGCGTTGGCGATCGTCAGCTTCTACACGTCGATCAGTGGCCTCATCAAGGCCGAGATGTTCCCGCCGGAAGTGCGTGCGATGGGCGTCGGCCTGTCGTATGCGGTCGCGAACGCGATCTTCGGCGGCTCGGCCGAGTACGTCGCGCTGTGGTTCAAGTCGATCGGCAGCGAGGAAACGTTCTACTGGTACGTGACCGTGCTGTGCGCGATCTCGCTGATCGTGTCGTGGCGCATGCGCGATCCGAGCAAGGAAGGGTATCTGCGTCACGAGCCGTGATCGGCCGCGCGTCGCGCGTACTTGCATGATGACGAACGTCCCGCCGGTTGGCGGGACGTTTTTTTGCGGCGTGCGATTCCGCACGCGCCGGCATGAGCGTGCCGCGTCATATCGATATGGAAATCGATTCGTTGTCCATGACGGGCGATTTCCTTAATCTGGCTGCGTAGTTCGTGTGACACCTCCTTGACTGGGATTCGCGCCCGCTGCTTGCAGCGGGCGTCTTTTTTTGTGTGGCCGCGTGCGTGACGGCAGCCCATGTGCCTCATCACGAAACCCGCAGAGCAAAGCACCATTTGTTGGTTCGAATTCGCCGCACGCGCTGATACGTTAGCGGCTTCGCGACGACACACTTCGTCGCGATGCGTTTCGAACCGTGCCGCCGCGCGATCCGCGGCGGCCTCCATAACAAATCAGGTCGTGCTCATGAAAATCAACACGCTCGCTACGTGGCTCATCGGGGTCGCGCTCATCACCGCAGGCACCGTCGCGCATGCGGACCGTCTGGACGACATCAAGAAGGCCGGCGTGCTGCGCGTCGCGACGTTCGACAGCAATCCGCCGTTCGGCTATGTCGACGCGAAAAGCAACCACATCGTCGGTCTCGACGTCGATTACGCGAAGGCGCTCGCCGACAAGCTCGGCGTGAAGCTGCAGCTGCAACCGACCAATCCCGCGAACCGCATCCCGTTCCTGACGTCCGGCAAGGTCGATCTCGTGCTCGCGAACTTCACGATCACCGACGAACGTGCGAAGCAGGTCGACTTCAGCATCCCGTATTTCTCGTCGGGCCAGCAGTTTCTCGCGAAGAAGGGCGTGCTGAAATCGGCCGACCAGCTGAACGGACTGCGCGTCGGCGCGGACAAGGGCACGACCAACGAGATCACGCTGCGCGAGAAATTCCCGAAGGCGACGATCGTCGCGTACGACGACACGCCGTTCGCGTTCGCCGCCCTGCGCGCCGGCAACGTGCAGGCGATCACGCAGGACGGCCCGAAACTGATCGGCCTGCTCGCGAACGTGCCCGACAAGCAGAACTACGAGATCCCGGCGTTCACGATCTCGAACGACTACATGGGCGTCGGCGTGCCGAAGGGCGAAACGCGCCTGCTCGGCTTCGTCAACGACACGCTGAAGGGGCTCGAGGCGAACGGCCGCGCCACGCAGATCTACGACGCATGGTTCGGGCCGACGACGAAAACGCCGCTCACGCGCATTTTCCGGATCGGCGACAAGACCTGATTCAGGCCAAGGCCGCACGCGCGCCGCGTTTGCGCCGGTATCCCGGCGTCGCGGCGCTTTTCGTTTTCTTCCGATCGCGCGTTTTGCGCCCGTAATACGACATGCTCGGGTTGGCTCCCAAATATCTGTCCTGGCTCTGGCAGGGCTTCCTGCTGACACTCGGCCTCGCGGCCGCGTCGGCGATTGCCGCGACCGTCGGCGGGCTGCTGCTCGCCGTGATGCGGCATGCGCGCGGCAGGGCGCCGCGCGCGGCCGCCGCCGCGTACGTCGTCGCGTTCCGCAACACGCCGCTGCTCGTGCAGCTGCTGTTCTGGTATTTCGGCGTCGCGTCGTTGCTGCCCGATACGTGGATCGCGTGGCTTAATGCGCGTCATGCGGTGAGCGTGGGGCCGTTCACGCTCGCGTGGCCGTCGTTCGAATTGGTCGCGGGCTGGGTCGGGTTGAGCGCCTATACGGCTGCGTTCGTTGCCGAGGAATGCGAAGCCGGCCTGCGCGGCGTGCGGCGGGCGCAACACGATGCGGCGGCCGCGCTCGGTCTCACGCCGATGCAGTCGCTGCGTTACGTGGTGCTGCCGCAGGCCGTGCGCATCGCGCTGCCGCCGCTGTTCGGCCAATACATGAATCTCGTGAAGAACTCGTCGCTCGCGATGGCGATCGGCGTGGCCGAGCTGTCGTATGCGTCGCGGCAGGTCGAGACCGAGACGTTCAAGACGTTCGCCGCGTTCGGCGTCGCGACGCTGCTGTACGTCGCGGCGGTGGCCGCGATCGAGGCCGGTGCGTATGCGGCCACGCAATGGCGCGACCGGCTCGGGGCGGGGCGCTGACGATGGATCTTTCGCTGCTTGTGTCGAATCTGCCGTACCTGTTGGTCGGTGCGTTTCCGGACGGCCCGCTCGGCGGCGCCGCGCTGTCGCTGGTGCTGGCGCTCGCGAGCGCCATTGCGTCGGCCGTGCTCGGCGTGGCGCTTGGCGTCGCGATGGCGCTCGCGCGCGGCCCGGCGCGCGTGCTGCTGCTCGCGTTCATCGGTTTCTTCCGCGCGATTCCGGTGCTGATGCTGATCTTCTGGACGTATTTCCTGATGCCCGTGCTGCTGCACATGGACGTGCCGGGGCTCGCGACGGTCGTGTGCGCGCTGGCGCTGGTCGGCGGCGCGTATCTCGCGCATGCGGTGCATGCGGGGATCGTCGCGGCGGGCGACGGGCAATGGCAGGCCGGGCTGTCGCTCGGGCTCACGCGCTGGCAGACGGTGCGCTACGTGCTGCTGCCGCAGGCGATCCGGATCATGACGCCGTCGTTCGTCAACCAGTGGGTCGCGCTCGTGAAGGACACGTCGCTCGCGTATATCGTCGGCGTGCCGGAGCTGTCGTTCGTCGCAACGCAGGTGAACAACCGGCTGATGGTGTATCCGGCGCCGATCTTCCTGTTCGTCGCGGTGATCTACCTGGTGCTCTGCACGTCGCTCGATGGCGCAGCGCGGTGGTTGTTGTCGCGGGGGGCGCAGGCGCGGCGTGTCGAGAGCACGGCGGTCGAACGGATCAAATCCTTGCAATGATGTAATCCCGATAAGCAATTACAAGAAATCTGATTACAGGTCGCATGCCGATTCGACCTCGCAATTCTGTCAGGGATTTTTTTGAACTGATGGGTGAGGTAAGATTCGCCCGGATTGTCGTTAACAATACCGTCGATATTTGCAGTCGACGGAGTATTTCATTATATAAAATATCGAGATAGTCGGATTGGCATGGCAGTAATCGACCGATGTATCGAGTCGTCTCGTCCGTCGCTTCTCGGCGACGATTGACACTCGTTGACGGTGCCTTTCCACGATTTCAAATAGATTCCACGCGATGTCCGAGGCCGTCAGAGCGGATCGAAAAAAATCGCGAGTAGACCAAGAAGATGAACAAAAACCATTATCGGCTGGTATTCAGCCGCGTACGGGGTATGCTGGTTGCCGTCGAAGAAACGGCCTGCAGCACGGGGAAAACAAATACGGGCGAGACTCGCCGTGTCGCCAAGCGCGGCGGCGAGCATCCGGCAGCGAAGTTCGCGTTACGGGTGACTGCATTCGGCGCGCTGGTCGCGGCCGGCGCGAATCCGATATGGGCGAATGCGCAGATCGTCGGCGGCGGGACTCACGCGCCCGCGGTGGTGCAGACGCCCAACGGCCTGCCGCAAGTCAACATCAACACGCCGAGTGCTGCCGGCGTGTCGCTGAACACCTATAACCAGTTCGACGTTCAGAAGAACGGCGCGATCCTGAACAACGCGTCGACGATCGTCAACACGCAGCAGGCCGGCTATATCAACGGCAACCCGAACCTGAGTGCGGGGCAGGCGGCGCGCATCATCGTCAACCAGGTCAACAGCACCGCGGCGAGCCAGATCAAGGGGTATGTGGAGATCGCGGGCAGCCGCGCGGAGATCGTGCTGGCCAACCCTGCCGGTATCGTCGTGGACGGTGGCGGATTCATCAATACCTCGCGCGCGGTCTTGACAACCGGCGTGCCGCAGTTTGGCGCGGACGGGTCATTGACGGGCTTCAATGTCAATCGCGGCCTTGTAACCGTGCAAGGTGCGGGCCTCGATACTTCGAGTGTTGATCAGACTGACATCATTGCCCGTGCTGTACAGGCTAATGCCGCGATCTATGCGAAGAATCTCAATGTAATCGCCGGTACGAACCGGGTTAATCACGACACGCTTGCCGCGACGCAGATCGCCGGTGACGGTCCTGCTCCTGCTGTCGCGATTGACGTCGCTCAGTTAGGCGGCATGTATGCCAATAGGGTGTTTCTGGTTGGCAACTCCGCAGGCGTTGGTGTCGCGAACGCAGGGACGATCGCGGCGCAGGCAGGCGATTTGACGTTGCAATCGGACGGCCGGCTCGTGCTCGCGGGCAAGACCACGGCAAGCGGCAACCTCGCGATGTCGGCCTCGGGCGGCATCCAGAATAGCGGCACCACGTATGCGCAGCAATCGTTGTCGGCGAACACCGCGGCCGATCTGACGAACAGCGGGACGCTCGCGGCGCAGCAGAATGCGACGGTCAACGTCGGCAGCGTCAACTCGACCGGCACGCTCGGCGCGGGTGTGAACAACGACGGTTCCGTCACGCACAGCGGCGACCTGAACCTGAGTGCGTCGGGCCAACTGACCGCGACCGGCCAGAATGTGGCGGGCGGTAACGCATCGCTGACGGGCGGCAGTGTGAATCTCGCCGGCAGCCAGACCGCCGCGAACGGCAATCTGTCGCTGAACGCGACGACCGGCGACGTGAATCTGTCGAACGCGACGACGAGCGCGCAAGGCGCCATTCAGGCGAACGCATCGGGCACCGTGATCAACGATCACGGCAGCCTGTCGAGCGGCAACAGCACGACGCTGACCGGCGGCAACCTGTCGAACCAGGGCGGCAAGGTGTCGTCGCAGGGGCCGCTGGCGGTCAACGTCGCCGGCCAGATCGCCAACCAGTCCGGCGAACTGGTATCCGAAAGCACGGCGGACGTGCGTGGCGGCGCCATCGCGAACAACCGGGGCACCGTTCAAAGCGCGGCTGGCATGACGGTGGCCGGTGTGTCGCTGGACAACACGGCGGGTCGGATCACGTCGCTCAACAGCGACGGCCTCTCCGTGACGACCAGCGGCCAGTTGACCAACGCATCGGGCACGACTGCAAACGGCGCGCAGGGCGGCGTGATCGGTGGCAACGGCGACGTCACCGTGCACGGCGGCAACGTTGCCAACCACGGGACGATGACGTCCAGTACGAATCTGCATGTCTCGGGACAATCGATCGACAATAGCGGTGGCGCTTTGCAGGCTACGCAAAAGGTGGCGGTCGATGCGGGCGCGCGTCTGATCAACAGCGGCGGCTCGATCGTCGCTCAGACGGCAGCGCTGACCGGCACGGCCCTCGACAATAGCGCGGGCGCCGTGAAGGCCGACAAGGTGTCGTTGAACGCGACCGACCTCGTGAATCACGGCGGCACGATCACGCAGATCGGCACCGGCGCGATGAGCGTGAACGTGTCGGGCACGCTGGACAATTCGAACGGCGGTACGTTGCAAACCAACAGTACCGACCTGACGCTCGCTCCCGCCTTGCTGGTCAATGACGGCGGCAAGATCACGCATGCGGGCACCGGCACGCTTACACTCGGCAACGGCACGGGATCAGTGTCGAACGTCGGCGGTACGATCGCGAGCAACGGGCGCGTGGTGGCGCAATCGGCCACGCTGAACAACACGGCCGGCTCGATCAGCGGCCAAACCGGCCTGTCGGCCACGGTCGGTAGCGCGCTGAACAATACGAATGGCAAGCTGCTGTCCAATACGGACCTTGGCATCGCTAGCGGTACGCTCGCGAACGACGGCGGCCAGATCGGCGCGACGACGAACGCGATGATCGACACGGGTTCGATGACGAACCTGGGTGGATCGGTCATCGCATCCAACGTGTCGGTGACGGCTGATTCGACGCTTGACAATAGCGGCGGCAAACTCGAAGCCAACCGACTCGCGTTGACCACATCGAACCTGACGAACCATGGCGGCACGATCACGCAATATGGCTCGTCGACCATGGCTGTCAACGTCAGCGGCACGCTCGATAACTCGGCAGCCGGTGTGATTCAGACGAACAGCACTGACCTTGCGCTGACTCCGGCTTCGCTCGTGAACGATCGCGGCACGATTACGCATGCGGGTACCGGCACGCTGACGATTGGCAATGGCACGGGGTCGGTGTCGAACGTCGGCGGCTCGATCGCGAGCAACGGGCGAGTCGTCGCGCAAAGCGGTTCGCTGAACAACACGTCGGGGGCGATCAATGGCCAAGCCGGGGTGACAGCGACGATCGCCGGCGCATTGAACAACACGCGTGGCAAGCTATTGTCCAGTACGGACCTTGCTGTTTCCAGCGGCAGACTGACGAACGACGGTGGTCAAATTGGCGCAAGCGCGAACGCGATGATCCACACGGGCGCGATGTCGAACCTGGGTGGTTCGATCGTTGCGCCCAACCTGTCGGTGACGGCCGACTCGACGCTTGACAACAATGACGGTTCGCTCGAAGCGAATCAGCTCGCGTTGAGCGCGTCGAATCTCACGAACCGCGGCGGCACGATTACGCAACTTGGCTCGTCGGCCATGGCTGTCAACGTCAGCGGCACGCTCGACAATTCGAATGGCGGTACGCTACAAACCAACAGCACGGACCTGACGCTTTCCCCTGCATGTTGATTTGCACGGAATCCTGACCCACCCTACGCAGTAATTTGCATCGAATATTGACCCACGTAGAACACTGACCTGCTCGGCAACGGGCAGGGGAACGGAGTGATCGACGTGGCTATAT
>NZ_CADFEH010000058.1:0-29764 GCF_902833155.1 Burkholderia sp. BCC1047 | reverse complement strand
CAATTCCGCCGGCCAGATACTCGTCAACGATGCCTTGTCTGAACTGCTCGTTGTACTTCGTCATGTAAAACACCCCAAAGGTTGGACTAGTGTCCAACTTTTGGGGTGCAGTTCACAAGGGGCGCTTTTCTTTTCAGCCTTCGCCGGACAGGTTCCGGGCTCACCGAACGACGCTCAACGCTCGTCGTCCGGATCGTCAGCCTTCAGCGGCTCACCGGCGCGGCCGTCGACGCGTTCACGCAATTCCTTGCCAGGTTTGAAGTGCGGCACGAACTTCTCGGGCACCTGCACTTTCTCCCCCGACTTCGGGTTGCGTCCGACGCGCGCCGGGCGACGATTGAGGCCGAAGCTGCCGAAACCCCGAATTTCAATGCGATGCCCTTTCGCCAGGGCGTCGGACATCGCATCGAGCATCGTTTTCACCGCGAAATCCGCATCCTTGAGGACAAGTTGCGGAAATCGCGATGCCAGCTGCGCGACCAACTCGGATTTGGTCATACTTCAGCAGACCTCGTAAGGCTTACTGGTTCTGGCCGTCGAGCTTCGCCTTCAGCAGCGCGCCGAGGTTGGTCGTACCGGTCGCAGCAGCGCTGGAGTCCGACTGCAGGCCGCGGATCGCTTCCTGTTGTTCAGCCGAATCCTTCGCCTTGATCGACAGGTTGATGCCGCGCGACTTGCGATCGATGTTGATCACCATCGCGTTGACCTTGTCGCCTTCCTTCAGCACGTTGCGTGCATCTTCAACGCGATCCTGCGAGATTTCCGACGCACGCAGGTAGCCTTCGATGTCGCCCGTCAGCGTGACGACCGCACCCTTCGCATCGACCGTCTTCACGACGCCGTCGACGATCGAGCCCTTGTCGTTCATTGCAACGTAGTTGCTGAACGGGTCGCCTTCGAGCTGCTTGATGCCGAGCGAAATGCGCTCCTTCTCGACGTCGATACCGAGCACGATTGCTTCGACTTCGTCGCCCTTCTTGTACTTGCGAACGGCTTCTTCGCCGGCTTCGCTCCACGACAGGTCCGACAGGTGGACCAGGCCGTCGATGCCGCCCGGCAGACCGATGAACACGCCGAAGTCGGTGATCGACTTGATTGCGCCCGTGATCTTGTCGCCCTTCTTGAAGTTGCGGCTGAAGTCATCCCACGGATTCGGCTTGCACTGCTTCATGCCGAGGCTGATACGACGACGGTCTTCGTCGATCTCGAGGACCATGACTTCGACTTCGTCGCCCAGCTGGACGACCTTCGACGGCGCGACGTTCTTGTTGGTCCAGTCCATTTCCGACACGTGGACGAGGCCTTCGATGCCCGATTCCACTTCGACGAATGCGCCGTAGTCGGTGATGTTCGTGACCTTGCCGAACAGGCGCGTGCCCGACGGGTAACGGCGCGAGATGCCTTCCCACGGATCGTCGCCCAGTTGCTTGATGCCCAGCGAGACGCGGTTCTTCTCCTGGTCGAACTTGAGGATCTTCGCGGTGACTTCCTGGCCAACCGACAGGACTTCGCTCGGGTGACGCACGCGACGCCATGCGATGTCGGTGATGTGCAGCAGGCCGTCGATGCCGCCGAGGTCGACGAACGCGCCGTAGTCGGTGATGTTCTTGACCACGCCGTTGACGATCGCGCCTTCCTTCAGCGTCTCGAGCAGCTTCGCGCGCTCTTCGCCTTGGGTTGCTTCGATCACTGCACGACGCGACAGCACGACGTTGTTACGCTTGCGATCGAGCTTGATCACGCGGAACTCGAGCGTCTTGCCTTCGTACGGGGTCGTGTCCTTGACCGGACGCGTGTCGACCAGCGAACCCGGCAGGAACGCGCGGATGCCGTTGACCATCACGGTCATGCCGCCCTTCACCTTGCCGGTGATCGTGCCGGTGACGAGTTCGTTGTTGTCGAGGGCCTTTTCCAGCGACAGCCACGATGCAAGGCGCTTCGCCTTGTCGCGCGACAGGATCGTGTCGCCGTAGCCGTTTTCGAGTGCGTCGATCGCGACGGACACGAAATCGCCCGACTGCACCTCAACCTCGCCCTGATCGTTCAGGAATTCCTCGATCGGAATGTAAGCCTCGGACTTCAGGCCTGCATTGACGACCACGAAGTTGTGGTCGACGCGCACGACTTCGGCGGAAATCACTTCGCCGGCGCGCATGTCTTGGCGGGTCAGCGACTCTTCGAACAGAGCCGCAAAGGATTCGGTATTCGGGGTGGAGGTTTGCAGGTCGGACATAAAAATCTGATTGTGCATGGCTCGCTGTGCCACGCCGGCCGGAATGGCAGGCTGAAAGGGCCAGATCGAGGACCACACGGGGTTAAGGGTTCGAAACACGCTCCGCGCTTGCGACGCGAAGCACCTACCGCTGCCCACCTTCTCAGGCGGGCTGGCCGAGCGCCCGGTACCACTGCAGCACCTGATCGACGGCTTCATCGACCGAAAGCGCCGACGTATCGAGCAGCTTGGCATCTGCCGCAGGCTTCAGCGGCGCGGCTGCGCGATTGCTGTCGCGCGCGTCACGTTCACGAAGATCCCGGAGCAAGTTATCTATATTAGCAGAAAAACCTTTTTGCATCAATTGCTTATGCCGTCTGGTCGCGCGCGCCTCGGCGCTGGCCGTCAGGAACACCTTCAGCACGGCGTCCGGGAAGATCACCGTGCCCATGTCGCGCCCGTCCGCGACGAGGCCCGGCGTCTTGCGGAACGCGCGCTGGCGCGCGACGAGCGCGGCGCGCACGGGGCCGTGCACGGCAATGGCCGACGCGCGGTTGCCGACCGCTTCGGCACGAATGTCGTTCGACACGTCGACGCCGTCGAGCTGCGCGCACCCTTCACGGAACGTGATGTGCAGATCGTCGATCAGCTTCACCAGCGCGTCGATGTCTTCCGCGGCGATCCCGTAGCGCACGCTCGCGAGCGCGGCGAGCCGGTACAGCGCGCCGCTGTCTAGCAGGTGAAAGCCGAGGTGCGCGGCGACGAGGGCCGCGACGGTGCCCTTGCCGGAAGCGGTCGGGCCGTCGATCGTGATGACGGGAGTCGGGTGAAAGGGTCGGGTCGATTTCATCGGAACAGTGGGTCAGGCCTTGGCGAGCGCGGCGAAGCGGTCGAAATAGTCGGGGAACGTCTTGCCGACGCACTTCGGATCGTTGATCCGCACGGGCACGCCGCCCAGGCTGACGAGCGAGAAGCACATCGCCATCCGGTGATCGTCGTACGTATCGATCGCCGCGTTCGGCGTGAGCTTTTCCGGCGGCGTGACGACGAGATAGTCGGGGCCTTCCTCGACGATCGCGCCGACCTTGCGCAGCTCGGTCGCCATCGCGGCGATGCGGTCCGTCTCCTTCACGCGCCAGCTCGCGATGTTGCGCAGCGTGCTCGTGCCGCTCGCGAACAGCGCCGCGACCGCGATGGTCATCGCCGCGTCGGGAATCAGGTTGAAGTCCATGTCGATCGGCTCGAGCTTGCCGTGATCGTGGCCGATGCCGCGCACGTCGATCCAGTCGTCGCCCATCGTCACGTTCGCGCCCATCTGCATCAGCGCGTTCGCGAAACCGACGTCGCCCTGGATGCTCGCGCGCCCCACGCCCTCGACCCGCAGCGGGCCGCCGCCCAGCGCGCCGGCCGCGAGGAAGTACGACGCGGACGACGCATCGCCCTCGACCATGATCCGTCCCGGCGACTTGTAGCGAACGCCGGCCGGCACGACGAAGCGCTGCCAGCCGTCGCGCTCGACGGTCACGCCGAAGCGCGCCATCAGCCGGATCGTGATGTCGATGTACGGCTTCGAGATCAGTTCGCCGTCGACTTCGACGACGGTCCTGCCGTCCTTCGTCTTCACGAGCGGCAGCGTCATCAGCAGCGCGGTGAGGAACTGGCTCGACACGTCGCCGCGCACGCGGATCGGCGCATCGACCGCAATCGTCGCGGGCTTGATCCGCAGCGGCGGGTAGCCTTCGTTCAGCTCGTAGTCGATCTGCGCACCGATCTGGCGCAAGCCGTCGACGAGATCGCCGATCGGCCGTTCGTGCATGCGCGGCACGCCGTGCACGCGATAGTCGCCGCCGTTTACCGCGAGCGCGGCGGTCAGCGGCCGGACGGCCGTGCCCGCGTTGCCGAGGAACAGGTCGGCCGTCTTCGCGGTGAACGCGCCGCGCGTGCCGGTGACCACACAGGTGTCGCCGTCGCGCGCGAGCTTTACGCCGAGCTTGCCGAGTGCATCGAGCATCACGCGCGTGTCGTCGGAGTCGAGCAGGTTGGTGATCGTCGTTTCGCCTTCGGCGAGCGCCGCGAGCAGCAGCACGCGGTTCGAAATGCTCTTCGAGCCGGGCAGGCGCACGGTGCCCGAAGCGCTGGAGTACGGGCCGAGATCGAGGTAGTCCATGGGAATCGTCCTGTTATTTCTTGACCAGTTCGGCAGCGGGCGCGCCGCCGCGCTCCTGCCATGCCTTGCGTGCGGCGCGCGAGCGCGTGAATACGGCTTCGAGCGCCGCGCCGTCGCCGGCGTCGATCGCCGCGCGCAGCCGCGTGAGCACGCGCGTGTAGCCGTCGAGTTCGTCGAGCAGTGCCGCGCGGTTCGCGACGCACACGTCGCGCCACATTTCCGGGTTCGACGCCGCGATACGCGTGAAATCGCGGAAACCGCCGGCCGCGTACGAGAATTTCAGTTCCGCGTCGGCCTCGCCGAGAATCTGCTCGACGAGCGCGAACGACAGCACGTGCGGCAGATGGCTGATCGACGCGAACACGCGATCGTGCTGCTCGGTGCTCATCATGCGCACGTCGGCGCCGGTCGCGCGCCACATCGCGTCGATCCGGGCCACCGCGTCGGGCGCGTTCTCCGGCAGCGGGCACAGCACGACGTTGCGGCCGACGTAGAGGTCCGGCAACGCCGCCTCGACGCCGCTCGATTCGCGCCCCGCGATCGGATGACCGGGCACGAACTGCGCGATCCGCGCGCCGAGTACGTCGCGCGCAGCCGCGACGACGTCGGACTTGGTGCTGCCGGCATCGGTGACGATCGTCGCGCCGTCGAGCCACGGCGCGATGCGCGCGAGCAACGGGCCCGTCTGCGCGACGGGCGCGGCCAGCAGGACGAGATCGGCGCCGGCCAGCGTGTCGCGCAACTGCGCGTCGTCGTCGAGCGCCGCCGCGCGGTCGATCACGCCCAGCGAGCACGCACGCTCGACCGACGCGCGCGAACGGCCGACGCCGACGATCTCGCCCGCGCCGCCCGGCGCGCGCTCGCGCAGCGCGCGGGCCAGCGATCCGCCGATCAGGCCGACGCCGAAAATGACCAGTTTGTTGAATGCAAAGCCTGACACGACAAGAGCCAAGTTACGCGCGCGAAACGACGCCCCGCACGCGGAATTCCAGATTCCGGGCAACGGGCCCGCACCCGGCGCAACCTGCGCCGGATACCGCCCGAACCCGCCTTCGGCAGCGCCGACCGGCCTGCCCTGCCCGCCCGGCCGCCCCGCCTGCGCCAAGCAGGCGACGGCCGCCGCGCGTCAGCGTGCGCGCGGATACGAACCGAGTATCTTCAGGAACGCGGCCTTCTGGCCGAGTTCCGCGAGCGCGGCCGCCACCGCCGCATCGTCGCGGTGCCCTTCGATGTCGATATAGAAGTAGTACTCCCACGTGCCGACGCGCGCCGGACGCGACTCGAAGCGCGTCATCGACACGCCGTGCCGCGCGAGCGGCTCGAGCAGCTTGAACACGGCGCCCGGCTCGTTCTTCACGGACACGATCAGCGACGTCTGGTCGTGACCGCTCTGCCCGGCCGGCTGCTTGCCGACGATCACGAAGCGCGTGCGGTTGTGCGGATCGTCCTGGATCAGCGAGAACGCGATCTGCAATCCATAGTGCGCGGCCGCGCGGTCGCCGGCAATTGCCGCGACGGTCGGATCGGCCGCCGCGAGACGCGCGGCCTCCGCGTTGCTCGCCACGGCCTGCCGCTCGAGCTGCGGCGCATTCGCCGCGAGCCACTGCTGGCATTGCGCGAGCGCCTGCGCATGCGCGCACACGCGCTTCACGCCGTCGAGCGTGCCGCTCTGCGTGAGCAGGTTGTGATGGATCGGCAGCGCGAGTTCGCCGCTGATCACCAACTGGGTCTGCAGCAGCAGGTCGAGCGTGCGCGATACCGCTCCTTCGGTCGAATTCTCGACCGGCGCGATGCCGAACGCGGACGCACCGGCCTCGACCGAGCGGAACACCTCGTCGATCGACGGGCACGGCAGCCCTTCGATCGACTGGCCGAAATACTCGAGCATCGCCTGCTCGCTATACGTGCCGACCGGCCCGAGGAACGCGACGTGGATCGTCTGCTCGAGCGCACGGCTCGCCGCCATGATCTCGCGCCAGATCGCGCTGATGTGCTCGCTCGCGAGCGGCCCGGCGCTCATGTCCTGCAGCCGCGCGATCACCTGCAGCTCGCGCTCGGGCCGGAACACCGGCGCGTTGAAATGCTTCTTGACCTCGCCCACCTCGAGCGCCACCGCGGCGCGCTGGTTCAGGAGCGCGATCAGCTGCGCGTCGATCGCGTCGATGCGGTCGCGCAGCGGTTTCAGGCGGGAATTCAGTTCGTCGTCCATGCGTTTTGCCGTGCTGTTTGAACCGCGCCGCCGTCAGGCGCCGCGCTGCTCGAAGTCCTTCATGTACTCGACGAGCGCCTTCACGCCCTCGAGCGGCACCGCGTTGTAGATCGACGCCCGCATGCCGCCGACGGACTTGTGGCCCTTCAGCTGCAGCAGCCCGCGCGCCTTTGCGCCGGCAAGGAAGTCTTCGTTGCGCGTTTCGTCGGCCAGGAAAAACGGCACGTTCATCCGCGAACGTGCTGCCGGCTCGACCTTGTTCAGATAGAAGCTGCTCGCGTCGATCGTGTCGTAGAGCAGCTTCGATTTTTCGAGATTGCGGGCCTCGATCGCTTCGAGGCCGCCCTGCCGCTTCAGCCACTGGAACACGAGGCCCGCGATGTAGATCGCGTAGGTGGGCGGCGTGTTGTACAGCGAGTTGTTCGCGGCGACGGTCTTCCATTCGAACGCAGACGGGCAGATCGACAGCGCGCGATCGAGCAGATCCTCGCGCACGATCACGACCGTCACGCCGGCCATCCCGATGTTCTTCTGCGCGCCGCCAAACAGCACGCCGTACTTCGCGACGTCCATCGGACGCGACAGGATGTGCGACGAGACATCCGCGACCAGCGGCACGTCGCCGAGATCGGGGATCTCGAACGTCTCGACGCCGTCGATCGTCTCGTTGGTGCACAGATGCACGTAGGCCGGATCGTCCGACAGTTGCCATTCCGCGCGCACAGGCGCACGCGTGAAGCCGTCTTCCGTCTTGCCGGTCGCGGCCAGGTGCGGCGTGCAGAACTTGTTCGCCTCGTTGAACGATTTCTGCGACCACGAACCCGTCACGACGAAGTCGGCCGTCTTGCGCGCGCCCAGCAGGTTCATCGGCACGATCGCGTTTTCCGCGAGGCCGCCGCCCTGCAGGAACAGGATCCGGTGGCTCGCCGGCACGCCGAGCAGGTCGCGCAGGTCGGTCAGCGCGGCCTCGTGGATCGACATGAACTCCTTGCCGCGATGGCTCATCTCCATCACGCTCATGCCGCTGCCGTGCCAGTCGAGCATTTCGTCGGCGGCCTGCCGCAGCACTTCCTCGGGCATCGCCGCAGGGCCGGCGGAGAAATTAAACACGCGCATCGTGAAAACCTCGGGAGGGACGCGACCGGCTTGCCGCCGGCAGAACGCGCCAGAAAAGAAATGGCCGCTTGCGCTCGCGCGCAAACGGCCATTATCGCACTGTCGTCAGGCTCCCGCCAAACCCGGCCGAACGGCCGGGGGCGCGCCCGGACAGCTTACTTGCCCGGCTTGACTGCTGCGACTTCCTTGTCAGCCTGCGTACGCGTTGCCTGGATCGCTTGCGGCATGTACTTCTGCATCAGGCCGTTGACCACGTCGCGACCGACCTGATCCTGAACCTGGATGAACTTGCGGCCCGTCGGGCTCTTGTAGAACGTCGTCAGATCCTTGATTTCCGACGTGCTGTAGTACTTCGCGTACGCGTCGTACTGAGCCGACATCGCGTCGCTCTGGAACTGTTGCGTGCCGAACACCTTGCCCGCACCGTCGACCAGCTTCGGCACCGCGTTCTTCTGCAGCGTCGGAACGGCAGCCTGCTTCTGCTTGTCGTTCAGCGTCTTGTTTTCCGACAGCGCGTCCGACAGGATGGCCGGCACGAGCTGCTTGGCCTGCATTTCGGCGCTGTTGCCGATTGCCGACACGAGCTTCGGCGCGTCGATCGCGTCGAGCAGATCCTTGATCGCTGCCTTCTTGTCGGCGTCGATCGGCGCAGCTGCCGCCGGAGCAGCCGGTGCGGAATTCGACAGCGCCTGCGCCATCGCGAAAGTCGGCACCAGTGCAGCCAGCAGAACCAGTTGCTTGAATTGCTTTTGCATCATCACTCCCTTTTGGAAATATGAATGGTTGCTCGCCGGCCGCGGCGCTTTTCGCCCGCGGCGGCCAGAGTCTCATCCGTTCTTCAGGCTTCGCCGTCCGACGCCTCGTCGGCTTCGCCCTCTCCCTCTTCGGCCTCGGCGATCTGCTGGAGGCCAGAGAGCTTCGTACCCTCATCGAGACTGATGAGTGTAACACCTTGCGTGGCGCGCCCCATCTCGCGAATCTCGGATACGCGGGTGCGAATCAACACGCCGGCCGTCGTGATCAGCATGATCTGATCCTCGGCGTCGACGAGCGTGGCAGCCACCACCTTGCCGTTGCGCTCGGACGTCTGGATCGCGATCATACCCTTCGTGCCGCGGCCATGGCGCGTGTACTCGGTGATCGGCGTGCGCTTGCCGTAGCCGTTTTCGGTCGCGGTGAGCACGGTCTGCTCCTCGCTGCCCGCGACCAGCATCGCGATGACCTGCTGCCCGTCCTCGAGCTGCATGCCGCGCACGCCGCGCGCCTCGCGCCCCATCGGACGCACGTCGTTCTCGTCGAAACGCACGGCCTTGCCGGAGTCCGAGAACAGCATCACGTCGTGCGCGCCGTCGGTGATCGACGCACCGATCAGGTAGTCGCCGTCGTCGAGGCCGACCGCGATGATGCCCTTCTTCATCGGGCGGCTGAACGCTTCGAGCGGCGTCTTCTTCACGGTGCCGAGCGACGTCGCCATGAAGATGAATTTGTCGGCCGAGAATTCCTTGACCGGCAGCACGACGTTGATCTTCTCGCCTTCCTGCAGCGGGAACATGTTGACGATCGGACGGCCGCGCGAATTGCGCGAGCCCTGCGGCACTTCATAGACCTTGACCCAGTACACGCGGCCGCGGTTCGAGAAGCACAGGATGTAGTCGTGCGTGTTCGCGATGAAGAGCGTCTCGATCCAGTCGTCTTCCTTCATCTGCGTCGCCTGCTTGCCGCGACCGCCGCGCTTCTGCGCGCGGTACTCGGACAACGGCTGCGACTTCACGTAGCCCGCGTGCGACATCGTGACGACCATGTCCTGCGGCGTGATCAGATCCTCGGTGTTCAGCTCGGTCGCGTTCAGCTCGATCTTCGAGCGGCGCGCGTCGCCGAATTCGGCCTTCACCGAGGTCAGTTCCTCGCCGATCATCGTCGTGATGCGCTCGGGGCGCGCGAGGATGTCCAGCAGGTCGGCGATCTGCGCCATCACGTCGCGGTACTCGCCGATGATCTTGTCCTGCTCGAGGCCGGTCAGGCGCTGCAGACGCATCTGCAGGATTTCCTGCGCCTGCGTGTCGGACAGGCGGTACAGCCCGTCGGTCTGCATCCCGAACGCCGGGTTCAGACCTTCCGGACGGTACGCAGAACGGCCGCCGGCGGCCGCGTTCTCGCTCTCGGCGCGCGTCAGCATCTCGCGCACGAGCGACGAATCCCACGGCTTCGCCATCAGCTCCTGCTTCGCGATCGGCGGCGTCGGCGCGGCCTTGATGATCGCGATGAACTCGTCGATGTTCGCGAGCGCGACCGCGAGGCCTTCGAGCACGTGGCCGCGTTCGCGAGCCTTGCGCAGTTCGTAGATCGTGCGGCGCGTCAGCACTTCGCGTCGGTGCGACAGGAAGCACTGCAGGATTTCCTTCAGGTTCAGCAGCTTCGGCTGGCCGTCGACGAGCGCGACCATGTTCATGCCGAACGTGTCCTGCAACTGCGTCGCCTTGTACAGGTTGTTCAGCACCACTTCCGGCACTTCGCCGCGCTTGAGCTCGATCACGACGCGCATGCCGCTCTTGTCGGACTCGTCGCGGATGTCGGAAATGCCTTCGAGCTTCTTCTCGTTGACGAGCTCGGCGATCCGCTCGAGCAGCGAGCGCTTGTTCACCTGATACGGCAGCTCGTCGACGATGATCGCCATCCGCTGGCCGCGGTCGATCTCCTCGAAGTGCGTGGCCGCACGCATCACGACGCGGCCGCGACCGGTGCGGTAGCCGTCGCGCACGCCGGCGACGCCGTAGATGATGCCGGCCGTCGGGAAGTCCGGCGCCGGGATGATCTCGATCAGCTCGTCGATCGTCGCTTCCGGGTTGCCGAGCAGGTGCTGGCACGCGTCGACGACTTCATTCAGGTTATGGGGCGGGATGTTGGTCGCCATGCCGACCGCGATGCCCGACGAGCCGTTGATCAGCAGGTTCGGAATGCGCGACGGCAGGACCGACGGCTGCATTTCGTTGCCGTCGTAGTTCGGCTCGAAATCGACGGTTTCCTTGTCGATGTCGGCGAGCAGCTCGTGGCCGATCTTCGCCATGCGAATTTCGGTGTAACGCATCGCCGCGGCATTGTCGCCGTCGATCGAGCCGAAGTTGCCCTGCCCGTCGATCAGCATGTAGCGCAGCGAGAAATCCTGCGCCATCCGCACGATCGTGTCGTAGACCGCGGTATCGCCGTGAGGGTGGTATTTACCGATCACGTCACCGACGATACGCGCCGACTTCTTGTACGCGCGGTTCCAGTCGTTGTTCAGTTCGTGCATCGCGAACAACACGCGCCGGTGCACGGGCTTGAGGCCATCGCGGACATCCGGGAGGGCACGTCCGACGATCACGCTCATCGCGTAATCGAGATACGAACGGCGCATTTCCTCCTCTAGGGAGGTGGGCAGGGTCTCTTTGGCGAATTGATCCATGTATCCGTATCGTTTCGGAGCGAAGACGGCGAACGCCTTTCGCGTGGGCGCTGCATGCGCAACGCAACGCGAGATTCTAACATGCGCCCATCCGCCGCCAATCCGCCTCCCCCTCTATATGTAAACAGCAAAAATCGCGGCGGCGGCGAATCGACCGAAATCCTCGGTCGAAATCGCACCGAAAAAAGGGGGCGCGACGCGACGTCGCAGGCGGTCGCATCCGCCGCGTTTCCTGCGCGCGAGTAAACAACGGCATGCAATCGCGCAATTTCGCCGCCCTGCTCTTGACAATCTCTAAAAGTTACGGCAGAGCGGTGTTGCGCATGCACCACAAAGTTGAAGCGATCTTGGGGTGGGGAGGATTTTTTTTCGTAGGAAGGGAACGATATGGCAAAATGCCAACGCACTGAAAGTTAGACGCTGCTCGAAGTCTACACAGAGCGGTGCCGCGTTTTTTGTGCCGCACCAATGTTATACTTCGAGCAATGTATGACTTGTCACCGTCAACAGGCTCGCAGTAAACCTGCGGTAATCTCAATTTCGAGAGGAGAAATATGAATAAACTTTCAAAGCTCGCGTTCATTGCAGCTACCGCAGTTATGGCTGCATCCGCTTCGGCACAGTCGGTGCCGGCGTCGCGTCAAGCCGTCAATGACAACTGGGTGAACGGCACGGGCGAATGGGTGTGGATGAACGGCACGAACGAGCTCTGCTGGCGCGATGCGTTCTGGACGCCGGCCACCGCCAACGCGAAGTGCGATGGCGCACTGGTCGCCCAGGCACCGCAGCCGCCGGTCGCTCCGGTCGCTCCGGCCATCACGAGCCAGAAGATCACGTATCAAGCTGACGCACTGTTCGACTTCGACAAGGCAACGCTCAAGCCGCTGGGCAAGCAAAAGCTGGACGAACTGTCGTCGAAGATCCAGGGCATGAACACGGAAGTGGTCGTCGCAACGGGCTACACGGACCGCATCGGTTCGGACAAGTACAACGACCGTCTGTCGCTGCGCCGTGCGCAAGCCGTGAAGTCGTACCTGGTCAGCAAGGGTGTGCCGGCCAACAAGATCTACACGGAAGGCAAGGGCAAGCGCAACCCGGTTACGACCGGCTGCAACCAGAAGAACCGCAAGCAACTCATCGCCTGCCTCGCACCGGACCGCCGCGTGGAAGTCGAAGTGGTCGGTACGCAAGAAGTCCAGAAGACGACCGTTCCGGCAAACTAAGCCGCGGTTTTCGACTGCTTCAAAGCCCCGCTCCGGCGGGGCTTTTTCATTGATGCCCGTCCAGGCGCTCGCTGGCCTCGCCGTCCGCCCGCTTATATACTCGGGGCTGACGCACCGACGCACCGCCCTCCTCTCGTAGCCCGTTTGCCGACATGACCAACGCCGATCCGCACGAACTCCAGAAATTCAGCGACCTCGCCCATCGGTGGTGGGACCCGACTGCCGAATTCAAACCGCTGCACGACCTGAACCCGGTACGGCTCGGCTGGATCGACGCGCATGCGCACCTGGCCGGCAAGCGCGTGCTCGACATCGGCTGCGGCGGCGGCATCCTGTCCGAGTCGATGGCCGGACTCGGCGCGCAGGTGAAAGGCATCGACCTGTCGACCGAAGCGCTCGGCGTGGCCGATCTGCACAGTCTCGAAAGCGGCATTTCGGTCGATTACGAGGCGATCGCCGCCGAAGCGATCGCCGCGCGCGAACCGGGCAGCTACGACGTCGTCACGTGCATGGAGATGCTCGAGCACGTGCCGTCGCCCGCCGATATCGTGGCCGCGTGCGCGACGCTCGTGAAGCCGGGCGGCTGGGTGTTCTTCTCGACGCTGAACCGCAACCTGAAGTCCTACCTGTTCGCGGTGATCGGCGCGGAATACATCGCACAAATGCTGCCGAAGGGCACGCACGATTACGCGCGCTTCATCCGCCCGTCGGAACTGGCCGGCTTCGTGCGCGCGACGGATCTGCACATCGCCGAGATCAAGGGCATCACGTATCACCCGATCGGCAAGCGCTTCGCGCTGTCGAACGACACCGACATCAACTACCTCGTCGCATGCCGACGCGGCGCATGACCTTTCGACCGGCATGACGACTCCCCTTTCGACCGCGCGGATCGCAGACGAACCGCGCCTGCTGCACTGCGATGCGGTCCTGTTCGATCTGGACGGCACGCTCGCCGACACGGCGCCCGATCTCGCGGCAGCCGTCAACAAGATGCAGCGCGCGCGCGGCCTGCCCGAAACGTCGATCGACGTGTTGCGGCCGCTGGCGTCGGCCGGCGCACGCGGCCTGCTCGGCGGCGCGTTCGGCATCGATCCGCACACGCCCGGCTACGAAGCGATGCGCGACGAGTTCCTGGCCAACTACGCGGCCGACCTCTGCGTGTATACGACGCTGTTTCCCGGCATCGGCGACGTGCTCGACGAACTCGATGCGCGCGGCGTACGCTGGGGCATCGTCACGAACAAGGCGATGCGGCTCACGGCGCCGCTGGTCGAGCTGCTCGGCCTCACGCCGCGCGCCGCCTGCATCGTCGGGGGCGACACTACGCCGCACCCGAAACCGCATCCGGCCCCGCTGCTGCATGCGGCCGACCAGTTGACGCTCGCGCCCGCGCGTATCGTCTACGTCGGCGACGACCTGCGCGACATTCAGGCCGGCAGCGCCGCCGGCATGGCCACCGTCGCAGCCGCGTACGGCTATTGCGGCGACGGCGTCGCGCCGGCCGACTGGCAGGCCCAGCACCTCGTCGATACGACGCAGGAACTGCGGGACCTGCTGCGCGATGTTGGGCTATAATGATCGATCTTATCCGCGGGGGCGACCTGGTTTCGACAGGGGTTGTGAAGCGGCTAGGGCATGTCGAGGACCCGTCACCTCGTTAATCAATGGGAAAATCGTAACTGCAAACGACGATACGTTCGCACTGGCAGCCTAAGGGCCGCCGTCCTCTGCCTAGTTCACTGACGGGCTAGTGTCGCAAGACCGGTAGCAATACCGCCAGAGGTCATTTACGTCAGTTAAGCCCTGTCGGCGTCGCGACGCCAGGGTCGAAAATCTAGCGAATCGCCGTAGTGCAGCGTGTTCGTCCGCGTCGCTGCGGTTAAATCAAAAGACTGGACTAAACATGTAGAACTAGTCGTGGAGCGCTTCTGGACGCGGGTTCGATTCCCGCCGCCTCCACCAAACACTCTCTCAACGCAGATCAACGCGTTGCAATTGAACCCCGCCGGGCTTGGCTCCGCGGGGTTTTTTGTTGCAAACTATCTCAAGGAATCGCAACCACAGCCACATAGCGATGGGGGTTCTATCGGGGGTTCTTCGCTGCAATCCACGACCGGGAACCCCCACGCGCCCGAGCCCCCATGCCCCTGACCGACGTAGCAATCCGCAATGCCAAGCCGTCCGACAAGCAGCAGAAGCTGTTCGATGGTGGCGGCCTGTTCCTGCTCATCAAGCCGGCCGGCGGCAAGCGGTGGGTGCTCAAGTACCGGTTCGGCGGGAAGGAAAAAAGCCTAGCGCTCGGCACCTACCCCGCCGTCACGCTGGCCGAAGCGCGGAAGCGCCGCGACGAGGCCCGCGACAAACTGGCGACCGGGATCGACCCGGCCGCGGCGAAGAAGGCCGAGAAGCGGACGCAGCGCCTGAGCGCCGAGAACTCTTTCGAGGCCGTCGCGCGCGAGTGGCACGCCAAATACGCGCCGACCTGGTCTGAAAGCCACGGGGCGCGGATCCTGCGGCGGCTGGAGGTGGACGCCTTCCCGTGGATCGGCGGTGCTGCCGTCGCCAACCTCGAGCCGCCCGACGTACTGGACGCGCTCCGGCGCGTCGAGAAGCGCGGCGCGCTCGAGACGGCGCACCGGCTGCAGGCCAACATCAGCCAGGTGTGCCGCTACGCCGTGGCGACTGGCCGCGCGAAGCGGGATGTCACGGCGGATCTCCGCGGCGCACTGCCGCCGGTGCAGACCGAGCACATGGCCGCGATTACTGACCCGAAGCAGGTCGCCGAGCTCCTGCGCGCGATCGACGGGTATCACGGCACCTTCCCCGTGCAATGCGCCCTCCGCCTCGCCCCGCTGCTGTTCCAGCGCCCGGGCGAACTGCGCGCGGCCGAATGGACCGAGTTCGACCTCGAGAGGGCAACGTGGGAGATCCCGAGCGAACGGATGAAACGGACGAAGCAAGGCAAGGCGTCCGGCGCGGCGCACATCGTGCCCCTGCCGCCGCAGGCGGTAGCGATCCTGCGCGAGTTGCACGCGCTGACCGGCAACAGCCGGTTCCTGTTTCCGAGCGTGCGCACGAAAGACCGCCCCATGTCCGACAACACGATCAACGGCGCGCTGCGCCGGCTCGGGTACGACGGCGACACGATGACCGGCCACGGCTTCCGTGCCATGGCCCGGACGATTCTCGATGAGGTGCTCGGCGTGGCGCCCGCGGTCGTAGAAGCGCAGCTCGCGCACGCCGTGAAGGATCCGCTCGGGCGGGCGTACAACCGCACAGCGCACCTGCCGCACCGCCGCGAAATGATGCAGCAGTGGGCCAACTACCTCGACCAGATCAAGGCCGGCGCGCGCATCGTGCCGCTCACCACTGCGGCCAACTGACGCACGTTATGTCGACCATTCGCATTTCGAAGCTCGAGGCCGCACGCCGGCATCTGCGCGCGGCGATTGTGCTGCTGTTCAACGGCGCCGATCCGGTCGTCGTGCACACGCTGGTCGGCGTAGCATCGGTGCTCGCCGCGGACCTCGCGAAACACCATCATCCGGACGCGCAGTGGGAATCGTGGGCGCAGGACGCGAACGGGATCAGCGCTCAGGAATACTTCGCCATTGCCAGGTCGACGCAGAACTTCTTGAAGCATGCCGACCGCGACGTCGATGCGGTGCACGAGTTCGAGCCGATCGAAGCCGACGCTCTCGCGTTCGGTGCCACCCGCAACCTCGCCAACTTCGGGAAGCTCGGACTCGAGGAAAGCGCGCTCGAGCTCTGGTACATCGCGTGCAACGATCCGAGCGGCCTCGGGTATGAGGATGAGCTCTTTGCGCATGCCGCCCAGTTCTTCGGGGATCTTCGCGGCGAGGCGCGAGCCGTCCAGTTAGCGAAAGGCCGCGACGTGCTCGACGCCATGCAACGTTAGTCCCGTCGCGCGCTACGCGCCTCTATTCCGCTCGATCAACGCGATCAGGCTTTTGCCGGTCACGCCACTGGCCCGCGCGCCGATCTTCACGAGTTCGAGCCGGCCAGCGCGCGCCAAGTTGTAGACGGTCGCCCTCGAGACGCCCAATCGCTGCATCACATCGGCCACGCGATATAACCGGTCAGCGTGCAGCTGCGCCGCCGCCGCCGGCGCGGCGGGCGCCGGCCGCTCCTGTCGATGTGCTGGTGTCGGCGGCCGCTCGCGCAGCCGCGCCGCAACGCGGCTCGCAATTCGATCCGCGAGCAGATCGAGCAAGTCGTCGCACAGCACCAGGTCGCGACCGGCGGCCACGGCCACCCCCGCCTTGAAAGTCTTCGATACGTAGGGCATGTTCCCTCCTTCGATGTCGACCACTCCGAACAGCGCCCCGCCCTTTCCGGCGAGGCGCGCACGTGTTCAGTCCCAGCCAATAGCCTTGTTGATCGCGATGTCGAGTTCGTCGGTTGCTGCCTCGGCCCGTTGCCAAAACCATTCAGCGCCCGGGATGGTATCGAGGATGATCTTCTGCTCGAGCGCACCACGCAGCGCGTAGATGCACGTCCGGAGTTCGCCCTGCAGTGCGTGAATCGCCGCGATGTCACGCGACGACACCGAAATTTGATCAGGAATACTACCGATAGGGAAAGCGTTCTCGGAAACGTGGAACGTCATGATAGGCTCCGTATGCGATCGCATCGCCCCGCTGTCAAACGGGGTGGGCGGCAACGAGCGAAGTTGACAGACCGGGGCATACGGAACCCGGCAGGCCGAAGCCTCTCCACTCGCGCCACCCATAGAAGATGCGCAATCTCAAACGAAGAAAAACCGCCCTTGCGAGCGGTTCACCGCCGCATGCATTCGGGCTGTCAAACCCGGTCAACGTTGTTTGCGTCGACGGGTTCAGTATAGAGCGAATTCGAAATAAAGTGCAATAAAATCAAAGGTTAAGCAACGCTGTACGACGTGTACAGCAGGCCTTGACACAACTCGCACGTTGCTCGCCGGCGGTCGCGCAGCGCGCTAGAATCCGCCGAACCACAACGATGAAAACGGGGGAACAGATGAAACGAATCGCGGGGATGTGCGCGCTCACGTGCGCGTTGTCAGGTTGCGTCACGTTCGGTCAGATGGACAAGGGCCTCGGCGCGTTGCGCAACCAGCCTGTATCGGTCGCTGTCCAGGTGCTCGGCTACCCGGCTGGCGAGCGTGAAGTCGCCGGCATGAAGATCGTGCATTGGGGTCGACAGCAAACCGGCCTGATGCCGCTCACATCGTACGGCCAGAACAGCGGGTTCGGGACGGTCGGCACGACACCGTTCAGCTACACCGGCACGTCAACATCGACGCAGTACGTGCCGCTCAATTTCAACTGCGACATCGATCTGGCGATCGGGCCGGCCGGCTTCGTTCAGGGCTATCAGTACTCGGGCAACCTCGGCGGCTGCGGCACGTACATCAAAGCGCTCAACCGATATCGGCAGGCGGCGGGACTGGATTAGCCGACAGGCCCCGCCACACACGGGCGCCTTAACGTACCCGTCGAGCTCGAATCATACCGGTACCTGTCACGGTTCCGCCGGTAAAGTTCGCTTGCGCGCCCAAACGAACAGTCGTGGACGATGCAAGACTGAAACGGACTACCGGAGTCGGCAGATATGTGGAGCTGCCGGCGGCGTTCGACACGGTAAAACCGACCCCCGGTGTGCTGTTCGGATTCGTATTTGCCACCGTACTCAGACCGCCAACAAAAGCGTTCGTGGTGGCGCCCGAGTTCGCGAAACCGACAGAGCCTTCCACGTCCCAGTCACCGGCAGACAAGGTAAGCGCTGCAATATCCGTGTAGGCACCCGACGTAAGCGCCGTTGCCGATCCAGTAACGGCTTGATACTCGCCCACGCTACCTGCACTCGCGTTGTTGTTCGTCGTCGTGCCGACGATACCACCCGTCGACGACGGCACAAGCGCCCCGGTTACGGTAAGGTTTCCGTCTTCGCACATTGTGGCGAGCGCTTGGCTGTAGGCGTTGTTGATGATCTGGAAACAGCCGTTTGCAACGCGAAGCGTCTTTGCCGGCGTCGTCGCGCCGTTCCCGACGAGGGTGAGTGTCGCACCACCTGAGCCCGTATCAGTGATCTGCGCGGCGTGGCTTGAGCCGCTCGTCGTGACCTGCAGTGCGGTGCCGGTCGAACCAGTAACGGTAACGGTGCCGGCGAGCGTCGGCGCTGTGTTGAACACCAGCGACCCGCTGCCCGTCTCATCCGAAATGACCGCAGCCAGTTGCGCCGATGTCGTGGCCGCGAACTGGTTCAGCGCACTCGTGGTCAGCGCGACACTGCCTGCACATGTAAAGCCTGCCCCGGACGTCCAGCGCAGCGCGTTGTTCGTGCCGCTGCAGCTCGGAATAGGTACGGCCGTCGGCGCTGCCGTCGCGCCGAGCGAGTTAGCGAGCACCGTATTCGCCGCCATGGGCGCCAGCGCACCGGCCGAAACACTGCCCCACGCAGCTGCGCCGGACGGTCCGGGCGATACGATGACCTGCCCGCTGGTCGAGCTCGTCGTGTCAAGCATCTGCACGGGAACCTTCGTCGCTGCGTGCGCGACGGCCGTCAGCGCGAGCATTGCGCCG
Source organism: Burkholderia sp. BCC1047 (assembly GCF_902833155.1). Taxonomy (NCBI): domain Bacteria; kingdom Pseudomonadati; phylum Pseudomonadota; class Betaproteobacteria; order Burkholderiales; family Burkholderiaceae; genus Burkholderia; species Burkholderia sp. BCC1047. The sequence continues at coordinate 10,808 of NZ_CADFEH010000058.1, read as the reverse complement.
ATCAAGATATTTTTCATTTTGGAATCCTCTGTATATGTAGGAGATATGGCAGAGCGGACGACGTGAATCGTGTAAATCACGTCACCCATGCATTTGCTGTTACGCGTTGTATACCGGGATCTTCTTGAGGGCCCCGCCCACATAGATCGGTAGGAACTGCCAAACTTGCGCCGGCAGCGCGAGTCCGCCCGATGACGCCGAGGTCGCCATACTCCCGGACGGGACGTTTATTGTTTTAGAGAAATCGAAATAGCTTGTGCTGCTGTTGCCGTCGATGTAATCCACGAGTGCCGGGTTGGGGAAACTCGTTGCCAAGACCGAGGCGGCGGTGATGTCGTTGCCTACCACCGTCGAACGGGACGGCGTACCGGCGCCGGCGAGCTGACGAATGCCGTAGGCGCACGTGTCGATCTTGTTTCCGCTGACGGTGATGCGGCCAGTCTCCCACCCGGCGGTAAATGCGTTCAGGAGAATGCCCTCGCTCACGGTCGAGAAAACCGCATTCCCGACCACGGCGACATCGGTCGAATCGTTCACATTGATGCCTTGACCGCCGGATCCCGTGATCGTGTTTCCGGTGACTGCGATATTGGCATTGGCGCCGGTATTGAAATCCCCGGCCTGTTCGATGGAAATGCCGATGCTTCCCGCGTTGACAATATTGTTTCCCGAAATCGTAATATTTCGATTTACGTCCGGGGTTGTACCGAATTTGCACACGCGCACACCGTGCGCGTTATTCACCATCGTATTTCCGATAAACGCCACATCGGTGCAACGATCCGCGCCCACGGCTGTCCCGACGTTGCCGGTGAACATATTGCCTTGCACCGTGCCTTGCGTGACACCCACGGACAAGGCCAGGCCCCAATCCCCGTTTTGCGAGAATTCACACCCGGAGACATTGAAATTGACGATATTGCTTGCGAGCGCCGCACCGTCACCGGAGCAGTTATAGAAGCGGCTGTTGAGCAGGCGGATATCGGTCGTTTGGAACGCGATAAAGCCCTGTGCGTAGTACGTAGCGTCTCCAAAATTCCGGAACGTGCAGTTGGTAATTCGAACGCCTACGGTGTTTTCCACGGCCACCGACACCGATTGCGTAAGCCCCGTTTTCACGCTCTCGAAAACGATCCCCTCGAGCGAAAGGGAACCAGCGCCGACGTTGTACAACGCGCGGTTGAGGCCGCCGATAAAGGCGCCCAATACCATCGCAGGGTCGAGATAGACATGCGCCCCTGGCTCGCCGAGCCACTTCGTCCCTGCAGGCCAGGTAACGAACGATTTGACGCGATAGGTAGCGGCCGGGAAGAACAGCGTTTTGCCGGCTGCGGCGGCCCAGTTGGTCGCACGTTGGATCGCGGCGGAATCGTCTGTTCCGCTCGTCCCCGTGCCCGTTGCGCCGAATTGCTTGACGCTGACGGTATCCGTCACCTGCAGCTTCCAGCGGCCGCCATCGGCCGCAACGATGACGGTTCCTCCGTTGTCGACGCTGGTGGTATCGCTCGAGTCGAGCTGATACGCACCGCCGCCGCCATCGCCGACCGCGTAATAGCCCGTCACGAACGCCCGCTTATGGCTCGCGGAATCCAGCGCGCGCAGCGCCGCGATCGAGTCAACGTTGCGATTGAGGATGCTGCCCCACACGAGCTGATCGTCACCGACCGATCCGTCCGGCGGCACGGTCAACGATAGCGTTGTGCCGCCGACGCACCAGATCCGCGACACCCCGACGGGGATTACGCTGTCGAACTGCAGCGTCACACCGTCGTCGCCGAGCGAATAGCTCGCCGGATCCTGCGCAACGCCGGCCATCACGACGATACCGAGATTCGACTTCGTACCGTACGCGCGCGACAACGTGACGTGACTCGACGTGCCGGCGATGTAATCGATGCCGTCGGTCCAGCTCTCGTTTTTCAGATCGCCCGCACCGACACTCGCCGGCAGCGGCACCAGGACCTGCTGGCCGGTGCCGTCGAACGCCAGCACCTTCCCCGCCCGATCAGGCTTTTTCGGCAGCGTACCGTCGGTCCCGTATTCGGAAAGCGGATAGCGGATCGAGTTGACCGTCGCCGCACTCGTCTGCTGCGCGATCATCGTCAGCTTATCGAGCGCCTTCTCGACGGTCTTCGCCGGAAACGGGTCGTTCTGCTGGAACTCGGTTTCCTGCGTCACCGGCACGAGCCGATAGAGGTGGAGAGTCGAGCCTGCCGGATACGAAACGTTCGTCACGACCGTACCGCCACTCGTCACGCCGGCGCCACTGACGGAATAGTCAGTGCCGAGCACCAGAGGCGTGAGAGCCCCATTCGAATCGATCTTGTCGACGAAAACGTCGTTCTGGTTCAGGAAATAGAAGCCCGTCGGAAAGTTGGTCGTTGACCCGTCCGTAGCGTAGCTAGCGTCCTGAATACTCGATGTGACAGTCATATGTAGTCCTTATTTAGTTTTCGGATCAGTTTCATTCCGGGTCTTGCTCTTACGGCCTGCGTAGCGGCCGGCGCGGCGCGTCTTCGCGGCGCTTGCCCGTCTTTTCGCACCAGAGGTCGAGGATCAGCTCACCGCGCACATGCGACGGCTCAACCCCTTTCCGCATGTAGTTCCGAATCGAGGCGTCGCTGATACGGCCGTTCACTGCGCGCATGACGATCTTCGGCGGCATGCCAACCTCGCAAAGCTCGGCGAGAAGTTCCGGCCAGCAAATCGCCGAGGTCATCACTTCAGCTTCCCTGCGGCCCGCTGCCGGAACGCTTCGCGCGCGAACTTGATCACCGTCTTGCGATCTGCGCCCAGGCCTGTCTCGACGAGCAGCTTCGCGACGCGGGGGTCGCGCTTCGCCAGCGTGTTCGCGGCGTCCCACGCCTGCTCCCAGTCGCTGCCGAACGTCTCTTTCATGCCCTGCACGGCGTCGGCGAGGTGGGCCTGCTTGTCGGCCTCGGGCAGCGCCGGCCAGGCCTGCGCGAACAGGCGGGCGTCGTCGAGGAATTCGCGCACATCGGTCTGGTTGCCGCCGTGGTCGGCGACGATCGCCGCGAACTCCTTGCGATCGATCGTGCCGCCCAGGCCGTCGTCGATCGCGGCCACGAGCTCCTGCCCCCACTGCCCGGAACCGGTCAGCTCGTCGTACAGGGTGCCGTGCGTCCCCTCGTCGCCGTAGAACTTGCGCACGGGATCTGCACGCAACTCCGCGAGCGCGTCGGCTGTCGTGGGTTGCAGCGCGCCTTGCTCGACGGCGCCGGTGCGCGGGCTTTCCGCGACGTTCGCTGCCTTCGGCGGCTCTGTCGGCGTGCGCGGCGTTTCGGCCGCGCCGGGCTGCTTCGTGTTGGAGTAGAACGCCGCGGCGCGTTCCTCGAGCGTCTTCTCGACGGGTGCGGATTGCTGTTCGGTATCCATATCAAACTTCCTTGGGAAACCCTTCGTACGGGAACCGCCAGCCCGAGAGGTCGACAATGTGGACGAGCGGCGGTTTCCCATCCTTCGCACCCCATACGTGCGTCACGAATCGGTTGACCTTGTCGAGCTCGACAACGAATGGCGGCAAATATCCGTGACGCTCGACGTAGGCCGAAACCTCCGCGTCCCGGTCCTCACCACGTCGCAGCACGAGAATTTTTGCGCGTGCCGGCGGTGCGAGCAGTTCGAGCGCTTCTTCCTGTTCGCCGGCCGTCAATGCACGGACCGCATCGAGAATCGTCACGTGAATCTCCTGATAACGACAGTCGTTTCCGGCATGCAGGCATGCTCAGCGACATATGCGGCCACGCGAGCACGCCGGTCCTCGCGCTCGCCGACGATCAGCATCGGCGCATCAAGCCGCGGCGCGAGAAGCTGCTCCAGTTGGCTGAGCTCGGCATCGGTCAACTGCTCGAGGCGATCCGCGTCAATCCTCACCATGTGCGCTCCCAACACCGATCAGTTCTTTCAGCCGTTCGAGACGTTCCTCGCGCGTCATGTCCGTGACTTCGGCCTTGATCTCGCGCGGCAGCAACTTGCTCCAGATCTTGTAGAAGGCGGCCGGATCTGCCTTGCCGAACTTCACCAGCGCGGCCACGCCCCCCAACTTGTCGAACGCCTCGACGAGCGCGTCGCGGCACGCCTGTGTTGTCTTATTCGGGACGCCAGGCTTACGCCCTTTTCCTGCATTCGGGGGCAACGATCGACGGTTCGTGGTCACTGAACATCCTCCGCGGCCGATCGCAGCGCGGTTTCGCTGTCGATGATGTACGGCGGTCGGCGGCTCGGCTGCCGATATGCGGTCGCGTCTTCGAGGCGCACGATCGTTTGCTGCATGTGCCGCGCGGCAACGCCCGCGATACTGTCGGGCCGCCGATCTTCGTCGAACATCGACTTGACGTACGTCCGCACGGCCTGGTCGGAAATCCACGAGCGGGTACCACTGATATACAGCCCGTGCCGTTGCGCATCGTTCAGCTCGGGGTTCACGCACACGGTGCGGATCGCCTCGTGCAATTCGGCGTCGACCTGCAGGAACTCGCTGCGTGCGATGGCGACCGCCTCGAGCGCGGCTTCCAGCGCCTTCGCCGCGTTGACGTAGCGGCGTTCCAGAGCGCGAGCCGCACGCACACCATCCCGCGACTCCTGGTGCCGCGCTTCGAGCGCCGCCGCGCTATTGGCGCGCTGCGCGGCTTCGTGTACGCGGACGAGCGACGTTTCCCGCGACCGGTGCAGATCTGCGACGGCACGCAGCGACGCCGTTTCCTCGTCCTCTGCGCCGTTGTTCTCGAGCAGCCGATCCTCGAGCAGTTGCTGCGCGATGGTGGTCTGTTGGCGCGCCTCAGCCAACTGCGCTTCGATCAGTCGGATATCGGCCATCGCTCAGTCCTCCACCAGTTCGACTTGCCAGTCGAGCACGCGCGCCGCTTCGGCCTGCGCCGCCGTCGCACGGCCCCACGCGTGGTTTGCGTCGGGCCGGATCCGCCATTCGCCGCCCTTCAGCAGCCCGTGGCGCTCGATAAACTCGGCGAGCGCATCGGCAACGACGCGGGCCATCGACGCACCGCGCAACAGCGCGCAAGTCTGCAGCGCCATCCGTGTACGCGGGGTCATGGAAATGTTGGTTACGGCCATGCTCGGCTCCTCAATAGCGGTTCGATCAGCATCGCATCAGTGAAACGGGCAATTGCCCGTCTTTGCGCAACAGTTTGCGCAAGTCTCTACGCAGGATCGTGCGTCCTTCGCTTCGGAAAATAGTCCGTTTCGTACGCAGGATCCTGCGTACTGCGCAACCAGTTTGCGCAATCAACCACGGCGAATTGTCCGTATTTGATCGCGGGGAATCCCCCGTTATTGCTCGGTTAGTCGGTGGTCGCGCGGGTCGGTCGCTTGCCGCCCGTCCGCTTCACGCGCACCAGGTGCTTGTGCTCGCCGGCGCTGATCCGTCGTGGCGCGGTGCGGCGGCAGGGAAGAACACGGCCGCGTGCCGGGCCGGCGGTCACGCCGCTGCGCTCGCGCTTGCCCTGGTCGCGCTGATCGGCGCGCTCGCGGTGCTGCGCGTCGCGCATGGTGGAGCGCGGTGCCCGGCAGCGACGACGCGTTGCTCGCGCACGTGTTCCTGTTCGAGCTGTAACCTGCCGCGCGTCGCGGCGGCCGTCGTCTCGGGCGGCAGTCGCGGCATCGCTGGCGCGCTGTTCCAGTCGCTCACGCGCAATTCCCTCGCGTCACCCGATCTGCTCGGCGTGACGGGCGGCGCACGGCTCGGCCTGCTCGCCGCGATGCTGGTGCCGGCGTTGGCCGGCGTTGGCCGGCGTCGCGTCGGCGCCGCTGCTGTTCGCGTGCGGGCTGTTCACAGCCGCGTGCGCGATCGCCACGGCCGGCGGCTGGCGCGCGCGCGACGCCGCTGCGGCTGGTGCTCGCGGGCAGCGTCTGCCTGCTGCTGTTCGCCGCGCTGTGGGCGAACGGCAGCCTGTATCAGCCGGGCGCGAGCGGCCTCGTGTTGGCCGTTCGCTGGCTCGTCGCACTACCGTTCGTGATCCGGCCGCTGAACCCGCTCGCGCTCGGCGACGACGCGGCTTGCCGCGACGGTCGTCGCCGTCGCGTTCACGAGCGTGGCCATCAGCATCGCCGGCCTGCTGTCGTACGTCGGGCTCGTCGCGCCGAACCTGCTGCGTCAGGTGCGCGGCGTGCGCGCGGCGCGGCTCGGCGTGCTCGTGCCGCTGTCGGCGCTCGCCGGCGGCGCGCTGGTGTATCGGCCGATCCCGAATGGGTGACGCCCGCGCGCTGGTGGGCCGCGCTCGCGGGCCACGATCCGGTCGCGCGCATGCTGATCGACCTGCGCATGCCGCGCCTGCTGTGCGCGCTGTTCGCGGGCGCGCTGCTGGCCGCGCGCGGCGTCGCGATGCAGAGCGTCGTGCGCGGCACACGCCTACGACTCACGGCCGCGTGCGGCCCGCGGATCCTCGGGTTCATAGACCTCACAATCACCGCGTGCCGCGCGCACGCCCGCGCGACCGGCGGATGGGCACCGGGTAGCCAATCGGGTAGCTACGTGCGGTTTGGCCGCGCTGCATGGCGCGCTACGCCTGCTAGGCAAGGTATCGTGCGCGGAGTTGAAATCGCCAATGGGGATTTCAATAGATCATGGTCGGCGCTGCGGGCAGCGGCTCGCGATGGGCCTAAGTCGTCGACACCGGACCAGGTGACCGAAATAGGGATGCGGGGCGGCGCTCGCTACCACTGTCACGCGAACGTGAAGGCGGATCTGCACGCCGCGACGGCCGTGCTCGGTATTTCTCAGCACTTTGCTGCGCAGGTAGCGAGCTCGCACTCCGTCGCTACCTGCCACGGGCGTATTGCCGAACGCGTTGTTTTCTACGAGTAGGATGTTTTTCGCGATTTGGTGCTTGGTTTATTCCGGCCAGCGTTGCTACCTCCACGACGCCGCCATGCGGTGGCAACATGCCGGACGCCTTATTTGGCGCGGGTTTGGTGGAAGTGTTGCCACTGTTGCCTGTTGCTACCTCTAGTTGCAAAACTCCCCCGTACTGCTGCGCGCTCCTGCACGCTACTCTTTTTCCACTCTTTATTTATAAGAGGTAGCAACAGAGGCAACAGAGGCAACAGGCCCGCTGAATAAGGCCCGGCGCGTTGCCTACCTCCGTAGCCTCATCAGCCGGTGGTAGCAACGCGGTCGCCCGGCACGCCGCATCCGCTCACCCGGAATGGCAATTTAGAGTCCCCCCTCTACACCGCGTGGAAGCGACAAATACGCAAGATTTGACCCGAAATGCGAGCCCAGATAAAACACCCTCCCCCGAAACTCGATCACGGATAGCAAATCCTTGCACTTTCGCAGCAAATCGCTGTAAAGCTGCGCTGTACATCAGAAAACAACATCCACTGTCTTCGAACGCCTCATATTTCGAGTTCGATTCCCGCATCGCCTTGTCAAACATGCGCGTCCGGGGTGTCAAGGTAGGTACGCAATACCAGGACATTTTGGGGCGTATGGCACAGCCTTACAGGGTTGTCAGACCTATGCGCGGCACGTTGAAATGCGGCTATCTCAACGCACCACAAGGCGCAACAAATGGCCGCAGACCGCAGCACCTCACCATTGACGCTCCCCCTGGACGGCTACACGCGATGGAGTGAACTGAAGCAATTCGTTCCGCTGTGCATGTCTTCGGTCACAAATCGCGAACGTGCCGGCCGCTTTCCGAAACGGGTCAAGCTCGGTAGCTATTCGGTGGCTTGGCCGAACCGTGAAATTCATCGCTGGTTCGCGGATCCCAACGGCTATCGCGCGCAACAAACTGACGAGGTGGCAGCATGAGCGAAGCGACGATTATCCCAGCCGCCGCCGGCACGCTCGCGCTGCGCGTGCTCGACGAAGAACACTGCGTTCGAGTAACAACCGTTGTTGCGTGGCGCATTGTCAGCGCTCAAGACGGCATCCGCACCGAGGTCTATCCGATCGAAATGCCCTACGGTCCCCTCGAGGACCGCGGCCTGCCGGATGCGATCATCGAACCGGACAACCGCGTGACTCATCGCCCCGGAGGTGGCCGACGTGCGCAACAAGCCGTCGAATGGCACCTCAGCGGACACTGCGTAGGGCTGACCTTGTCGAAGGTCGGCGGCACGTTGCCGAACGCGAACAAGAAACTGAAACGCATGTGCGGGTTGGCCACGTGAGCGCCGGCTACCTTACGATGCCGACGAGCCGGTAAAGCAAGTACACAATGGCTAAGCCAATCGCCCTTTAATGAATAGAACTCCTACAGAACTTAAAGACCAATCGAGTCGCCCGCATGCAGAAGTGGACGTCGACGTGCTGCGTCAGTTCGTCACTTTGGCGCGCCCCGACGGCGGTCAGCTGATGTTGCTCCGCATCGCCGCTGCGGCTGGAAGCAAGCCGCGAGCACGGACCTTCGCGGTACCGGCGGAAACCGATGCACTGATCGAGTATGCGCGCACGCACAACACTGCCGCGAGCAATATCTATTGGCTACCTAACGACGCTACGTGCTTCGAACGCAAACCCGCAAAAGCGGACATGGCGTCGGCGCGATTCGCGTGGAGCGACTGCGATCCAGACATTAAGGGGTTCGGCTCATACGATGCGGCGCGCGGTCACTTGCTCGGCCCGCACGCCGATCGTCTACGCAAGCATGCGTCCTTCATCATCGATTCGGGCAACGGGCTGCAAGCGTTTTTCCGGCTTGCCGCGCCAACGCCGCTGACCGATGAGTGGGCGACGAACTACGAACAGATCAACGCGGCTATCGGCAAGGAATTCGACGGGCCCGACACACACAACTGCGACCGGATCATGCGAGTGCCAGGCACGTGGAACTGGCCGACCGAGTCCAAACTCAGAAAGGGTTACCCCACTGCGCCGAGCGCATCGCGCATTCTCTACGCGACAGATCGCACGTACACGCTTCCCGATCTGGCGGCATTGGCCCATATCCAGACCGACGACATCTCCGCCAAACATATGCGCGGCCGCGCCTTACCGTCGACCGCACCGCGCATTGACGAAATTCGCGCGCTGCTCGGCATGATTCCCGCAGACGGGAGCTATGCCGAATGGCGAGACGTGCAATTTGGGGTCCACCATGAAACCCGCGGCTCTGCCGAAGGCATGGAGATTTGCGACGAATGGTCGGCAACCGCCGAATACGCTTACGGCGGCCGCGCCGCGGTCGAGAAGGTGTGGAACAGTGCAAGCACGGAACGCTCCGACGCGACCACGATCGGCACGCTTCATACACTGGCAAAGAGATACAGCCCAGCCGCATACGACGAATGGGAGCGTGAGCAGATCGAGGGGGACTTTACGGCTATGCCGGCCGAACTCGCACAGCAGGAGCCCTACCGACCACCATTTAAGTACGACAAGGCCGGTGCGATCCTAGCGACGATCGGAAACACGCAGCTCGCGCTACGCGCACCTCACGTTGCCGGCGCCGACATCCGTTTTGACACCTTCCGCGACGAGCTGACGTGGTCGGATCCCGACGCACCTATGTGGCGCCCATTCGTTGACGAGGACTACACACGGCTCCGCATCCGCCTCGAGCAGGGCGGCTTTAAGCCGATCGGCCGAGAGATGATCCGCGACGCGGTGCACCTCGTTGCCCGCGAGCGGAAATTCGATTCGGCGATTGACTGGCTGAACGGCTTGTCGTGGGATGGCGCACCGCGCGTCGATCGATTCATGGAGGTGTATTTCAGCGTACCTGACTCGCCGTATGCGCGCGCCGTGTCGCTCTACCTCTGGACTGCATTCGCGGGCCGCGTGCTTGAACCGGGCGTCAAGGCCGATATGGTGCCTATCTTCATCGGCGATCAGGGTCTGCGAAAGTCATCGGCAATCGCGGCGATGGTACCGCACGCCGATCAGTATGTCGAAATCGACCTCGGCACGCGGGACGCCGAAACCGCCCGTAAGATGCGGGGCGCCCTCGTAGGCGAAATAGCAGAACTGAAGGGCATGCGCACGCGCGAAATCGAGTCGATCAAGGCATTCATTACCGCGACGCAAGATACGTATCGGCAGCTGTACAAAGAGCACGCCGCGACAGTGCCCCGTCGCCTGGTCTTCATTGGCACCAGCAACGAAGAAGGCATTTTGATCGACGAAACTGGCAACCGACGTTGGCTCCCGATACGCGTCGGAAACGTCGACATAGACGCAGTAATGCGCGATCGAGATCAGCTGTGGGCCGAAGGCCGCACTCTCTTTATGGACGGCGGTATCCGTTGGCAGGCAGCCGAACGCCTTGCCAAGGACGAACACGCCGCGTTCGCGGCCGCGCCGGCTAACGACGACCCGTGGCTGCCGATGGTCGAGCAGTGGCTCAACGGCGCTGCTGCCACTCGGTTCGACGACGAGCCCGCGCCGGGCGAGCGAGAATACCTGCTCATATGCGATGTAGCCGCTGAGGCACTGCGCCTAGACGCTAGCCGACTGAATCGCGCAACCGACATGAGAATCGGAAAAATCCTGCGCCAGCTCGGTTACGAGAAGCGGGATAAGCGCATCGGCGCGCGGGTTCGGAAAGCGTGGTTCCCGGATCTGGACTGACCACCAACGCGTCATCGCCGGGGGCTTTTTTGGGGGTTCTTCAATTCAAAAATACATGAAATCCCAATACAGACAAGGATTACACGCCACAATGCGAGTGCCGCCGCCCCACCAAATTCCGCGCTCGTCGCACGAACTCCGCATGACGCCAGTCTGCGGGGTTAATAGGATGGTCAGCCCGATCCTCACTCAGTGGACTACGCTGAGTGAGGATTTTGTCCTTCTGGAGGACCATCATGGACACGGTATCGCT